>CAYLKW010000141.1:0-4713 GCA_964384245.1 uncultured bacterium
AGCAGGGGCGCCAGGAAGCGCAGCAGCGGCTCGCCGGCGGCATGCGCGCCCAGCGCACCGCCGCCCACCGACAGAACCGCCAGGAGGGCCATCGGCCATAGCATGACCGGCGGGGATTCGTGGGGATGGGCTCCTGCCTCTGCAGGGGCGCCAAAGAAGGTGAGCGCCACGGCCCGTGTGATGTAGACCGCGGTCACGAACGCGGTGAGCAGGCCGAGTACATAGGGGATGTAGTTGCCGCTGGCCATGCCCAGCGCGAAGGCGTGCTCCAGGATCAGATCCTTGCTGAAGAAGCCGGCGAACGGTGGAATCCCTGCCAGCGCCAGTCCGCCGACGATGAATCCCGCGGCGGTCCACCGCACCGGCCGGGCAAGTCCGCCCAGCCGCCGAATGTCAATCACGTCGTGCATCGCGTGCATCACGCTGCCGGCGGAGAGGAACAGCAGCGCCTTGAAGAACGCGTGCGTCACCAGGTGGAAGATTCCGATCGCCGGCGCGATCGCGCCCATCGCCACGAACATGTAGCCAAGCTGGCTGATCGTGGAGTAGGCCAGCACGCGCTTGAGGTCGTGCTGCCGCAGCGCCACCGTAGCAGCGTAGAACGCGGTGAGGGCGCCGATGATGGCGATCACGGTCAGGGCAGTGGGCGATGAAAGGAACAGGCGATCGAGCCGGGCGACGAGGAACACACCCGCGGTCACCATGGTGGCGGCATGTATCAGTGCCGAGACAGGGGTTGGCCCCTCCATGGCGTCGGGCAGCCAGACGTGCAGCGGAAGCTGCGCCGACTTGCCGGTGGCCCCTGCGAACAACAGCAGTGCGGCCGCCAGCCGCACTCCGTCCGGCAACTCGCCCACGCGGCCTTGGATCTCTAAGATGTCCAGCGTGCCCAGCGCCGTGAAGAGCAGGAACAGCCCCAGCAGGAACGCCGCGTCGCCGATCCGGTTGACCACGAACGCCTTGCGGCCGGCTGCCGCGGCGGCAGGCCGCGCGAACCAGTACCCGATCAGCAGGTAGGAGCACACCCCCACCAGCTCCCAGCCCACGAACAGCACCAGCAGGTTCCCGGCCACTACCAGCAGGAGCATGGCGAAGATGAACAGGTTGAGGTAGGCGAAGTACCGGGAGACGTCAGGATCGTGCGCCATGTAGCCGATCGAGTAGACGTGGATGAGGAACCCGACACCGGTCACGACCAGCGCCATGGTGAGCGAGAGGGCATCCACCTGCAGGCTGGCCTGGACCCACAGGTCGCCCGCGCCCAGCCACGTGAACAGCGGCACGACCACCGGGGTCTGCTGGTATCCTGTCAGGGCCAGCGCCGCGGTGGCGAAGCTCGCCGCGACCGTCGCGCACGCTATCAGTCCCGAGGCCGTGCGTGGCAGCCGTCGCCCGGCCAGCCCATTGATGAGCCAGCCCAGCAGCGGCCACACCAGAATCAAGGGCACGAAGCTCATCGGCTAACCCCGCAGCAGATCCACGTCGTCAATGTCCACGGTGGACCGCGACCGGAAGATGTCCACGATCAGCGCGAGACCCACCACGACCTCCACCGCCGCCACCACCAGCACGAAGAACACGATCACCTGCCCGTCAATCCCAAGGTGCTGCCTGGCAAACGCGATGAAGGCCAGGTTCACCGAGTTCAGCATCAGCTCGATCGACATGAACACGATCAGCGCGTTGCGGCGGACCAGCACGCCCACGACGCCCATGGTGAAGAGCACCGCGCTCAGTGCCAGGTAGGCCGAGGCCGGTACCACGGGCTACCGCCCCTCCCCTCGGGCGGGCGGCCCGCGCTTGACCAAGACCACCGCGGCTATGATGCCCACCATCAGGATCACGGACGCCAGCTCGAACGGCAGCAGGTAGGTCACGAACAGCACCTCGCCCACCTGCTGAGCCGTGCCGAACCCCTCGGGCGCAAGCGCCAGCGGCCTGGTCGCCGCCACGCTGCCGGCAATCAGCGCCGCCAGGAACAGCGCCGCAAAGACCGCCGCTGCAACGCGCTGGCGCGGCAGCTTCTCAATTGGCCCCTCGCCCGACCGGGCGTGCAGCAGCATGATCACGAAGAGGAACAGCACCACGATCGCGCCGGCGTAGATGATCACCTGGAGCACCGCGATGAACTGCGCCGCCAGCAGCAGGTAGGCGACCGCCAGCGCGGCCAGGACCACCAGGAGCGCGATAGCGCTGTGCACGGGCTGGCGCGCGGCGATCACGCCCACTCCTCCGGCAAGGGCCAGCGCCGCGGCGGGGACGAAGATGATCCACTCCATCTGCCCGCTACACCTCCCGCCCGGGGTCGCGGCCCGAGGCCCCGGGATAGGGTTCGGTCAGCATCGGCTTCGTGTAGATGAGCGAGGCGCGCGAGTAGCCGGCCAGCTCGTAGTCCTGCCCCAACACGATGGATCCGGTGGGACATGCCTCCTCGCAGAAGCCGCAGAAAATGCACCGCAGCATGTTGATCTGGAACTGGTCGGCGTGACGCTCGCCCTTGCTGACCTGGCGTTCGGGCGAGTTTTCCGCGGCCCTCACGTAGATGGCCTGGGCCGGGCAGACTATCACGCAGAGTTCGCACCCCACGCAGCGCTCAATGCCGTCGGCGTAGCGCGTCAGCCAGTGCCGCCCTTTGAACCGCGGCGCGACCCGGGTCTTGACCTCCGGGTACAGGATGGTCACCGGAGGACGGAACAGGTACCTGCCGGTGATCAGGAGGCCCCGCAGGAGCGCGACGGACTGCTTGAACAGACCCGGCACCGGCTACCCTCCCACCAGCGCCACTATCACGGCCGTGGCGACCACGTTCAGCAGGCCGAGTGGGACCAGCACTTTCCAGCCGAAGGCCATCAACTGATCGTGCCGCACCCGCGGCATCGTGGCCCGAATCCAGATGAACAGACACACGAAGGCGAAGGTCTTGATCGCCACCCAATGGGGACCGGGCAGCAGCGGCCCGTGCCACCCACCGAGGAACAGCGTGGTGACAAGCAGGCTCATCGTGATAATGCCGACGTACTCTCCGACGTAGAACATCGCGAACTTGAATCCGCCGTACTCCGTGTGGAAACCGGCGATCAGTTCCTGCTCTGCCTCGGGCAGGTCAAACGGCGCACGGTTCGTCTCGGCGAGGGCGCCGATGAAGAAGAGCAGGAACCCCACCGGCTGGATGGCCACGAACCAGAGCCGTTGCTGCGCGTTCACGATGTCAACCAGGCTGAGCGACCCCGCGGTCAGGACCACGGAGACCACGGCCAGCCCGATGGCCAGTTCGTAGCTGATCAACTGGGCGCTCGATCGGAGGCAGCCCAGCAGCGCGTACTTGTTGTTGGACGACCAGCCGCCCAGGATGACGCCGTACACGCCGATGGACGAGGCGCCCAGCACCAGCAGGATGCCCACGTTGACGTCGGCGATGTAGAGCGGCACGGTGGTCCCGAAGAAGCGGATCTCCGGCCCGATGGGAATGACCGCGTAGACGAACAGCGCGGCCACCATCGAGATGGCGGGTGCGAGCCAGTAGACGAACAGGTCGGCGGTCGCCGGCATGAAGCTTTCCTTGAAGATCAGCTTGATCCCGTCGGCTATCGGCTGGAGCAGGCCGAACGGGCCGACACGGTTGGGGCCGTAGCGCAACTGGAACCGGGCGAGCAATCTCCGCTCCAGCAGGGTCGCGTACGCAAAGCCGGCCAGCACCATGACCACGACAAGGACGCTCTTGATCGCGGCAACCAGAACGACCGAGATCACGGCGTCTCCCCTCGCGGTGGCGCACCCGGTGGTGCGATCGGCCGGATCTCCACACCGACCGGCGCCGGAGACCAGCGCACCAGCGCGTGCACCGGGACGCCGTCGTAGCCGCGGTGCACCAGGACCTGGCCGGGGAGCGTGGCATCGCTCACCCGGGCCTGCACGACCACCGTGGCGTGCTCTGTGACCAGTTCCACCAGGTCGAGATCGGTCACGCCGGTGAGGACCGCATCGGCAGGGTGGATCAGGCAGTGAGCGGTGCCGGCAAGTTCGACCAGACCACGACACCGGCCGGTCATGCTTCCCTGGGTGAAGAGACGGTCGCCGATCACCAGGATGAGTGGCGGCGAGGCGCCTCCCCGTGCGGCGACCGGTTCGGCGACCGGCTCGATCCTCGCGACCGTGCCGTGGCCGTGCGCTACCCCCATCCTTGCGGTCAGCAGATCGAAGATCTCTCTGTCGGCGCGGGCCTGTCCCGGACCCTTCACGGCCGCCCGTAGGGTCAGGGTCCGGCCCTCCAGGTTCGTGATGGTGCCGTCCTTCTCAGGCAGGACCAGAACCGGCAGCACGACATCGGCCGCCTGCGCCGTGGCCGACAAGAACGCCTCGTGCACTACCAGGAACCCGACCCCTCCGCGGGCCGACTCCCACGCTGCGCCGTCGGTCACCGCCGTGGCAGGATCGCTGCCTGCTACATAGAGGAGATCGAGCGCGCCCGCGGCCGCGCCCCGGAGAATCCCTGGCGCGTCCATCCCTCCCTCTCCGGGCAGAAGACCAGACCGTTGTGCTCCGAAGTCGTTACCCCGCCCGCGCGCAATGTGCAGCGTGCCGTTCACCCGCCGGGTCAAGCCGTCCGCCGAGCGCAGCAGATCCCGGCCAGAGGGCCCGTCCAGCGCCAGCCTTCCTAGCAGCACGTGCACGCGCTCCCCGGACGCGATCACCCTCGCCGCTGCGGCCAGATCG
>CAYLKW010000142.1:0-4572 GCA_964384245.1 uncultured bacterium
TGCTGGCCCGGCTGCTCAATCACCGCCGCGGGGTGCCTGACGTGCCCTGGGAGGGCAGGCCCAAGGAGCCATGAGCCGCTTGCCGGATTCCCCACGCTTCAACGCGTTCTTTGCCGCCCTCACGGTTACGCTCGGCCTCCAGACGTTCAGGGCCTTCTTCCCGCTGATCCTCTATGTTTACGGTACGCGCCCCGGGGTCAGCTCGGTTGATATGGGCCTCCTGGCCATAGGCGTTTTCTTGATCGCCTGGCTGGCCGCGGTGCCGCTGCGCTTGTTTGGTCCGGCCGGCGCTGTGCGGCTCGCCGCGACGGTGCTCGCCTTGACACGGCTGCTCTCGCAGTTCTCAGACCCCGGCCGCGCGCTCTGGCTTTCTGCCCTGGGGACGGCCGCGTTCCTCTGGGTCGTCCCAGGCCTGCTCGCCTTCGCGCGGGGCAGCACGCCCGAAGGCAGCGTCCGCCTGACGCGGGGGATGCTGTTCGGGTTGGCGCTGGACGTGGCAATCGCCGGCGTCTTCTGGACGTGGGATCCCATCTGGCAGCGAACCGCGGCGGCGGGGTTGGTGACCGCTGCGGTCGTCCTGCTCTACATGGCGCTGCTGAGCGGCTTCCGGCGCGCGGATGTGAACCCGGCGCGCACCGATGCCCTGCTGGGTACGGCGTGGACGCTCGTTGGCCTGGGGCCCATCCTGTTGCTCCACGTGCTCCTGTTCCAGAACGTGGCGCGGCTGACGGCGGTCACCGGCTGGCCGCTGCCCGGGGCTCTGCTGTTCATCCTGACGGTGGATGTGATCGCGGTCGGCGCGGCAGCAGGCGTGCGGCGCGGGGCGCTGGCCCTGCTGGCCGCGGTGGTGCTGATTCCCGCAGCGTCCCTGGCGCACGGGGCAGGCGTCAGCGCGGCCCTGGGCCTGGCGGCCGGCAGCGTCTCCGCAGCGGTGATCACCGCTGCGATCATCGGTGCGCAGGGCCGGGGCGCCCTTCGGGGAGGCCTGGCCCGCACCGCGGTCGGCTGGGGGTTGGGGATGTTCCTGTTCGTGGTGCCCGCGTTCCTCTACTATGTCGGCTACGATCTCAATCTGCCGTTCGACAACCGGCTCCTGCCTCCCATCCTGGCAGCGGTTGCGGCGGTGGCAGCGCTGGGTCCTGTGCTGGCCATCGGCGCAGTCCCGGTGCCGCGGCGCGCGCCCGGCTTTGCGTTCCTGGTCCTGCTGCTGGTCCCGCTGGTGATGTGGGCGGGCAGCAGGACGCCGCAAGCACAGGCCGCATCCGGCTGGCCGGTCCGCGTGATGTCCTACAACCTGCACCAGGGCTACGGGATCTCGGGCGCGCAGGATCTCGAGGCGCTTGCCCGGACAATCGAGGAGGCAGGGGTCGAGATCGTCGCGCTCCAGGAGGTCTCCCGCGGCTGGGTTGTCAACGGCTCGACCGAGATGCTGACGTGGCTCTCGCGCCGGCTGAAGATGCCCTATGTCTGGGGGCCGGCCGCCGACGCGATCTGGGGCAACGCGATCCTCTCGCGGCGTCCCATCCTGGCGTCGGGCAACGCCGCGCTGCCGCGTGGCGGCGCACCCATGCGCCGGGCGGTGATGTGGGCAGAGGTGGATCTAGGCGGCGGGGAGCGAATGCTGGTGATCGCCACGCACTTCCACCACTTGGAAGGCCAGGGGCAGATCCGCGAGCCCCAGGCCGCAGCGGCCGCTTCCCTGTGGAACAGGCGGGAGCGGACGGTGCTGATGGGCGACCTGAACGCGCTTCCAGGCGCCAGGGAGATCGCGATCCTTCGCGACGCGGGCCTGCGCGACGCCTTCGCGCTCGCCGGGCAGGGCGACGGGTTTACCTACAGATCGGACAGGCCATACGAGCGGATTGACTATGTCTGGATTTCGCCGGACCTCGCGGCCCGCGAGTTCAGGGTGCTGCCCGGGCAGGCCTCAGATCACCTGGGAATAGCGGTGACGGTGGCTAGGTAGAGGCGGGCATCCAGCCCGCGAGCGCTTCCAGCAACCGGCTCACCTCCCCGACGGTTCGCACCAGGTAGCGCGCGGCGGTCGGCTGCGGACATTGGCTCACCCGGACGGTGATCCCGGTGCCCGCGAGCGCCACGAACGCGTCTTCGTCGGTGCTGTCATCGCCGGCATAGACGACCGTGCACCGCGCTTCCCAGCCGTCACCCATGGCGTGTTCGAGCAGCCAGCGCGCGGCTTTTCCCTTGTCCCAGTCCAGCACCGGCAGTATCTCGATGACCATCTTCCCCTGCCTGGCCTCAAGGCGCCCCGGCGGAACCCGGCCCAGCTCCTCAAGCACGATCCGTCGCACTGGTTCGATCTCTCCGCGGGGAACCAGACGGAAGTGCACGCTGGCGGAGAGGCCCTTGTTTTCCACAAGGGCGCCATGAACGTCGCGCAGGCGAAGAGAGAGGCGGTCACAACACACGGCGACGAGACCCCGGGCCTCCACTGCATCATCGCGTGCCAGCGTCCACCCGGGCCCCGCGAGCTCCAAACCGTGGTTGCCCGCGTACAGGATGTGCTCCAGCCCGACGCGCCGCCGGATATCTTCGAGAGCCCGTCCGCTGATGACCGCCACGAGGACCCGAGGATTGCGGCCCAGGCGCTCCAGTAGGCCGCGAAGCCGAGGGTCCAGTTGCACATCGTCGGGTCGGTCGGCGATCTCGGCAAGCGTCCCATCGAAATCCAGCAGGACCGCAAGGTGGTCGCGCCCCGCGACTGCGTTCCTGATGAGCTCAGTGTCGTCAAAGACCCAGTGCGTCCTCTCCTGCGTGTCGAGGAGACGCGCAGCGGCGCGGAAGTTCTGCTCCATCCAATGGTAGATGTCGTGCCGCGCCAGATGGCTGCGCATCTGGACCATGCGCTGGCGTCGCTCCTGTTCGGGCATGCTGAGTGCCTGACGCAGGGCCTCGGCGACCCCCTCGGTATCATACGGGTTGATGGCGATTGACCACGGGGAGGCCTCGATCGCCCCGGCGAGCGAGCTAAGGACCAACACTCCGCGCTCGTCTTGCTGTGATGCCACGAACTCCTTGCCCACCAGGTTCATCCCATCCTGAAGTGATGTAACCAGGCAAGCGTCCGCCAACCGGTAGAGCGCCGCCATGCCAGCGGCAGGGATGGGCCTGGGTATGTAGACGATGGGCTGCCAGTGGGGAGTCCCATAGACCGCATTGATCCTTGTAATCTCAGCTTCCACCTGTTGCTGCAACTGCCGGTAGGCCAGGATCCGCGTCCGGCTGGGAGCCGCCTTTTGCACGTAAACGAAGCGATCGCGCAACTCAGGCACCCGCTGGAGCAGGAGCTCGATGGCTCGCAGCCGTTCGAGGATTCCCTTTGTGTAGTCCAGCCGGTCAACCCCCAGGCAGACCTGCCGGTCGTCCAGGCGAAGCCGGCGACGCAGCCTGGCCATCCACCGCTCGCAATCCCGGGAAGATGCGATCCGCCCCCATGCTCCGACGTCAATGCTGATTGGAAAAGCCCGCACCAGCGTGCAGCGGCCTCCGTGCCGAATGAAGCCCTGCTGCCGGTCAACCTCCGCGCCCAGTTCGTACGCGGCACAATCCATGAAGTTGGCCACGTGTCTGGGGAGGTGAAACCCCAGCAGGTCGTTGGCGAGCAGCCCCTCGATCAACTCGGCGCTCTGCGGGCACATCCTGTACACGTCCCATGCCGGCCAGGGGATGTGCCAGAACTGCATGATGAACAGGTCGGGCTTGAGTTCACGGAGATACCGCGGGCAGAGGGCCAGGTGGTAGTCATGGACCCACACCACGGGATTCTGCCCGATCACCTCGATGGTTGCCTCCGCAAACCTGCGATTCACCGACTGGTACGACGCCCAGTAGCGGCGCGCGAACCGCGCCTTGTCCATGGCCATGTGGAAGAGCGGCCAGAGGGATTGATTGGCGTAGCCGTGGTAGAAGCGCTCAACCTCGCGCCTGCTCAGGCGCAGGCGGCGCAGCGTGTACCTGGGGGCCTCCGGGGGCACCCGTACGCAGCCCTGCTCATCCGCCACATCGAAATCGGCGTCGCCGCTCCCCCATGCCACCCAGAGCCCGCCGGTCTCCTGCATGACGGGATCCAGCGCGGCTACCAGGCCCCCTGCCGGCCGCTCGACCACGGTATCGTGCCCCGCCGGGCTCTTGCGGTGGATGTAGGGCTCGCGGTTCGTGAGCACGACCAGGGAGCGTCCGCGCAGGAGGTCGCGAACCGCACCGGGACCCGGAGGTGGTTGGGCGCTTGTTGACACCATGGGTCCCCTCTCTCGATGCCTACGAGGTTAGCTGACGGGCTGGGGTTGAGAGATTTCCCCCGTCGCGCGTGCGCGACGTTCGCCCCGCATTCTGGGTCCCCCGCTCCCTGCGCGAGGCAGGGATTAGGCACGATCACGCGGGCATGGCTCTTATGAGGATTCTACCACATGCCTGAGGCTCCTCACGGCCCCGGCAGACGAAACCAGTAGAAACTATGGGGTCCGAGGGTTAGGAAGTACGGGAGCTCGCCTATCGGCGGGAACAGGGTGTTGCCGAACAGCTCGACCGGCTCCCGCCCGCGGAAGCGCCGGA
>CAYLKW010000143.1:0-4484 GCA_964384245.1 uncultured bacterium
ACCTTCTTGCTCATTGTGACACAGCCTTGTTGTAGATGACAGGCATCCGCCCTCTCCACCTGCTCCATGAGTCATCGTCAGTGATCAAACTGGCCATGAAGTCGCCCACGTTGATTCGACTAGTCCTACCTGCATTGAAGATAGCGCTTCTTATCGGTGACGGATGCACCTCATATTCGGTGACCTTGTCTTCATCAATCAGCGTGTCCGGTCGAACCACCACCCACTCGACGGCCTTATCGGCTCGGCCAATCCTGACTCGCAGATAGTCTGCTGCGCGTTCGTTGTCCACATGCGGAGGCAGCAGCAAACGAATGAGCCCGATGACAACTCTTTCTCCTATTGATCTTGGCTCGTTTAGGTCGCGGTTGCTGCTTCCAGCCGTATTCATGAGCACGAACTTGGTCAGCCTTTCTGCCTTGTTGGCCTTGATGGCATCACACAATCGGCGGGTGGCATCGGTCACAAGCTTGCGCGGGTGGCCATAGATGCCCTTCCAGCTCAAGTTGTGTCCCAGACACGAAGCTACTGCAGCGCATCCTTTGACGTGCTGCGCCAGTTCAACGTCGCTAAGATCCACAACACTAGCGTGAATCACTGACAAGCGGTCGTGTCGTTTGATCTCTTCGGGCAGCTTGTCGGGCGATCGCACGAACACCTTCACAGTCTGTCCACGGTTGAGCAAGTGCTGCACCAGCAACCGCCCAGTTGCCCCACTAGCTCCAACCACAAGAACCGTCATCTTGTCATCTCTCCCAATTTGATGCTGACGGCTGGCGCTTCTGCCGCAGCGCGTAGCACTATCGGTCAGCAAGCTCCGGCTAGTCACATGATGCTGCGTACACTAGCCGCTTCCACTCATTCGAAACAGAACCCGTGCCACCCGCACGTTCCACATCATCATGAGCACCCCGCCGAGCCCCGCGACGGCCATGAGCGCGCCAGATGTCGCAGGCGAGAAGGTCGCTCCCGCAATATAGACCAGCAGCAGCGATGTGCCGAGGGTGGGCAGGAGAAACCCTGCGAAGACGCCCATGCTGCCGTGAGACCCTCGCGCGAGCATGGCGACACCCGCGGCTTGAATGGTCACACGCTGCGACTCGGTGGAGGCAAGACCGTACTGGCGGCTAAGCTCAAACATGGGCAGTGCGACATTGCTCGCCACGAAGACCGCCGTGCCGATCGCAACTAGGACGAGGGCTAGCGAGGCGAGGCCTGTCCGGGTTTTCCGGTGCACGCCGTACAGCGCGACATACATGGGCAGTCCCACGAGTGCCACGACGATGTTGAGCAGGTCCAGGTTGCGAAGGCCGAGGAGCGGATTCGCCTGGAACTGTGCAAACCACTGCTCAACGGACGTCGGCACGGTGGAGGCCTGCCAGCCGGGTATCGATGCGAGGACGATGTCGAGCAGTGTCCCGGCGAGCGCCAGGACAGCCGCTACGGCGCCCAGGACGTAGATACCGCGCCAACCTGCGTCGGTCGTTTCCGTAACAGACTCTGACATCGCTTCCTTTCTATCGAGGGGGTCACGGTGCCCAACGTTCGCGCTGAGCCGCCGGCACACCAGCGCCCGCCAGTGGCAAGCAAACTCAAAGCGGTCGGCTCAAGCGCCTGGTCAGATTGCCTCACAAGCATAAGAGCCGCTGAAACTCGTCAACTCTGAGGCGAGCCTGCTTCAAGATATGCGACAGCGTCGATCGCTTGATGGGCCGGTGGGCTGGCACGATGAGCTTCAGCGTTTCCTCGTGGGTATGCTTCTGGAGTCGAATGTGGCTGCCGCGCTGTCGAACAACAATCCACCCGTCCCGCCGCAGTGCTCAAATCACTTGGTCACAGTTCGGGCTCGGGACTTTCGTCACACCGCGATCTCGACAACTTCGGCGTCCGGTGAGACGATCGCATCGTCATCGACCGGTTCGAGATGCAGCCGGATGGCCTCCTGTGCGTTGGCGAGCGCCTCTTCACGCGTGTCGCCCTCGCTAATGCACCCCGGAAGGGCGGGTACAATCGCCGTGAATCCGCCCTCGGCGCTCGCCTCCAAGACCACGCGCAGCTTCATCGAGTCTCCTCCTACCTACTCAGCGTACACCCAGGACGAGCCATGCGGCAATCTAACGTTGGGCGGATGAGCTGCAGCTCCGCGCTCAGTAGAGACAGGCGTCCAGAATGGACAGGGCCTCTTCGAGCACATCGTCGGGCGCCTTGCCGATGCGTCTTGCCTGACGCGCCCGAAAGTCGACGGACTTGATCTGCTCAACCATGACGAACCCCGTCACGGCTCGGCTCTTCGGCAGGGCCACGTGGAAGGGATAGTCGCGGCGCGTATTGGTAATCGGGCAGACGATACAAAGGCCCGTGTGACGGTTGAACAGGTCATTCGACACGACGAGCGCAGGGCGACGCCCGCGCTGTTCGTGACCGGACTGAGGGTCGAAGGTGAGGGTGACGAAATCCCCTATGTGGAACGTAGTCGGCCACCTACGAGGCCTCTCGCCCCGCGGGAGGGCCCCAGTCGAGCTCTTCGGGCCGGTAGTCCCTGGGGATCCGGGCTACGAGCTCGCGCAGGTCGTGGCCTCCGCGCACGCGTTTGCGGGGCGTGACAACAAGCCGGCCTTCAAGCGCTGCGACGTCAACCTCGTCTCCCACTGAGATGCCGACGTTGGCCAGAAGGGCCTTGCTCAAGCGGACGCCCTGGCTATTGCCCCACTTCTGTACCCGCGTGACCATCATCCCACCTCCTCGGGATAGCCGCAGTATATCCCGTCGGGAGTCTGGGAAACAAGTGTGAGCTGTAGCGCCAACGCCTCGGGCATCACCTGCGCGCCGCGAAGCGGCGTGTCAGGTGCATGCCCTTGATACTCATTGAGGCCTCCTCCTCAACATACTCGCTGAGTATGCTGGGTGGTGGCAACCAACCCTCTAAGGAGGAGACCTCGATGAGATTCTACACCCAGCAGCACCTCTACTACTGCGGAGTCGATCTCCACGCCCGATCCCTCTACGTCTGTATCCTCGACCAGGCGGGAGCAGTCCAGGTCCACCAGAACCTCAGCGCCAGCCCGGAGGCGTTCCTTCAGCTTATCGCCCCGTACCGCCAGGATATCGTCGTGGCCGCCGAGTGCATGTTCTCCTGGTACTGGCTCGCCGACCTGTGTGAGCGGGAGGGTATTCCCTTCGTGCTCGGCCACGCCCTCTACATGAAGGCCATCCACGGAGGCAAAGCCAAGAACGACAGGATCGACGCCCACAAGATCGCCGCCCTTCTCCGCGGAGGCATGATCCCCATGGCCTATGTCTATCCCGCTCGGATGCGCGCCACCCGCGATCTCCTGCGGCGTCGGATGCACCTCATGCGCAAGCGGGCCGAACTCCTCGCCCACATCCAGAACACCAACAGCCAGTACAATCTCCCGGCCTTCGAGAAGCAGATCGCCTACGGGTCCAATCGCGCCGGCCTACCCGACCACTTCGACAACCCCTCCGTTCGTAAGAGCGTCGAGGTCGACCTGACCCTCATCGATCACTATGACCGCCTGCTGAAAGAGCTGGAACTCTACATCCTCCGCTCCGCCCGGCAGCACGACCCCAATGCCCTCTATCGCCTGCGCACGGTCCCCGGCATCGGCAAGATCCTCTCCCTCGTCATCCTCTACGAGATCCACGACATCCGGCGCTTCCCCACCGTTCAGGACTTCGCCTCCTACGCCCGGCTGGTCAAGTGCGCTCACGAGTCCGCCGGCAAGCGCACCGGCACCTCAGGCAAGAAGATCGGCAACGCCCACCTCAAGTGGGCGTTCTCCGAGGCCGCCGTGCTCTCCCTCCGCCGGAATCCCAAAGCCCAGGCCTGGCTCAAGAGAGCGGCCTCCAAGCATGGCAAGCCCAAAGCCCTCTCCATCCTGGCACACAAGCTGGGGAGAACCGTCTACTACTTGCTCCTCCGAGACGAGGCGTTCGACATGCAAAGGTTCCTGGCCGCATAAGCACGGAGGAGATGGCCAAGCCCACCGTCTAACTGGAGCCGCTATGGACAAGCCGGAACCGGCGAGGCACCTCGTGTGGCGAGAGCACGTCTCCCAACCTCGGCCGAGATCCAGGCAACCCGCGTGGCTTGATTGGATGGCCATCTCGCTCCGTCTCAACACAGATGCCGAAGAGCGTCAGCGTGACCTGCTCCTCCCCCGAGCCCGGCGACTAACTGGAGAGCGCGCAGCGATCAGCCCGACGCTTGACTGGGCCGGCATGAGGGTACCGATGGGTTTCTAGGTCGCGGGGAGAACCTCCGCCAGCTCCCTCCGGCTCTCAACGAGAGGAAGCTGTGAACCTCGATAAGTGTTTGGTGCAGGCACTGCCTGGCACCGAAACAGTGAAACCAGTACGGCAGGGCTGATCTCACGGCACGGAAGAATCATCTCAGCGGCGCCCTCGGGCTCGCCGGAAGGACTTCCCTACCCCTTGACACGAGGAGGCCTCATAAGTGTTAG
>CAYLKW010000144.1:0-4415 GCA_964384245.1 uncultured bacterium
AGGCCACCGGGCGCAGGCGCGTCTCGCCCGAGGGCAGCATCTGGACGAGCGGCGCACCCACCGCAGTGGCGAAGTGCAGGCAGTCCACGATGTACTGCACGGCCTGCTTCCGGATCTCGGGATCAGGGTTGGCGAGATCGCGCGGCGTCTGCGGGAACATGCACGACGCGGTCAGCGCCAGCGGGATCAGGTTGTGGCGGGAGAGCGCCTGCCGCACCTCCTCCGGCGTCCACCGGTCAGGCTCGCCCGGCAGCTCGACACCGTCGTAGCCCGCGGATGCGATTCTCTCGAGCGTGCCATCGAGGGGCGCGTCCCCGTAGATCCACGCGCAGACCCCTGTCTTCATTCTTCATCACCCCTTGGCCGTCTCGGTTATCCCTTCACCGCCCCTGCCGTCAGCCCGCGGATGAAGTGTGACGACAGCACCACGTAGAGCACCACAACTGGGACCGCGGCCAGCGTGAGGCCGGCGAACAGCGTCGCCCAGTCGGTGTAGTACTGCCCGAAGAAGGCGGTCATGCCCAGCGGAAGCGTCTTCAGGTGGTCCGACTGAATGAAGACCAGCGGGAAGAAGAAGTCGTTCCAGATCGGGATCAGGTTGTACACGGTCACGATTACCAGCGCCGGACGCACCAGCGGAAGCATCACCCGCGCGAAGATCGTCCATTCACTGGCGCCGTCAATGCGGGCGGCGCTGTCGAGGTCGGCCGGCAGCGTGCGGAAGAACCCGGTCAGGATGAAGATCGCGCTGGGCAGGCCGGAGGCGGCGTATATCAGGATCAGCGACCACAGGGTGTCCAGGAGGTTCAGGTTGCGCATGAGGATGAACAGCGGGATGATGGCCAGCCGGATCGGCAGCATTAGGCCGCTGAGGAAGTACAGGTACAGGAAGTCGTTGCCCCGGAACCGGAACCGCCCCAGCGCATAGCCCGCCATGGCCCCACAGAACAGGATGATCGCCACCGAGGCCGCGGTCACGATCACGCTGTTCTGGATGTAGAGGGCGAAGCGCGCATCCACCCAGACTCGGCTGAAGTTGTCGAGACTCCAGACCGCCGGAAGCCCTAGGGGATGCTGGAAGATCTCGCGCGTGGTCTTGAACGCCGAGAGGCCCATGAAGACCATCGGCGCGAGCACGAGGAAGGCGTTGGCGACCAGGATCGCCTGCAAGAACGGCATCCACCGCGAGCGCCCACTCATCCCATCTCAACCTCGCGCCGCCGCAGGAAGACCGCACCCACGGTCGAGACGGTCACCAGCATCAGGAACATGAGGACCGCGATCGCCGAGCCCACGCCAATGTCCTGGAGCCCGGTGTCCACCTCGCCGAACGCGGTGCGGTAGAAGAGCAACCCGAGCACGTCGGTCGCCCTGTTGGGCGCGCCCGAGACGCCCTGCACGACGTAGGGCAGCTCGAACCAGTTGAACGACCCGATGAATGTGAGGATCACGATGATCGTCACCGCGGGCGCCAGCAGCGGGAAGATGATCCGCCGGGTCACGTCCCACTCGCTGGCGCCGTCGAGGCGCGCCGCCTCGAGGTAGTCCTCGGGGACCGCGTTGATACCTGCTAGGAACACGATCGTGGGGAAGCCCACCCAGCGCCAGGCGTTGATGAGCGTGAGCGTCACGAGCGCGAGCGCCGGCTCGCCCAGCCACGGCCGGGCCAGCGCCCCCAGCCCGACCATCCCCAGCGTCTTGTTGACCACGCCGAAGACCGGGTTGAGGAAGAGCGCCCAGAGGAACCCCACGATTACGAGCGAGAGCGTCACGGGCAGGAAGAATATCGCCCGGTACGCCCGCGCGCCCCACGGGTTGCGCGCCAGGATCAGCGCCAGAGCCAGGCCCGTGAGGTTCTGGATCAGCATCGTCAGGCCGAAGACCACCACGTTGTGCCAGAACGCGCCCGCCAGCAGGCGGGGATAGGGAAACGTGGTGAACAGCCGGATGAAGTTGCCCAGGCCGGTGAAGCCGCGCCGGCCGATGCCCTCCCAGGAGTAGAGACTGTAGGCCAGCGCCGAGAGGATGGGATAGGTGACGAACGCGGCAAACAGCACGACAGCCGGCGCCAGAAAGATTGCCAGCCACAGGCGCCGGCCGGCGCGCATGCTCAGGCCGCGGCGGGGACTGCGCCCCGCCCGGCTAGCGTCCGCGGAAAGCGTCAACCCAGGAGCTCAGCCCGCGCGTCACCTCTTCGCCTACCTGCGCCGGCGTCAGCGAGCCGGCCATCATCCCCTGCAGAGCGCTCTGCAGCAGCGTGGATCCGGTCGGCGCCTGCCAGCGGAACCCCACCAGCATGATGTAGGGTGTCGCCTTCCGGTTCATCGCCTGCACCTGCTGCAACTGGGGGTTACGGACCACGACGCCGGGCACGGCCGACATCTGCGCCAGCAGGTCGGTGAACATCTGCCCGAACTCCAGGGTGGCGGTGAAGCGGATGAACTTGAGGGCCGCCTCCATGTGCGCCGTCTTGGCGTTGATGCCGTAGTTGCCGTCGGCGTACGATGAGACCCACGGGATCTGGTCGGCCCGCTCCGGCGGCGCGGCGAAGACGCCGAATTCCAGGTTCTTGTTCTGCGCCTTGAAGAACCCGATCTCCCACGAACCGCCGATGAACATTGCCGCCTGCTCGTTGATGAACATCTGCTGCATCGTGGCGTAGTCCACGCCCATGAATCCGGTGGGCATGTACGGCCGCAGCTCCAGCATCTTCGCCAGGGCGTTGGTGTAGGCGGGTTCGCGGAAGGTGGTCTGCCCGCGCGTGACCGCCTCGAAGAACGTGGTCCCGCCGTAGAAGTTGGGCGCGACAACACCCGAGAGCACCTCAAGCGTCCAGCCCTCCTTGCCGCCGTTGGCCAGCGGGACGACCCCCTTGTCCTTGAGGGCGCGCATCACCCCCAGGAACTCGTCCCAGGTCTTGGGCACGGTCAGGTTGTGCTGGGCGAAGATCTTCTTGTTGTAGAAGATCACCAGCGTCTGCGTGGCGAACGGCACGCCGTAGATGCGCCCGTCCTTGCGGCTGCGCGCGCCCGCAATGGTCTGCAGCGGGAACCTCTTGAGCTCGGGGACCATGTTGAAGTCCAGCGGTGCGATGAACCCGGGCGCCGCGAACGTCTCGAGTCCGCCGTACGCCCTCAGGTGGATGATGTCGGGACCGCGTCCCGCGGTCAGGCCCGTCGAGAGAATCGTCGCGTACTCGGGCGCCCGGAACGGGATGAACTCGACTCTTATCCCGGGGTTGCGCGTCTGGAACAACCGGATCATCCGATCGTAGACCCACTTGTCCTCGGTCCGCCAGCTCCAGAAGGTGAGTTTCACGGGCTCCTGTCCGAGGACGCTTGCGGGAAAGAAGGTGGCAAACAGGGCCACCGCAATCAGTGCCGTGCACAACCGTCGCATCACTTCTTACACCTCCTCTTATCCTGCGCTACAGGAGTATTACCATTCCAGGGTCTGGCATACCTGCGGCGCGGGCTCGCCGGCTTTCCCGGCGAGTCCGCGGACAAACCCCCGCGCGATCTCCCTGGGGTTGGTAATCGCGGTGCCCACCACCACGGCGAAAGCCCCGCGGTCCAGGGCCTCGCGTGCCTGCGCAGGCGTCTTGATCCGGCCTTCGGCGATAACCGGCACGCGCACCCGCGCGACCAGCGCCACCACAAGGTCCAGGTCAGGATCCTCGGGCGGCGGCGCCCCTGGGTCCACGTAGCCCGACAGCGTGGTCGCCACCGCGTCCGCGCCCGCCGCCTCAGCGGCCAGACCGTCCTCGATGCCGGCGGCATCCGCCAGGACCGGCAGGCCGAGCTCGGCGTGGATCCTGGCGATCAACTCGCCGAGTTTCACGCCGCCGGGGCGCGGCCGGGCGGTGGCGTCCAGAGCGATGACCGAGGCGCCGGCAGCGGCCACCGCTTCGGCCTCGGCGAAGGTGGGCGTGATGCTCACCGGGCTCCCGTCGTAGGCGCGCTTGTACAGCCCTATGATGGGGAGCCCGGTGACCGCGCGCGCGGCGCGGATGTCCGCGGGCCCGTTCATGCGCAACCCCAGCGCGCCGCCATCGGACGCGGCCCGCGCCATCGCCGCCATGAACGCCGGGCCATGTAGGGGGTTATCCGGCCGCGCCTGACACGACACGATCAGCCCCCTGCGCAGCGCCGCCAGCGTTGGGTGAAGCCGTGCATCCATGCGCGGAGCCCCCTTATGCGCTACAATGAGAAGGTGACTGTCCTGACCGAACGCGAGGCCTACAAGCGCCTGCGCGATGCCGCGGGCGGCGTTGATCGGGCGCTCGCGGTTGACCGCGGCTCGGTGCGGTGGCGTGACACCCCGGTACCAGGGGTGCTGTTCGGACTGGCCCTCGGCGCGGCGCACGCCCTCATGTTTGTGTCCGGCGACGATGTCGCCGGACAGGATTGGGGCGA
>CAYLKW010000145.1:0-4387 GCA_964384245.1 uncultured bacterium
TCTTAAGTTCGGCCGTGGACACGAGCCTCATCCCACACCTCCACATAGCTTAAACTATGGCTATATGGTACCATCTCCCGTGGCGCCGTCAAGAGGGGCCTGAGAAGCGGCACCGGCCAGGTGGACCGTCACGCGCGTCGCCAGCTTCGGACCCAGCACCTCGGCCAGCGCCTCCACCGGAGCGGCCCGCACGCCGCGCACGGACCCAAATCGACGGATCAGATCCCGCTTGCGCCGCTCGCCGATCCCCGGGATCTCGTCCAGAACCGAGAATACGATCCGCCGCTCCCGGAGCCGCCGGCCTGCCGCGTTGGCGAACCGGTGGGCCTCGTCGCGAAGGCGCCGGATCAGGTTCAGCGCCTGCGAGTCAGCGGGGAGGCGCAGCGGCTCGGGCCGGCCGGTCAGGTAGATCTCCTCTTGCTCCTTGGCCAGCGCCATCGCCGTCACCACCACGTTGTGCTCGAATAGCACCTCTATCGCGGCGTTGAGCTGCCCCCGTCCGCCGTCCACCAGGATCAGGTCGGGCAAAACCGACCACCGGGGGCGCACCGGCTCGCCGCGGTCGAGCTGCTCCTGCTCGGCCCGAGCCCGGACGAAGCGGCGGCGGATCACCTCCTGCAGCATCGCGTAGTCATCACCTTCGCCCGAGGCGCGCATGCGAAACTGCCGGTAGTCCGCCCTGCGCGGCCGGCCCCCCTCGAACACCACCAGTGAGCCGATCGCCTCGCCGCCCTGGAAGTGGCTGATGTCGTACCCCTCGATGCGGAACGGCGCCGACTCCAGCCCGAGCGCCTCCTGAAGCTCGGCCACACCCACGCCGGAGGGCCCCACCTCGCGGGCGCGCGCCTGCTGTAGGCAGAGCGTGGCGTTCTCGCGGGCCAGCTCCACCAGCCGGCGGCGGTCGCCCCGCCTGGGCACCTCCACCTCCACGCGGCTGCCCCGCCGGGCGCTGAGCCACGCCTGAAGCGCGGCGCGACCTTCGGGCTCCACGTCCACAAGCAGCTCCCTGGGCAACACGGGCAGGTCGCTGTACCGCAGCGCCAGGACCTGTGCCAGGACTTCCCCGGGCTCCATTCCCCGCGCGCCGGAGAGCAGCACGTGCTCTTGATCCTGGATTCGGCCGGCACGAATCGTGATGATCTCCACGCAGGCCAGATCGCCCGACTGGACCACCGCGGCGATGTCGCGGTCCTCGAGTTTCGGCGTGGTGATGCGCTGCCGCTCACCTATCGCCTCCATCGCCTGGATCTGGTCGCGCAACTGCGCCGCCCTCTCGAACTCCATCGCCGCGGCGGCGGATGTCATCTGCGCGCGCAGGTCTTCAAGGAGGTCTTCCCGCCTCCCCTCCAGGAAGAGCGCGGCCTGCCGGACCTGCTCCTGGTACGCCTCGACCTGTGCGCCCCAGGCGACGCATGGCGCGCTGCACAGCCCCATGGCGTGGTCGAGGCACGGCCGGGGAAGGGCGCGGGTGATCTCGATTGGACAGGTCCGCAACTGGAACAGCCGGCGAATCGAGCGGATCGTCCGGCCGATCAACTTGGGCTCATGGTAGGGATAGGGACCGAAGTACCGGCCGCCGTCGCGCGCGACCTTGCGGGTCATGACGATCCTGGGATAGGGTTCTCCGGTCAACTTGATGTACGGATATGCCTTGTCGTCGGCCATGCGGATGTTGTACGGCGGCTGGTGCTGCTTGATCAGATTGGTCTCGAGGATTAGTGCCTCGACCTCGTTCGCCGTGACGATCGTATCCACGGTGGCGATCTTGGGGACCAGCAGGTGGAGCCGGGGGTTGGACTGGGCAGAGGGTTCCTGAGCATACTGCCGCACGCGGGCGCGCAGCGACGCGGCCTTTCCCACGTACAGCACGCGGCCGGTGGCGTCCTTGAATAGGTAGACGCCGGGGCGCCTGGGCAGGAGCCTGACCGTCGCCAGCAGTGAGCCGGAAGGCAGCACGCGGCCGGGCACTGCGGTTCCTACCGCCTGACCGCGGAACGCGCCGGCACAGGCCCGTTCCCAATCACGCGTCTCATGAACCGCCCTGTGTGCGAAGCGGCCACGCGCGCGACCGCCTCGGGCGGGCCCTCGGCGACGACCTCACCGCCTCCCTCACCGCCCTCTGGGCCGAGGTCGGTGATCCAGTCGGCGGTCTTGATGACATCGAGGTTGTGCTCGATGACCACCACGGTGTTCCCGGCGTCCACCAGCCGGTGCAGCACCCCCAGCAGCCGCTCCACGTCGGCAAAGTGCAGCCCGACGGTTGGCTCGTCGAGGATGTAGAGGGTCTGGCCGGTATCGCGTCGGGACAGCTCGGTGGCCAGCTTCACGCGCTGGGCCTCGCCTCCTGACAGTGTGGTCGCCGGCTGGCCGAGCTTGATGTAGCCGAGGCCCACGTCCTCCAGGGTCTGCAGCTTTCGGCGAATGCGCGGGATCGCTTCGAAGAAGACCAGGGCTTCGCTCACCGTGAGATCGAGCACGCCGCTGACCGTCCTGCCCCGGTAGGTGACCTCGAGGGTCTCCCGGTTGTAGCGCGACCCCTTGCAGACCTCGCACGGCACGTACACGTCGGGAAGGAAGTGCATCTCGATCCGGACGATCCCGTCGCCCTCACACGCCTCGCACCTGCCGCCGCGCACGTTGAACGAGAACCGACCCGGCCCGTAGCCACGGACCCGGGCCTCGGTCGTCTGCGCGAAGAGGTCACGGATCAGGTCGAACGTCTTGGTGTAGGTCGCCGGGTTGCTGCGCGGTGTCCGTCCGATCGGTGACTGGTCAATTTCGATCACCTTGTCCACGTGCTCCAGCCCTTCGATGCGGTCGTGCGCTCCGGGCCGGACGCGCGTGCCGTACAGGTGGCTGCTCAGCCCCCGGTACAGGATCTCGTCTATCAGCGTGGACTTGCCCGAACCCGAGACGCCGGTCACCGCCACGAACATTCCCAGCGGAACGCGGACGTCAATGCCCTTGAGGTTGTGCTGACGTGCCCCCCGGATCACCAGGGCATGGCCGGTCCCTGCCCGCCGCCGCTTGGGGATCGCGATGCTCCGCCGGCCGGAAAGGTACTGCCCGGTCACCGAGTCAGGGTGCTTGGCCACGACGGATGGTGGGCCCGCCACCACGACGCGTCCGCCCTCGGCGCCGGCGCCCGGACCTATGTCCACCACCCAGTCGGCGGTGCGGATCGTCTCCTCGTCGTGCTCGACGACCAGGATCGTGTTCCCCAAATCGCGCAGGCCCTGAAGGGTGTCCAGCAACCGGCGGTTGTCGCGTTGGTGCAGTCCGACGCTGGGCTCATCCAGGACGTAGAGCACCCCCATCAGCCCGCTGCCGATCTGCGTCGCCAGGCGGATGCGCTGGGCCTCGCCACCAGAGAGGGTGTTGGCCGTGCGGTCCAGCGTCAGGTAGCCGAGCCCCACATTGACCAGGAAGCCCAGGCGTGACCGTATCTCCTTCAGGATCTGGTGGGCTATCAGACGCTCGCGCTCCGACAGGGACAGATCCCCAAAGAACCCCATCGCCGCGCAGACGTCGAGGGACGTAACCTCGGCGATGTTGCGCCCGCCGACACGCACGCTCAACGACTCGGGCTTGAGCCGGGTCCCCCGGCACGCGGGGCACGGCATGCTGGTCATGTACCGCTCGATCTCCTCGCGCACGTACTCGGAGTCGGTTTCCTTGTAGCGGCGATCGAGCTGCCGGAGCACACCCTCGAACCGCGTCTCGTAGGCGCGCAGAGCTCCCCACTTGTTGTGGTAGCGCACGCGCAGCGGCTCTTCTGACCCGTGCAGCAGCACCTCCACGAACGCCCTGGGCAGGCGACGCACCGGCGTCTTCATGTCCACCTTGAAGTGCGCGGCCAGCGAGCTGAGCAGTTCCTGGTAGTAGTCGCTGGTGGACGCCGCCCACGGCGCCACCGCCCCATCGAGTAGGCTCTTGCCGCGATCGAGAACGAGGGCTTCGTCCAGTTCCTGGCGGAATCCCAACCCGGTACAGGTCGCACAGGCACCGTAGGGGCTGTTGAACGAAAAGACGCGCGGCTCGATCTCGGGCAGGCTGATCCCGCACTCGGGACAGGCGAACTGCTGGCTGAAGATCATCAGGCCGTCTTGCTGGACGTCCACGTACGCGATACCCTGCCCGAGCTTCAGCGCCGTCTCCACCGAGTCCGCCAGCCGCGCGCGCGCGTCGGGGTGCACGACCAGCCGGTCCACCACCACCTCGATGCTGTGCTTTCGGTTCTTGTCGAGCGGTATCTCCTCGGAGAGGTCGTAGATCAACCCATCGGCGCGAACCCGCGCGAACCCCTGCCGCCGGAGATCATCGAAGAGCTGGCGGTACTCGCCCTTGCGGCCGCGGACGATCGGGCCCAGCACCTGCACCCGCGTGC
>CAYLKW010000146.1:0-4273 GCA_964384245.1 uncultured bacterium
CGCAGCAGCACCTGTTCACAGGCGCGCGCATCCAATCCGGGCAGGGGGGCATGGCTCCTCGACCGGGTCCGAGACGCGATCCGGTCGCACCTCGCTGGAGCGCCTCCGCGGCACGCCGCGTCTGATGGCGCTGCTCCTGTTGGGTGCGGCATCTCGAGCGGATGCGGGAGCAGCACCTTGCTGATCCCCAACGGGGGGCTGGGTGGGCGGAGCTGCCAGACGTTCCGCCACTCCTTCGCGACGCACCTGCTTGCAGCATAGCCGGGCTGGTACCATGACCGCTCTCACGCCAGGTCCGGCACAGGATCAGGAGGAAGGGGGCTGTCCGCACCCCGAACCGTCGTCGCGATAGGCTGCACCGGCTGTCGATGTTTTTGGGGTGTTATGCAGTTTCGTCTTAGACGGTCGCGGCAAGGATGAGGTAAGACTCATACATGCCGGTCGTATTCGTCTTCTTCGGCATCGTGATCCGGATGTTCTACCGGGAACACGGGGTCGCGCACTTCCACGCAGAGTACCAAGGCCAGCAGGCAGCCTAATGGCCCGCATGACGCCAGGGCCCTGCCTCGCCGGGTGCGGCGGAGGAAGCACAGGGGAAACGCCCATCTATTTGTCCTTGACGTTCTCACAATCCAGGGCTATCTTGCGAGCATGACAAAATCCCTCCTGACCATGGCCCTCCTGGCTTTGGTGGCCGTACCCATGACCCATGCTTCTACCGAAGTTTGGAATGGCGAGTTCACGATCACGATTAAGGGCAGCGGCTCAGCCAAGGGGCCGGGCCCCTCCGTGGGTAAGTGGGGCATCGACCGCGCCGCTCGCGGGTCCTTCGTGCTCGATCAGACCTTTACCGGGGCGGGCATCGCAGGGACGCCGGACTCGAAGAATGCGACCCGATATGAATCCTGGATCTCGACTACGAAGGCGCCGATTGAGATGCGCATTCGTGACCTTGTTACCGTCCGGGGTCCCCTCTTTGCAGCAAACCAAATCAGGTTCGACACGTTCAAGTGGAATTGTCCCTACCCGCAACGAGACGAAGCCTGGCAGTCTGGCAAGGTCGGTTCGGGCATCCTGCAGTTCGACTATCAGTCCGGCACCTACACCTTCGAGACGCCCCGGTTCTTTGCGACGTGCCGTGCCTACTTCAGCCGCGAGTTCGTCGAAGGCCCCAAGAGTTGGACCAGCAATCCGCCCATCCTTAGGGACAAGGATGAACTCGAGTTCGAAATAATCCACGGCCTCATCCAACCCAAGGACTGGTTTCGAGTCACCGGCCCCTACGCGAAGGGCCAAACGGAAATTCAGGTTGAGCGAGGGTTTGACTTCGGCCCTCCCCTCGGGGCCTCGATTCTGAACCAGAAGGTTCGCGCCGTCCTCAAGATGACGTTCAAGAAGAGTCGCTGACCGCCGTTCCTAGCGTCCGTCCCGCCAATAGGCCAGGCCCAGGCGCGCTGTGGAGCATGCCGACGAACCGTCGCGCTCAGAAGGCCACGTGGCGGCAGCGAGCTTTGGACGTCGGAATCCTCGAGGTCAGCTCCGCTTCCCCACGTTGAGTGCCGGAGGGGGCTGGCGGAGGATGTAGAGTTCCAGCTCTTTCAGCAGGCGGTCATAGTGGTCGATGAGCGTCAGGCCGACCTCGACGCCCTTGCGCATGGCGGGGTGGGCAAAGTGCTCGGGCAGTTGAGGAGGTGCACGCGCCGCCGCAGGAGATCTTCTCCTGGGTGCAGAGGTCGGCGAGCCAGTACCCAGCGAACATGCACTCGACGGCGACGGCAAGATCATGACGGTACGGGGCGATGACCTGGAGGAACGCCTCCGGGCTGGCGCTGAGGTTCTGGTGGACCTGGACTGCTCCCGCCTGGTCCAGGATACAGGCATAGGTGGATCGGGCGTGGAGGCCGACTCCGCAGGAAGAAGATCGCGGCGATAGCCGCAGTCATCGCCAACACGCCTGAGAGTATTTCTACTCAGAAGGCGGCGAGGCCATTGTCGGTGCTCATCATGAATGGTACTGTCGATCCGATGATGCCTTGGAACGGTGGAAGTGTCCGGGTTCTGGGCACGGAATACGGCGTGGTTCTATCGACGGATCAAACAGTGCGCCATTGGGTCGTTGCGGCACAGCTTCCGCTACGGCCAGACACCCGACGTATCGATAACGTCTCGGGTAGCGACAGATGCGCCGTTGAGGTTGATCTTCACTCGACGAAGTGCATGACCATACACGGCTCGGAGGTCATTTGGCCGTTCCTCACGAAACATTCTCTTGCCCAATAGATCGCTCCGGCGGACGGGGTAAGGCCGCGCCGCTGTGCTATGACGTTGGGCGTCAGGCAATTGACATGAGCTGAAGGAGAGCTCCATGGCGCTCAAAGTGTGTTTGGCTGGCGCAACCGGGTGGGCGGGGTCCGAGCTCGCACGCGCGATTGCGACAACCACGGACCTCGACCTTGTCGCTGCGGTCGCGCGCAAGCACGCCGGGCGTGTCCTGGGCGAGGTACTGGACGAGCCGCGCCTCACCGGCCACATCTATGCTTCGGCCGAAAAGGCGCTCGCCAACCCCTGCGACGTCTTCGTCGAGTACACCAAACCGGATAGCGCCAAGACCAACATCCTGACCGCGCTCGATCACGGTGCGCACGTCGTGGTGGGCACCTCCGGGCTCACGGAGAGCGATTTTGCCCAGATCGACGTCCTCGCGCGCAAACAACATCGTGGGGTGCTCGCCTGTGGCAACTTTGCCCTGACGGCCGTGCTGCTCCAGAAGTTCGCCGAAGCCGCGGCTCGGCTTATCCCTCAATGGGAGATCGTGGATTATGCGCACGACGACAAGATCGACGCGCCCAGCGGCACCGCGCGTGAGCTTGCGTTTCGCTTGTCGAGAGTGCGCAAGCCCGAGCCTACGGTCCCACCGGACCAGACGGTCGGCCCTCCAGAGGCCCGAGGCGCCACGGTTTCCGGCTCTCAGGTTCACTCCATTCGTCTGCCCGGTTACGTGCTCAGCGCGGAGATCATCTTTGGGATGCCGGATCAGAAGCTGACGATCCGTCACGACTCAGGGAACAGCGCACGTCCGTACGCGGACGGGGCCCTGCTCGCCATTCGGAAGGTCTCTACGCTTGTAGGTGTCCATCGCGGCCTGGACTCCGTGCTCGATCTCTGACCCATGATCTTCGCGTTTCAATCGTTGCTAGAGATGCTCATCGCGGAAAAGATCAAAGAGGAGTTGCGCTCGGCACGGTAGTTGCGTGGGCGAGAGATGGCGTCCTTTCGAGAGATCACGCTTCCGACCGGCGTCCCGGGCCGGCTCTACCTCCACAGCATGCCGGGCCTGTGCGAGCCCCTCGGGGACGCGTGGAGACAGGTGCGGCGCCTGGGAATCGCCACCATCGTGGCCCTTCCTCCTCTGGACGAGATAGATGTGAGGTCGGCCGCCTACGGCAGGGCGATACGGGCTGGTGAGACCCCCTGCCGCGTCCTGCGCTTTCCGGTAGGAGACTTCCGGGCCCCGTCCGACGACCAGGAGTTCCAGAAGACGGTCGAAGAGGTAGCGGGTTACCTTCAGCGCGGGGAGAGGGTTCTGGTCCACTGCGCGGCGGGGATCGGCCGAACCGGGATGTTTGCCGCCGCCACCCTCGTGGCGCTCGGCCTTCAGATGGACGAAGCCTTGGCCCGCGCCGCCGCGGTCGGGTCACGTCCCGAGCGAGAGGAGCAACTGGACGCGCTCCGGAGGCTCGCCGCGAGGATGGGTCAGGCGTGAGGCGCGTGAGGCGCGAGGAGAAAGGGGCCTGCCAGATGGAGCAGATCAAGAACTACGTTCAGACAGATGAAAGGCTCGCAACAGGCGGCCAGCCGACCGAGGCGCAGTTGCGGGAGGCGGCAGAGGCCGGGTGGCAGGTGGTCGTCAACCTGGGGCTGCTCGACCCGAGGTACTGCCTGCCGGACGAAGCCGGGCTGGTTGCGTCGCTGGGCATGGAGTACCACCACATCCCCGTGAAGTTCGACGCGCCTACTTTCGACAACTTCCAGCGCTTCGCGCTGGTGATGGACCGCTCTGCGACGAAGAGGGTGCTCGTGCACTGCGCGGCCAACTACCGGGTATCGAGCTTCCTTGCGCTGTATGGGCAGCTCCGGCTCGGGTGGTCGCTTGCGCAGGCCGACGCGCACGCCAGGCTGTTTTGGGATCTGGACGGGGCCTGGCTGGCATTCATCGGGGAGTGCAGGGAGAGGCTAGGGCTGGAGGCCGGAGGTTGACGATGAGGATGGCGAT
>CAYLKW010000147.1:0-2780 GCA_964384245.1 uncultured bacterium
TAGTACTCCCGCGCGTTGCCCTTCCACACGGTGCGGGGACGAACGTCAAAGAGTTGCGGCACGTCGGCCTTCTGGCCCAGGGCGAGCATCACGGCAAACTTGGTGCCGTACCAGCCCCACTCGGGGAAGCCGTGCCAGGTCTCAGCCATCAACCTTCCCTCGGCAATCCGCTCGGTGGACTCCGGGGTCACGTCGTTGGTGAAGACTTTGATCTCGGTGCGCTTGGCGGCCTCAGCCGAAAGCATCGCTCCCAGCCCCATCTCGTTGGAAGCAGCCCAGATGGCATCGAGACTGCCCTTGGGATTGCGGGTCAGGAAGTCTTCGGCGGCCTTGCGCCCCTTCTCGCGGTTCCAGTCGGCCGGAAGCGTCCCGACCACCTTGACGCCGGAGAACGGGCCCACCACCTTGTTGAACCCGTTCAGGCGCGCGGTGGAGAAGAACCCGCCAGCGACGCCCTCGATGATCGCCACGCGCGCCTTGATGGCCGCGGTCTTGGGATTCACTCCCTTGTAGAGAGTCTCCCACCACTTGAGGTCCAGATAGGTGCCCGGCTTCACGTCCACCTTCCTGCCGGTGCCCAGCACGCCGGGACCGCCGTAGTAGTCGAGAAGCGAGTAGGCGGAGATCATGCCCGCCACGGTGTTGTCAAACCCGATGTAGGAGGCGACGTCCACGCCCTTGATGGGCTCCAGCAGGTTGACGATGATGACCGGGATACCGGCCGCGTTCGCCTTCTTGATGGCAGGGATGACCACCTCGACCTCTATAGGCGAGATGGCGATCACGCTGACCTTGCGCTGGATGTAGTCCTCGATGATGGCCACCTGGTCGGCAAAGGCCACGTGCGTGGCCGGTGACCGGCTGATCACCTGGACATCTATGCCGGCCTTCTTCGCGTCGGCTGCTCCCTTTTCGAAGAAATCGGTGGCGGTCTTGAAGACGCCGGTTATGTCAGGGGGCGTCCAGCCGATCACGACCTTTGGAAGCGGGGGTCCTGCCATTGAGGACAGGCTGAGCGCCAGCACTGCTGCTACGCTCATGGTGACTACGCGCCACGTCAGAACGCGACACTTCATCTATCTCCTCCCCTCCCTATTCAGAAACTTCTCAATGCGGCCGTGCGCTACTCGACGCTCTCACCTCCATCCCAACAGGAACGCCTCCCCGAGTGGCATCTCACGGTAGGCAAATGTACGGATGTCTTGTCGTCCATCCGTCCTGCCTATTATATCGTCGTTCTTGGGGGACATGTCAACGGCAGGTGGGTGGGTCCTTCCCACCCACCTGCGGAGTGCTACCGGCGCCCTACTTGGGCAGCGGGAAGACCTCCTTGAGCCAGCGCTCAAGCAGGCGGCTCCGCACCTCCGCCTTGCCAAACCGCGCGAAGTCGTACTTGATAACGTTGAAATCCTGGAAGCGCGGCGACAACCGGGAAACAGGCGTCCTCGTGTTTGAGGGAATCTGATAGGACTCGCCGACCTCATACGCCATTCGCTGCGCCTCGGGGGTCATTGACCACTCGATGAACGCGATGCCGTTGGCCCGGTTGGGCGCTCCCTTCACCAGGCTCACGCCCCCGATCTCGGACCCGGTGCCGTCGCGCGCTGATCCGTAGGAAATGGGAAAACCCCTCAGGATTTGAGACACCGATTCATGGTTGAAGGTCACGCCGATGGCCACCTCGCCGCGCCCGGCCAGCACGCCCGGCGCGGTCCCGGCCCTGGTGTACTCGGCCACGTTCGGGTGGATGCGCTTGAGCAACTCGAACGCCTCGCCCTCACCGTAGACCTGCACAATCGTGGCGAGCATGGTGTACCCGGTCCCCGAGGTCGTGGGATTTGGGTACGAGACCAGCCCCCTGTAGCGAGGGTCGGCCAGATCCTTCCAGGTCTTGGGCTCGGGCAGGTTCTTCTCTCGCAACAGCCGTGGGTTGAGAGCCCAGCCCAGGATGCCCATATACAGCGGGATGTACCTCCCTGCGACCACCTCGCGCAGTTCGGGCCGCAGCTCGTCCCAGTTGCGGGGCCGAAAGAACTCGGTCAACCCCTCCTCGCTCGCCACCCACTGCGGGTCGCCTGTGCCGCCGAACCAGACATCAAAGATAGGATTGGCTCTCTCGGCCCTCAGCCGGGTCAACGCTTCCCCGGCGCTCATCCGCACGAAGTCAAACATGATGCCTGTTGCACGCGGGAACTGAGCCTTGATCTCATTACACCACGCCAAGTCCGGTACGCAGAGAACCGTGACTCGCCCCGGTGCCGGCCCGGCCTGGGCAATGCCCAGACCCGCGACCGCGAATACCAGCCCTACCAGCAAGAACTGTCTCATCAACCGCACCTCCCTCAGGGGTCGTCAACAATCAACATCTCACGAAAGGAGGGTGTCCCGTTTCCAGTGGAAATCGGGGAGCAACCCAGCGTTGACTGCGCCACGAGCACCTCACTTTCCTGCGCGAGCCGCTCCTTCGAGGCGACTCCATCTGTGGCAGGGCCCGGTCAGGAGCAAACCCTTCGGGTATGGCCACGTTCAGCGTAGAATGGCGCCGTGAGCCGGGATAGGATCCTCCGACGAGTACTCGGCGGGACTTCCGATGCGAACATCCGGTTTGACGATCTGTGCCACCTCCTCAGTAGCCTCGGCTTTGAGATGCGCGTACGGGGAAGTCATCACGTCTTTAGGAAAGCAGGGGTGGAGGAGAAGGTCAATCCCAGCGCGAGGGAGACAAGGCGAAGAGTCGTGAACAAGTACGAGGTCATCATCTACTGGAGCGAAGAAGACCA
>CAYLKW010000147.1:2880-4162 GCA_964384245.1 uncultured bacterium
GGCGAAGAGTCGTGAACAAGTACGAGGTCATCATCTACTGGAGCGAAGAAGACCAAGCGTTTGTTGCTGAAGTGCCGGAGCTGCCGGGTTGTGCAGCGCATGGTGCAACTCAGGAGGCAGCACTAGCTAGTGCACAGGAAGCCATTCGCCTTTGGCTCGACACTGCTAGGGAATTCGGCGATCCCATCCCCGAACCGAAAGGGCGACGTCTCATTCTTGCCTAGTGCCACGATCCGTCTGACACTCGTGAGTCCTCTGCAGCAATGCAACTCTGCTCGAAACCGATGCCGCCCACCACGGCCTCCTGGTCCACCCATCGCTTCCATCACCACGCAAAGACCTCACCCCTTTCTTCTGCCGCGCGCCTGCGGGGACGGCGTGGGGCGCTAGAGGTTCAGTTCCTCCAGATACCGGAGCGACCGGTCCAACCGCTCCTCGGGTTGAACGCTGAACACCTCGAACACGCGCAGGTGCTCCGGACGAGCGTGGGAACGCAGGGCCGCGAAGTCCACCTCACCCTCGCCTGGCGGCAGGTGGTCCCGCGTCGAGCGGGCGTCATGCAGGTGGAACCCCAACAGGTGATCCCCGTAGCGTTCCAGGTACTGCCTGGGAGTCGCCAGCCCGAGGACCTGCTGGGCGTGGGCATGCCCCACGTCGTGCCAGTAGCCGACGCCGCGGCCTCCGAACTCCCGAAGTATCGTCGCGAACTCCTCGAAGTTCGGCAGATCGTTGTACTCATACCGGGTCTCACCGGCCAGACGGACGCCTGATCCGACGGCATGGGCGGTCAGTGCCTCCAGACTGGCCATGCACCGATCCAGATGGCGCTCCTGCCGGGCCTGCCGCTCCGCGAGCCCTTGCGCCAGCAAGGTTTTCCACTCGCCTTCTTCCCCCGTTTCCAACGCCCGAACGATGGCAGGATGAGGAAGGATACCTTCCACGGTGCCCAGGTGCAGCACGACCGCACGCGCTCCCACGGCCACGGCCATGTCCACGGTCGCCTTGGTGAAGTCAACCGCGGCTCGACGCCGGTTCTCGTCGAGCGCGGCCAGGTCGTCGAGGCGCGCGGCCCCAGGGTAGGGTACCGGGCACGGGGCGTGCAGGCTGACTACCGGCGGATAGCCGTCGCCCGCAACCTCCCGCACATCCGCCGCCAGATCCATGCCCACCGAGCTGAGCTCCACCCCGCCGAAACCCAGGCGGGCCGGCAGGCTGAGGAGCTCACGGGCCTCCGTGACCCGCCCGATGTGCCACGCCGTTGAGAGCGCAAACCGCGACACGG
>CAYLKW010000148.1:0-4133 GCA_964384245.1 uncultured bacterium
TTGGGTCGGATGTTACCACGGGCCCCCAGGCCGGTCAACCGCTACTCCTCGATACCCGCGTTGACCCGACGGAACCGGTCGATCTGATCGAGCAGCCCAACTACCGTCACCTGGTCGCCGGGCACCAGGACGGCCTCCGGCGGTGGGTTCCAATGGGGCTCTTCTCCAGGCCTTTCGATGCCGACCACCGTCACGCCGGTGCGTTCCCTGATCCGCGTGCGCCGCAGAGATTGATGCGCGAGTGGGCCTTCAACGATCTGCACCGTCGCCACCTGGAGCAGGGCGGTGCCGGAGATGCCTTCGGGCGCCCGCACGCCCGGTCGCTCCACCTCGCGCAGCCGTCGGAGGTAGGTGCGGACCTCTTGCGAGGGCACGGCCAGGCGGTGCAGGGTATGATCCACGAGCGTCATGCCTGCCTCGACTTCCGGGAGGATGACCTCGGTGGCCCCGGCTGCGAGCAACCCCTCCTGATCGTCGCGCGAGTGGAGGCGGGCCATGACCGCGATCTGGGGGTTGAGGGCGAGCAGCCGGCGGGTCGCCAGCGCGGCCTTGACGGTGTCGGGGATGGCCAGGACCGCCAGCCGGACACCGTGCGCTCCGGCCTCGCGCAGAGCGATCTCGTTCGCCGCGTCTCCCAGTACGGCCGGGATGCCGCGGCTGCGCAATGCTCGCACGACGATGGGACTGAAGTCCACCACCGCAAACGGTACATCGAAGCTTTCCAGCGCTTCTCCGACCGTGCTCCCCACGCGGCCGTATCCGGCGATGAGCACCGCGGGGGCCCGCCCCACCGCGCCGACCGCGGGTACCTGCGCCCACCGGTCCGTCCATCGTTCGAGCGGTCGGCTGCGCCTGAAGACCAGCGCGTTGACCAAGAGGGTAACGAGCGAGGTTGCCAGCACGGCACTGTACACTTCTGCCGAGAGCAGGCCGGCCGAGCGTCCCAACTGCGCGACGACGAACGAGAACTCGCCTATCTGGGTCTGGCCTATCCCAACGGCCACGGCGACCGGAAGCGGGCTCCGAAAAGCCAGCGTCACCCCTGTCCAGATAACGGCCTTGGCGATCAGCACGATCCCTGTCATCTGCAGCAGCAGGGCGGGTCGTTCCAGGAGCGACCTTACGTCTACAAGCATGCCGACCGAAACGAAGAAGACCGCGACGAACAGGTCGCGCAGCGGCAACACGCGGGCCAGCGTCTCGGCGGTGTACTCCGACTCGCTGATTACCAATCCGGCCAGGAAAGCGCCGAGCGCCAGCGAGAGCCCGAGCCCTGCTGAGAGCGCCGCGGTGCCGATGCCGATCGTCACTGCCACCAACATGAACAACTCGGCATTCTGAGCATGCGCGATCCGCCCGAGCAGCGCAGGGACGAGCCGGTCGGCCAACAGAAAGAACACCACGAGGACCGCTGCCGCCTGTGCCATGGCAGTCAGGAGGCCTGCGGCGGGCGCGCCCTGCGCGTACGCCAGCGCGGGGATGAGGAAGAACGCGGCGACGACCACGAGGTCCTGGGCGAGCGAGATGCCGATGGAGGCCCGGCCCACCGGCCCGTTGAGGTCCCCGCGTTCCGCCAGCAGCTTCGCCAGGGCCATCGTGCTGCAGACCGCCAGCGCCAGACCGGTGACCAGGCCGGTGGCGAGGGATGATCCGGCCGCAACCATCAAGGCGGCCACGAAGCCGACGATCACCGCTACTCCTACCGGCGCGCCGATCGCTGCCAGGGCGCGGACCTTCCACAGCTCGCGTAGCGAGAACTCGACCCCCAGCGCAAACATGAGCAGCACCACGCCGAACTCGGCGAACAGGTGGAACGTGGCAGTGCCCGAGATCCTGGGGCCTGCAAGCGCGGTGATCAGCAGCCCGCCGGCGATGTAGCCCACGAACGCCGGCTGCCGGAGGAACTGCGCCAGGGCGCCGCCCACCACCGCCGCGATGAGCAGAAGGGCCAGGTCGCGGAAGAAGACGCCTTCTGTCATGTCAAACCACTCGGGGGACGGGGAGGCTGTTCCAACGCGTAGTGCAGGACACCGTCCCGGCGCTCGATCGCCAGATGGCCCGCTTCTTCGAGCAGATCCAGGTGGCCCAGCACCTCGGACAGCCCAAGGATCAAGTTGGCAGGACTGAGGCCGGGGAACCAGGCAACGGAGATCTCTCTGAGCGTCCACGCGCGCCCGGCGAGCATCTGCGCCAGGCGCTCCTTTCTTGCTTCGTGGTGGAGTAGGAGCTCGCGCACCCGCCACGCGGGCTCTGGGATAGGATCACCGTGTCCCGGGTAGGTGATCGCGGGCTCCAGCGCTGCGATGCGCCGCAGCGAGCGGAGCAGCGATGGGAGGGTCCGCATCCGCTGCCCGTTGCCGTCGAATTCCACCAGCGGGTTCGGGCTTATCTCCTCGAGCAGCAGGTCGCCCGAGATCAGCGCGCCGCCATCCTTGAGGCAGATGTGTCCCTGCGCGTGGCCCGGGGTGTGCAGGACCTCCAACGCGCCGTCTGCCAGGGGAAGCAGGTCGCCGTCATTGAGCAGGCACGGCGGCGTGATGGGATCGAACTGGCCGCGGTACTTCCGCAGCACTTCCAGCAGGACCTCTGCCACGCCGGGCGGGAAGCCGGCGCCGGCGATCAGCGTCCGCATCGGCTCCACGAACGCGCGATCCCCGGTCAACTTGGGGAGGTCGGCCCTGTGGGCGCAAACCTCCGCGCCGCTCTCGGCGACTACGGTGGCAGCCAGCCCGAAGTGATCCAGGTGCCCGTGGGTGATCACCAGGCGTTCGATCTGCCCCAGGCCCGATCCGGCCTGCATCAGGCCCGCCTCCAAGGCCTCCAGGGCCTGGGGCGTCTTAGGCCCGCAGTCCACCAGCGTCACCGGCGGGCCGGGCAGCAGATACGCGTTGACCGGGCCGACCGGATAGGGGGTGGGCAGGGCAAGGGGTATGATTCGCATGGGCCCATGCGCTCGGCGCGCGCGACCGCCCGGCCGCTACGCGGCCGTCATCCCGCCGTCTACAGCCAGTACCTGACCCGTGATGTAGCCGCCCGACGGCGACACCAGGCACAGGACCGCACCCAGCAGGTCTTCGACTTCTCCGGCCCTGCCAAGCGGGATCCGATCGAGCAGCGCCTGGCCGGCCCGCTCGATTACGGCTTCGGCCATCCGGGTCGGGATGAACCCCGGCGCGATCGCGTTGACGGTCACGCCGTGCCGTGCCCACTCCACGGCCAGCGCGCGGGTCAGGGCGACAAGAGCGCCCTTGCTTGCGGCGTAACCAGCGGCTGCCAGGATCTCCGGCGGCGAGCCTACCAGACCCGCGACCGAGGCCACGTTGAGGATGCGTCCGTACCGCCGGGCTATCATGCCGCGGCCTAACGCCTGGCACATCAGGAAAGCGCCGGTGGCGTTGGCCTCGATCACCTCGCGCCAGCGCTCGACAGGCATCGTCTCGGCCGGCGCGCCCCAGGTGCGGCCGGCGGCATTCACGAGGATCGAGAGATCGCCTACCGCGGCCTCGGCTGCCGCGACGGTGCGCACGACCTGCTCCGCGTCGGCGACGTCGGCGGAAAACGCGGCGCAGGTTACGCCGGCTTCGCGCAGGGCTTTCTCCGCGGGCGCCAACCACTCTGCCCGGCGTGCGACAATGGCCACCCGGGCGCCGGCCCCTCCGAGCGCATGGGCGATCGCCAGGCCGATGCCGCGGGAGCCGCCCGTGACGAGCGCCCCCTGGCCCCGCAGGTTGAAGAGCCCATCAAGCAGGGTGTTCATGGGGATTCATTCCGGCTGGGCACGGGTTCTCCTGTCCGCCGGCCTGCAGGAAGCAGCCCTCCCGCGGAGTATCACAAGCAGTACCTATGGTCATAACCCAGCCCCGCCCGGTCCTCACCAGCACCATCCCAGGTCTCTTCTTCGCCCAGGCCGCTCGCCAGCCCGCGCGGGTCGCGCTGCGGCGAAAACGCTTCGGCATCTGGCACCGCATCACCTGGGAGGAGTACGCCGGAGCGGTGCGACAGGTGGCCAACGCCTTGCTGTCGCTCGGCGTGCAGCGGGGCGAGCGGGTCGGCCTGATTGGCGAGAACCGGCCGGAGTGGCTCTACGGCGATATCGGCATCCAGGCCTGCGGCGGCGCGACGACCGGGATCTA
>CAYLKW010000149.1:0-4125 GCA_964384245.1 uncultured bacterium
ACTGTTGTCTATCAGTTCACTCATGGCTCACTCACGGCAGCTGACGCCGCTCCCGACCGGACCGCCGAGTCGATCGCCGGGCCTGTCGCGGGACACTCGGCGGTGCCGACAGCCTGCCCGTTCAAGAAGCAGACCAGCGAGTGCCCTGGCTCCAGCCGTACCTCGACCTGGTCTCCCTTCGCGATGGCCGCGGTGTGCGGCTGCCGGCTGTGGATCACCCGGCCGCTGGGCAACTGCACCCGGTAGAGAATCTCCCCGCCCAGGAACATCCGATCGAGCACCGTGCCCCGGCCCTCTCCCGAGGCCGCGAGAGCCACGTCGTCGGGCCGGACCAGCACGTCCACGGTCCCGTCGAGCGCGGCTCCCCCGGGCGCGGCGAGGCGCTGCGCCAGGAGACCCACCTCAGTCTCCAGGCCGCGGGGAGTAACAGCAGCAGGCAGGAAGTCGGCGCGGCCGAAGAACCCCGCGACGAAGCGCGTCTTCGGCGCGTGGAAGATCCGATCCGGGGTGTCCACCTGCTCAATCCGGCCCGCGTTGATGACAGCGACGCGGTCGCCCAGCAGCAGCGCTTCCTCTTGATCGTGCGTCACGAACACGGCGCTGGTCCCGGTCGCCTTGAGAATCGCGCGTACGTCCTCCCGCACCTGGTCGCGCAGGTCGTCGTCGAGGTTGGAAAACGGCTCGTCGAGGAGGACCGCGAACGGCCGGGGGGCCAGCGCCCGCGCCAGGGCCACGCGCTGCTGCTCCCCCCCGGAGAGCTCGTGGGGGTAGCGCGCGGCGAACGGATCCATTCCCACCAGCCGGAGCACCTCGGCCGTGCGGGGGCCGCGGTCCATAACCAGCAGGCAGTGCAGGCCAAACGCCACATTCTCGGCGACGGTGAGGTGCGGGAAGAGGGCGTAGTCCTGGAAGACCATGCCCAGGCCTCGTGCCTCGGGCGGCACCCATCTCCCGTTGCCGGCCACCTGCCGGCCAGCAATCCAGACGCCGCCGGCCTCCGGGCGCTCGAATCCCGCGATCAGGCGCAGCAGCGTGGTCTTGCCGCTGCCGCTGGGGCCGAGCAGCGTCAGGATCTCACCCTCGGCCACGTCGAGGGAGAGTCCGCCGACCGCCGCCGGGCCTCGGTCGAAGCGGCGAACGACGTCCCGGACGACGACAACCGGCGTGTTCGACGGCGCGCCGCTCATGTGATCACTGGTCTTCGGGTCAGGTTCACTGAGCCTCCCGTGCGCGCCGCGCGTGCGAGATCAGGCGGTTAAGGAGAATGACCGGGAGGAGGCCGATGGCGACGATGGCCAGCGCCGCCGTGGACGCCTGCGCCAGCCGCTCATCGCTGGCGAGGTAGTAGACACGCACCGCCAGGGTGTCGAAGTTGAACGGGCGCAGGATGAGCGTCGCGGGAAGCTCCTTCAGCGCGTCCACAAAGACGAGCAGCGCCGCCACTAGCAGGCTCCCGCGCATCATCGGCGCATGGACGCGCAACAGCGTGCTCCCAGGCCCGTGCCCCAGCGTCCGCGCGGCGTCGTCCATGCTGGGACGGATTCGCAGCAGGCCTGCCTCGACGGTCTTGAGGGAGACGGCCAGGAATCGCACGAGGTAGGCATAGACGAGCACGAACACCGTCCCGCTGAGCAGTAGCCCGGTCGAGCGCCCAAACGTCGCCTGGATCCACGCGCCGAGCGCGTTGTCGAACCACCCGAACGGAATCAGCACACCCACGGCGATCACGGTTCCCGGCACCGCGTATCCCAGGGTCGCGGCGCGCGACGCCAGGCGCGTCAGCGGGGTGGGCGCCAGGCGTACCCCATAGGCTATCACGGCAGCGGCGGCGACCGCGAGGACGCCGGCCAGCGCGGTCACGGTGATCGTGTTGGCGGCCAGCCGTGTGAATGCCGGGCCGAGCAAGGGATCGCCCGCGACGATCGCCATGTGCAGCAGGACACCCGCGGGGATGAGGAAGCCGACCGCAGGCGGCGCCAGGCAGGCGCACAGCGCCGCCGCCGCACGCACTCCGCTCAGCCGGTACGCCGGCAGGTTGTGCGCTCCATGCGAGGCGTGGTGGAACCGCCGGCGGCCGCGGGCGAGCCGCTCCAGCGCCAGGACGGCGAACACAAACACCATCAGGCCGGCGGCCAGCTTCGCCGCGCCGACCGGCTCTCCGAGGCTGAACCATGTCCGGTAGATCCCGGTCGCAAAGGTGTCGAGCTCGAAGTGCTTGACCACGCCGAAGTCTGAGAGGACCTCCATCGACGCCAGCGCCGTACCCGCGACGATCCCCGGACGCGCCAGCGGCAGCGCGACGGAGAAGAAGGTGCTCCAGGAGCCGCGGCCGAGCGAGCGGCTCACGTCGAGCATGGCCACCGACTGCTCCAGGAACGCCGCCCGGGCGAGCATGTACACATACGGGTAGGAGACGAAGACCATGATGCCGATCGCGCCGCCCAGCGACCGGACCTGCGGGAACCAGTACTCCCCCCGGCCCCACCCGAACCACTCGCGCAGCGCGCTCTGCACCGGCCCGGCAAACTGCAGCAGGTCGGCGTACGTGTACGCCAGCAGGTAGGCCGGAACCGCCATCGGCAGCAGGAGCAGCCACTCGGCGACGCCCCGGCCGGGGAACCGGCACATCGTCACGAGCCACGCGGTGCCCACGCCGACGAGGAGCACCCCGGCGCACACGCCCAGCAGGAGCCAGACGGTGTTGGTCACATAGCGCGGCAGCGTGAGCGCGACGAACTCCACCCAGAGGCCTTCCACCGGCAGCAGCAGGCTGCCCATAATCGTCAGGACCGGCACCGACAGGAGGGCAGCGATCCCCAGCCCGACGGCGGGGAGCGCGCCCTGGAGGGACCTCTCCACCCCGGCGGCGGGCAGCGCGTGCTGCCGCGGACTCCCCGCGCGGGTGAGACGACCGGTATCTATCGCCATCCCGCCGTGGTCATGATGGTGAGGGCGCGCGGGCTGTTGGCCGCGTACACCCGGGCGTTCAGCGGGTCCTCCCGCAGCCCCGCGGGCGTGATCGCGGCCATCGGGTTGGTGACGCCGCGCACCACCGGGAACTCGAAGTTGCCCTTGGCAAAGAACACCTGCGCGCTGTCCGAGGCCAGGAACTCCAGGTACGCCGCCGCCGCGTCGCGGTTGCGCGACGCCGCCACCACGCAGGCCCCGCTGATGTTGGCGTGCACCCCGCGATCCTCCCCCCCCTGGTTGGGGAAGAACAGCCTCACCCTCTCCATCGCCGCCCGGTCGGCCGGCCGGTCGGAGTTCAGCAGGCGCAGGTAGTAGTAGTGATTTGTGATGGCGACATCACCCTCGCCCGCCGCGACCCCCCGGATCTGGTCGGTGTCACCGCCCGCCGGCGGCCGCGCAAAGTTGGCCACCACCCCCCTCGCCCACCGGGCTGTGAACGCCTCGCCGTGCCAGGCGATCATGGCGCCGACCAGCGAGAGGTTGTACACATGGCTGGCGCTGCGCACGAGCACCTTACCCCTCCACCGCGGGCTCGCCAGGTCCTCATAGGTCGAGAGGTCCGCGCGGCTGATCCGCTCGCGGGAGTACGCCAGGACCCGCAGGCGCTTGCTGAAACCGAACCAGTGGCCCTCGGGGTCCCGCAGGTGCGCGGGGATGCGGGCGTCCAGCACCGGTGAGCGCACGGGCTGGCAGACGCCCAGTTCCTGCGCCCGGTACAGGCGCCCCGCATCAACCGTGATGAGGACATCCGCCGGGGTGCGGGCGCCCTCCGCCCTGATCCGCTCGATGAGCGGGTCCGCGTCCCCCTGGATCAGGTTGACCCGGAACCCGGTCCGCCGCGAAAACTCCGCGTAGAGCTCCGCATCGACGTCGTAGTGCCGCGAGTTGTACAGGTTCAGGACCCGGTCCTGAGCCGCGGCAGGAGCGGGCCCCTGCACGGTCAGTGAGAGCGTAATCACCACGAAACCACCCACCAGCAGGCATGCCCGGATCAACGTCTTCGGTGTCTTCATGTGCTCTTCACCCTCCCTCTCAGCCTGAGCCGCAGGAGACTGCGGCATGACCCGCTCGATGGGCTTCCGGCTGGTGCCAGGCCTTGAGCCTCCTCGGGGTTTAGGCTATCCTTATTCCTAAGTTTAGGCTATCCTTATTCCT
>CAYLKW010000150.1:0-4024 GCA_964384245.1 uncultured bacterium
CCCGCGCCATGGCGCGCAGGCGGATCACGCCGGTCGTCGTCTCCTCCGTGCCCCCGAGGACTCCCTCAAGCAGGTCGGTGCGCTCGCCGTGGAGCGTCGAGACAAGGTCCGCACCGTCATCCATCGTGATGTGCGGACGGAGCTCAAGGGCCTGGTGGATGTGCCGGTAGTAGGTGTCGCGGTCCTCCCCTCGGACTGCGAAAACGCCCATGCCGTACTCGGCGGCGAGGGCGGCGGCCACGTCGTCCTGCGTGGACAGCGGGTTGCTGGCGCAAAGCGTCACCTGAGCGCCCCCGGCCCGCAGCGCCAACACCAGGACCGCGGTCTCCGTTGTCACGTGCAGACAGGCGGTGATCCGCCGTCCTGACAGTGGCTGCTCTGAGGCGAAGCGCTCGCGGATGCGGCGTAGCACAGGCATCTCTCGTTCGGCCCAGGCGATGCGGCGCAGACCCTCCTCGGCCATGTTAAGGTCGCGCACGTCGTGACTCATGCTTTCCTCCTGGTGACCCAGCCTAGGGAAGTTACTCGATGAAATCCTTCAACCGCTTGCTGCGGCTGGGATGCCGCAACTTGCGCAGCGCCTTGGCCTCGATCTGCCGGATGCGCTCACGGGTGACCCCAAACTCCCGCCCCACCTCTTCCAGCGTGCGCGGCCGGCCGTCGTCCAGACCGAACCGCAGCCTCAATACCTTGCGCTCACGCGGGGTCAGGGTTTCGAGCACGCCCTCGAGCTGCTCCTTGAGCATCGTGAACGAGGCGGCCTCGGCAGGCGCCAGGGCCTCGTGATCTTCGATGAAGTCGCCGAGGTGGCTGTCCTCCTCTTCGCCGATGGGCGTCTCCAGCGAGATCGGCTCTTGGGCGATCTTGTTGATCTCGCGCACCCGCTCCACCGGCAGGCCCATCGCAGCGGCGATCTCCTCGGGGATGGGCTCGCGCCCCAACTCCTGAAGCAGCTGCCGCGAGATGCGCACCAGCTTGTTGATCGTCTCAACCATGTGTACCGGGATGCGGATCGTCCGTGCCTGGTCGGCCAGCGCGCGCGTGATCGCCTGCCTGATCCACCAGGTGGCATAGGTGCTGAACTTGTAGCCCTTGCGCCAGTCGAACTTCTCAACCGCGCGGATCAGCCCCAGGTTGCCCTCCTGGATGAGATCCAGGAACAGCATCCCACGGCCCACGTACTTCTTGGCGATCGAGACGACCAGCCGGAGGTTGGCCTCGATCAGGCGCCGCTTGGCCTCCTCATCGCCTTTCTCCATCCGCTGCGCCAGCGAGACCTCTTGCGGCTGGGTGAGCAGCGCTACCTTGCCGATCTCCTTGAGGTACATCCGGACCGGATCGTCGATCGAGATCCCTTCCGGGGCCTTGATGGGGGATTCGGCCTCCTCCTCGACCTCGCGTTTCGGCCGGGCCTCAACCTCCTTGGCGTCCTCGACGATCTCGATCCCCTGCTCGGCCAGGATCGCGTGGAGCCGGTCCACCTGATCTACGTTCTGCTCGATCTCTGGGAACTGCTCAAGGACGTCGTCGTGGGTCAGGAAGCCACGCTTGCGCCCGAGCTCAACGAGCGCCCGCAGCTCGGGCGTGAGCTCCTCGGTGGTCACCTGGACCAGCGGCTTCTTCTTCGCCATCTCCTAGTCTGACCCGCTTCAATTACGGCGTCTAGTTCCGTCGCCGACCCGCCTCGATAATCTCAGCATAGGCGGCCTGGAGCCGCCGAAGCTCCGTCTCGTCCCCGCTCGCCTGGGCAGCCTGCAGCGCCGCCCACAGTCGCTCCCGCTCCACTGCCGCAGGGCTGGTGTGCACTAGGTAGCGCACTGCCTCGGCAGCGGCCCGGTCCTTGTCCCGCTCGGTCACCGGCGGCGGCTCAAACGCCAGCCGCACCAGCAGGGCCGCGGCCGCGTCATCCAGCCCCTCACGCAGCGCCCCGGCGTCGGCCTCTGGCGACGACAGGAGGGCCGCCGCCAGACTCCGGTGGGCCGGCACGGAAAAAGCATCGGCGGCCAGCGCCCGGGCAATCTCCGCCCTGCGGGACGGTTCCGCCACCATCAGGTGCAGCAACAGCCGTTCCGCTTCGTCCCGGGCCCGGTCGCCGCCGAGCGTCATCGCGCCCTTCTGCTGTGCGGGCGAACGCCCCGACCGCTTCCGCGAACGCAACCGCTGGCGTAGCGCTTCTTCGGGCAGGGCAAACCGTCCAGCCAACGCGCGCAGATACTCTGCCGCACGAACCGGATTTGCCACCGTCTGAACAGCGTCCAACATTTCGTCAACAAGCGCGAGTTTCCCTTCCCTCGACTCGGCGCCGTGCCGGGCAAGAGCGGTCTCGAGCCGGTACTCGAACATGGGAAGCGCCCCGGACAGCAGATGGCCGAACGCCTCGGCGCCGTGGCGCCGCAGGTAGGCGTCAGGGTCCTCCCCGGGTGGCAGGACGGCTACCCGAGCCGCTACCTCCGCCTCTTCGCACAGCGTCAGGCCACGCTCGGCCGCCGCGGCTCCGGCCTGATCCGGGTCGTACACCAGCACGGCGCGCGGGGCGAACCGCCTGAGCAGCCCCACCTGATCGGCGGTGAGCGCGGTCCCCAGGGATGCCACCGTGTTGCGAAACCCAAACTGGTGGCAGGCCAGGACGTCCATGTAGCCCTCGACCACCAGCACCTCCCCGCGCTCCCGAATCGTGTCGCGGGCGGCGCCGAGCGCGTAGAGCGCCTTGCCCTTCGAGAACGCGAGGGTCTCCTTCGAGTTCAGGTACTTGGGTTCGCCCTCGTCGAGCGCGCGGCCGCCGAAGGCCACCACCCGGTCCTGCAGGTCCAGGATCGGGAACATCAGGCGGTCGCGGAAGACGTCGTAGTGGCCCCCACTAGCCCTCGACGCGACAAGGCCAGCCTGCTCCAGCACGGCCGCCGGATAGCCCCGGGACTGGAGCGCGGTTAGCATTCCATCCCATCCCGGCGGCGCGTAGCCAAGGCGAAACCGGCCTGCTATCTCCTCGCTCACCCCGCGCCGCTCCAGGTACGCCCGCGCCTTGCGCCCTGTTCTGGCGAGCGACGCCTGGAAGTACTCGCCGGCGGCGTCCAGCGCGCGCAGTACCTGCTCCCTCTCCGATGCCCGCTGCGCGGCATCCGGCGAGGTCTCGACCTCAACGCCAGCTCGACGGCCTAGCTCCTGCGCGGCCTCCGTGAAGGTGAGGTTGGCGGAGCGCATCACGAAGTCGAAGACGTCGCCGCCCGCGCCGCAGCCGAAACAGTGAAACAACCCCCGCTCCGGGTCCACGTGGAACGACGGGGTCTTCTCCTGGTGGAAGGGACAAAGCCCTTTGTAGTAGCGGCCGGACTTCTTCAGCGCGGCATGGGCCGAGACCATGGCGACGATGTCGGTCCGTCTCCTGATCTCCTCCTTGACCTCACCCAGTATCCACCCTCGACTCATTGCCCTGTGGGGTCCTCATTCAGTCAACCTTCCACAACTTGCCGTTATGCCCGGGTACCCTCCGCCTCCTCCTTCTGGCGTCGGGCCTCGGCCACCAGCCGGTCGGCCACGTGCCCGGGAACGGGATCATAGCGGGAGAAGGAAGCGGTGAACGACCCGCGCCCTCCGGTAATGGACCGGAGGTCCGAGGCGTACCGGAGAACTTCTCCCTGCGGAACCTGAGCTCTTACGATCGTCGTGCCGTCGCCCTGCGACTCCATGCCGACTATGCGGGCACGCTTGGAGTTCAGGTCACCGATGATGTCGCCCATGAGGACTTCGGGAACGCGCACCGCCAGGTCCAGGATCGGCTCCAGCAAGGTCAACCCGGCTTGTGTCGCCGCCTCCCGAACCCCCAGCGCGCCGGCGAGCTGGAACGCTATGTCCGAGGAGTCCACGTCGTGGTACTTCCCATCCACAAGCGTGACCCTAACGTCCACCACCTGGTACCCGGCCAGAATGCCTTCCTCCAACGCCTTGCGTGCGCCCTTCTCGACAGAGGGAATGTACTGGTTGGGTATCGCTCCGCCGAAGATCTTGTCCACGAACTCGAACCCGC
>CAYLKW010000151.1:0-4002 GCA_964384245.1 uncultured bacterium
AGAAACAAATGGAGGAGGTCGAATTTCGGGCATTGTAACAGAAAACCACTTTAGAGGTCAAAAAATTAAAGGCCTTTCCCTCATGTCAAAGGGAAAGGCCTCGCGGATTCACAACCTTTTACTCTATTCAAAACGCAGGGGCTGCACTATAACTTCATCGGCGTCCGATTGAACTCCGAGATGCTGTTGATGGTTACTTCCCAATCCGGCATTTCAAGGTCCCGGGTTATTCACCTGGGTCGTCCCTGAAAACGCGATCCTGCTCCCCCCGCTGAGGATCTGCCCTGTGACGATCGCATTGCTGAGGGCTATCCCCCTTTGCGGCGCCAGGATGATCCCAGTCACAGAGGCCCCTCCGCTCATCGCAACTCCTCCTCCGCTCCCCACGAAGTTGTAAAGAACATCCGAGGCTGTGATCCCGCCCGTCAGCACGATCCGGCTTGCCCCTGAAAGAGCCAGGCTTCCGGAGATATTCACGATGAACGACCCACCCTGGGGAGCGCTCAAGGTCAGCGTCCCGTTCGAGATGACTATGTTCGTGATCTGCACGACATTGACCCCTGGGCCGCCCGTAATGGTTATGTTCTGCGACGGGTTGCTGATCGTGATGTTCGTGGGAGAAGGGATGGTGACAGGCAGGCTCGCCGCTGCCTGTGAAGCTCCCAGCGCATCCGCAACGGCTTGATCAAGGATTCCATCGGTCGTCGTATTCTGCTGAACCCCTCCAACCACTGTGCTGGTCCCCGACCTGTTCAGACGTCCAGCCGTGTTGAGTGAGAGGATGCCATTAATAAGAGAGGAGCCGCTCATGTTCACATTACCGGCATTGGCAACCCCTGCGTTGGCCACCGTCCCTCTAATAGAGGATGTTCCACTCATCGAGATGCTGGTGCTCCCTGCTGAACCGATTCCTCCCATTCCCAGAACCGCCCATTGACCCGGGCCTGCTGAACGCAAAAGGTTAACCGGAGTGTTGGGACTCCATTCCGATATTGAGAAGTCATCGAAGTAGAACGGTTCTCCAATCGCATGGGTCACCCCGATCTTGTTCAACCGGAAGGAATGTGTACCGTTCTGCTCCCACGTGGCATCTTTCGGAGAAACCGGGAGGCCAGTTCCTACCTGAACATCGTCAATGAACACATCCGCAGTCAGATTGGCAAAGTCGATTTCAACGCGGACTTTGTGCCAAACTCCGATGGCAAAACCATCCAATAATGGAACCATGAACCCATGGTCTTTATCCGCGCTGCTGAAGTAGACTTTTCCGTCAGTCCCATCAAAGTAGACGGCGTTAAACTGAGGCATGATACCCAGAATCTCTTCCGAGAAGCCCACGTAGGCGCTACTCCCTGTTGAATTGACTTTTACCCAGACTTCATAGGCAATTCTGTCAGGATAGGTGTCGCCGAGATTGACAAAGGCGCTTCCGCTGCCCTCCGGCCCGCTGAAGACAGAGATGGAGTTTAATGGTGAATGGGACCCGGTGCCTGTCACTATTGCCGGACCGCCGTTGAAGTTGTCCCAGGGAGGATTCGGCGGTGCCCCCACAGAATCATCCTCAAAGTTATCCGAGAAAGGCAGGCTGATCACCTGGATCTGTTTGAAGATGGCATGGATCGTATGATCCGAGGTGACGTTGCTAAAGGTATAGGATTTCGTCACACCCAACATCACCCCATCCACCTCCACATCCGATATGCGATAGCCTGTATTTGGGGTGATGGTGAAGGTCAAGCTCCCACCATGATCCACAACAACCGGACCCGATGGAATGATGCTGCCGTTTGGTCCTGCCGTGGCAATGATGATGTACTGGTTGATGGCAAAGATCGCCTCGATGGTATGGTTTGAGGTCACATTGCTAAAAGTATAGGTCGCCACCGGACCGACAGACACTCCATCCACTATTACGTTCATGATGAAGTAACCAAAACTTGGCGTGATGATGAAGGTCTGGCTTGCTCCGTGATTCACTGTAATATGGCCCGATGGAGCGATGGCTCCACCCGGGCTTGCCGTAGTAGTAATGTTGTAAGTATTGAGAGCAAAGTTGGCAGTGACATTCTTGTGGGCATCCATATTCACGGTCACAGGATTCTCTGCCACGTCGATATCGCCTTTCCAATCAACGAATCGGTAACCTTCTATCGGTGTGGCGGTGAGCTGGATGGTCGCTCCTTCGGCGAAGAAGCTTTCCGTACAGTCTCCAGGGCAGTCGATGTCTGTTCCTGTCACTCTGCCGCTGCCAGCCGGATTGATTGAGATATTGAGGATCGTTACACCTGTCCCACTCAATGCCAGAGCGAGCATGGGCATATCATGGGCATTGGAGGGAATAGTGAGTGAGGCGTTCTTTGTCCCCAACGAGGTTGGGGAGAAGAGAATGTTCAGCGTGCAGGCTCCTGAGGGAACGATGATATTACCGGAGCAGTTGTCACTCTGGATGCTGAATTCTCCCTGGTTGGTTCCCGATAGCGTGATCGCTTCTATTACTAAGTCTGCATTGCCTGCGCTGGTTAGGGTGATGGTCTGAATGGAGGTGCTCTCGAGATTGACGCTGCCAAAGTCCAGATAGGCAGGCGATGCGGAGATTTGAGGTTTGGGCATCAAGGCCAGGGCATAGGTAAAGCTTGTTTCTTTTGTGCTCTTTAATCCTCCTGCGGTCAAAGTCGCCTTCAGAGTATGGAGACCTGGGGTGATGTCTTGAAGTTGGGTGGTATAGGTTGTGAAGCCATTGAGTGAGATTGTTTCGGTCTTTATCAGGGTCCCATCCAGCTCAAGTTGAAGTTCTGCATTGATCGAACCAAACAGGCTTGCTGTGACGATGACCGGCTCGGTATTGGTCGGGTAGTCTCTTTTGTCTGTGGAGATTCCCATCAGCACCGCATCCCCCACATCAAAGGCTTCGCTTCCTGAGCAGAGGAGCAGGTCCTCAGGGCCGTAAATCCCATAGACAAGACGGTGAATACCCGCAACTGTGGTAATCAGTGATGATTGATAAGTGACAAATAAATTCTCTGATGAGGAGAGAGTAATCGTTTGCTCTCCAACGCTTGTGTATCGGCCAGTTGGATCAACGATCCAGGCCTTGAGGAGGGCCGGCATCGTCGTGTTGCTTGAGATGGTTAAGATTGTGGCAATGGTGTCCGAAGAGGCATATTTGCCTTTGTCATTTTGACATTCAAGCACCTTCACCTGAATCCCCGCAATATCAAAGGGATGAACAACAGTGATGGGTTCGGAGTTCGGAGTAATGAGCTGAGCATTAATGAAATAAGTGCCTGCAGTTATGGTTGATGGCAAGACAAAACTCTTATTGGCCTGATTTGAGAAAGCAAAGATTTCTTCATATCCTCCTGGCCCGGATAAGGTCATATCACCGCTTGCATTTCCGGACACGGTCACAGACACGGTCTCTCCCGGATTATAGACCTGCTTATCAGTGGTGACGGTAATGACATCCCCTGCCTTATGAATGTAGAGGGAGTTTAGATGAATCGAACGGCCTCCCTCATGGTAGATCCCATAGAAGAGTTTCTCTCCCGTAATCTTGGGCAGAGGAATATCGAATATCAGGACCTGGGTGCCGCTTAAGGTAAATGTCTGTTCAGGTTCATGTCCGGCGTAGTTCACCCTGGCAAAGAGGTTCTGAGGAGCGGGGTTTTGGGTCTGAATGTTGACCGTCAGATGAGCGGTCTCTCCCTCCATATAGTAAGGCTTGTCAAGTGTGGCATTGACATTGAGACTGATCCCGGCAAGATGGTATTTGATCTGGCCCCTCTGGGGGACTGTCCCAGATTTACCTGCCTGCAAGGGGGTAGAATAAGGACTGTCCCCAAGCGCATACTCAGCAAAGTAGTCTTTCTCCTCTAAGTCTTCTGGAAGCATAAATCCAAATGTGACGACCTTCTCTTCAGCAGGCTTAAGCCACTCTCTTTGATTGGAATCAATCAGATCATAGGCCTTAAATCTCAAATCAAACGAACCCTCCTGATCGCC
>CAYLKW010000152.1:0-3943 GCA_964384245.1 uncultured bacterium
GGAAAACAGGGGCTTGATGGATTCATAGTGGAGTTGGGGAGCATGGTGGCCGAAGCGATCATGGATATGGAACGGGAAGAGCGGTCGGGGCCCGACTACTATCCTTCCCAAGAAGGACTTTATAAGTGGGCCTACCAGAATGGTTCCATTTACGTGGGAGATCGGAAGATTTCGGTCAGGCATCCGCGGCTTCGTCGGCGGGGAGGAGAAATTCCATTACAGAGCTACGAGGTGTTGAAGAAGCCGGGTGTCTTTTCGGAAGAAGTTTTGAACAAGATGTTACGGGGGCTTTCGGCTCGGAAGTATCGGGAGACACTGTTGGAGACGAGTCATCATTTTGGGGTTTCTCCCAGTACGGTGTCTCGGCATGTGGTGGAGATGACGACCCAGAAGCTCCAGGAGTTCAAAGAGCGTAACCTTTCGGGGGTCAGGATCTTTGCCCTCTTTATCGATACGATTCATCGGGGAGGGGATACCTTCATGGTTGGCTTGGGGATCGATACGGAAGGGCACAAACACGTCTTGGGTTTCTGGCAGGGAGCGACAGAGAACCACGAGCTTTGTGAAGAACTTTTATCCGATATGGAGCGCAGAGGGCTTGAGCTTTCGAAGAGGATTCTTTGGGTTACCGATGGAGGCAAAGGGATCATCAAGACACTCAAAGAGCGTTTCGGGAAGAGGCTGATTCACCAGCGGTGTACGATCCATAAGGATCGCAACATCCAGAGACATCTGGCCAAGAAGTATCGGAAGGAAGCTCACCGGCGGTTCAGGACCGCTCTGGAGCAAAACAGTTATGAAGATGCCAGGAAGATGCTTAAGGAATTCGAGACATGGCTGCGAGCCATCAATGAATCGGCTGCCGACTCTCTGCTGGAAGCCTTCGAGGACATCTTAACACTGCATCGACTCAAGGTTCCTGGCTTGTTAAGAAAGACCCTGACTTGCACCAATCCCATCGAGAGCATGTTCTCTACTGTACGGGACTGTGAAGGCAATATCAAACGGTATCGTAACAGTGCGATGTCCCAGAGGTGGCTTGCAATCGTTCTGCTTCATTGTGAGAAGGGGGTTCGAAGAGTCAAAGGTTATTTAGGCATTGCAGAAGTGATAGCAACGATTGAACAGATACAAGAAGAGAAATATATCATGCAGAAAGCGGCATAGGGATATTTGAAGATGTGCGCACCAGGGGGGCACAGAAAATTTCAACTAAATTCTTGACAATCTATCTTAGAAAGGCCATTAAAGAATAGTCGAGGCATTAAAATTAAACAATATTCCATTACCAATAAAGTATTTACTGGGAAATTATGAAGCAGCCTTAAAAGATTTGGAAGAGAAAAAAAGGATTTTTACTGGCTTGCTCCTTTAGCTTTGGCTGCCTCGGAATTCATTATCATGCTGTGGTTTCACTTTATCATCGTGCAGTAAACAAATAGGGAATCAATAATGTCTTTGAGCGACACGAGTTCTTCGATGGATTGGGGTTATCGATTTTGGACCCGCAATGAAGAATGGGAATGCATGATAGATCCTGGAGAGATCGTAGGGTGGATATTATCCGAAGAAGGGAGGTGAATCGATTGAAACGAATCCCTTCAACCTAAACTTGAAAAAATTGTAAGTTGAAAGAAAACAACATCTACTTTATCCTGAAAGTTTTACCATACCAAGGAGGGCAAATGAAAACGATACTAAAAATGATGATAGTGGTTTTTCTATTGAGTCTTTCTTTCCAGAAAGTCCCTGCCGCGCAGGAATGGCCTCTTCCTATTTTATGGCCACCTGCCAATTTTGCCACTCAGGGAGCGATGGAGTTTTCTAAACTTGTCAAAGAAAAAAGTGGAGGTAAGTTAACTATTGTTGTCCACCCTGGTGGTGCATTAGGATACAAGGGTCCCGAAATGCTTCGGGTCGTTAAGGAGGGATTGGTTCCAATTGGAGAGATGCTTTTAGGTTTTGTCGCGGGGAGCGAACCGATTCTCGATCTTAGCACCAACCCATTTTTAGTTGCAGATTATAAAGAGGCGAAGTTGTTAGGAACTGTCTCAAGGCCTACCATAGAAAAGGTCTTCAATAAGTGGAACCAGAAATTGCTCTACTGGCATTTCTGGCCCGGGGCAGGAATCTATGCAAAAAAGCCGATTAACTCCATTGAAGACTTGAAAGACCTGAAAATTAGAACCTTTAATGTCCAATCTACCGAGTGGGTGAAGGCCGCAGGCGCAAAACCCATAACCATGCCTTGGGGGGATGTCTATATGGCTTTGTTCACCGGAGCTGTGGATGCGGTGCTGACTAGCACAATTAGTGGGGTTGATGGGAAATTTTGGGAGGTTACTCCATACTTTACTAATCTTGGTTTCACTTTCGGCTATAGTGCTGTCACCGTAAACCTTAACTCATTTAATAAACTCTCCGAAGACCTTAAAGCTGTATTATTGGAATCAGGACGGGAAATGGATATAAAACAAGAAGAAAGGACTATCACATCTGATCAGAGTGCAAGGGCAGAGCTTATCAAACGGGGCATTAAAATTAACGAAATGTCACCAGCTTTCCGTAAACAGTGTGTTAAACTTTCGGAAGGGATATTGGCCGAATGGGTCAAAAAGTCTGGTCCTGAGGCTGAACATTTATTAAATGAAGTTAAGAAGGTTACCCAAAAATAAAGTTCGGCCACGAGGCTTCCAGGCAATGTAATCCTTTTTGATATTATTCCCTACCCTTCTTCTTTTAGAGCGATGATGGAAAGAAAGGATAGGTCAATGGGAATTTTTAAGATCATTCAGAAACTTTCCTTGCTCGGTGGAATTATTGCCGGTGCTTGTATCCTTCTGATTACCGGTTTAATCCTGCTTGAAATTTTTACCCGTTCAAGCACCGGCACTTCCATTCTTATCGCAGAAGAGTATTCAGCCTACCTGCTTGTTGTTTTTGGTTCGATGGCCCTGGCTTATACGCTCAAGTCAGATGGGCATATTCGAGTCGATCTCATCCTATCAAAACTTTCCAGTAGAAACAAATCAATTGTAAATTTGCTCTGTTCGACCATTGGCTTGCTTGTTTTTGTCTATATATCTTATCAAACCTGGAGACTTTTTTTCGGGTCCTGGCTCATCAAAGAAACTTCCATGCACTATTCAAAAACGCCACTTTATCTCCCCCAGTTTCCTCTATTCTTAGGAAGCATCCTGATGGCCCTTCAATATTTATCTAAGTTCGCAGGTTATCTCCAAAACCTCACAAAGGCCAAAGGGGTTGAAAAGGAGAAAGGGTAAGGAGAGATTTCCATGGAGCATTCATGGCTTCCTGCAATTATCTTAATGTCCCTTTTTTTCCTCTTTCTTGTCTTCGGTTTGTGGATCGGTATTTCCCTCATTATTGTAGGGTTCCTCGGGATCCACTTTTTCACCACCCTCCCGGCCGGTAAGATTCTGGGGATCAGTATGTGGAACACCTTAAACAACTGGCCCCTGACCTGCCTCCCTCTATTTATTTTCATGGGAGAACTCCTTTCTCGAAGCAAGTTGAGCGAGCAGCTCTTTTCTGGCTTAGCCCCTTGGGTTCAACGACTTCCTGGAAAATTGCTACATATTAATGTTCTTGGATGCACCTTATTTGCTGCCATCAGCGGTTCAAGCGCTGCTACCTGTGCCACGATCGGTAAGATCACGTTGCCAGAATTTAAACGGTTAAATTATAGCCAATCCCTATCCATTGGATCTTTGGCTGGTTCAGGGACTCTCGGATTCATGATTCCTCCAAGTATCGTCATGATTATTTATGGCGTATTGGCTGATGTTTCCATAGGTAAGTTATTCATGGCTGGGATCATCCCCGGCCTTATCATTGCGGTCCTCTTCATGGGGTTTATCGCCATCAGAGGCATAATGGATCCTTCAATCACACCTGCCACCCATTCTCAATATAGTTGGAA
>CAYLKW010000153.1:0-3940 GCA_964384245.1 uncultured bacterium
GGATCGAGGAGTGGAACGGCATCCCGGTCAAGGACGAGTTCACGCGCGTGGACCTTGTGCGCCATCACTACCCCTGGTACTTCGATAGGAGCATATCGGTCGCAGCCGATCAATCCTACATCACCGAGACGGACAAGGAGGAAGAGGAAGCCAGCGGCAGGGAGGATGCGGTCGCCCGGCGCGCAGGCCTGGTCCAGGCGCGCGCCAGGCAGGTGCTGGTCGTAGACTTCGGCTCCACCTACACCAAGGTGGGCTTGTTCGACGTTGGGACCGAGCGGTTCGACCTCCGCTATGTGCCGACGACGGTTGACGACATCCGCATCGGACTTGCCGACGGACTGGGCATTCTGCCGGCGTGCCAAGAGCGGGGCGACTGGAAGCCTCTCGACGAGGCGATGAGCACGTTCGACATCAGGTTGCCGTGCTCCAGCGCCAAAGGTGGGCTGAAGATGGTGACCGTGGCGCTCGCCCGGGAGGAATCAGGGTTCGCGGCGGAACTCGCCGCCCTGACCGCCGGCGCCAAGCTGGTGGGGAGCTACGATGGCAAGCTGACGCCCGAGGAGGCCCACGGCATCTACGCCGTTGATCAACCCGAGATCATATTGATCGCGGGAGGCGTGGACGAGGGAGGCGACACCGAGACCCAGTTGCACAACGCGCGCCTGCTGGCCGAGGGCGCGAAGCACGCCACCTACACGCGCTACGGCGTCCCCGTCATCTATGCCGGCAACCAGGACGTGCGCGAGCAGGTCGAGCACATCTTCCGCTGGAACGACGTGGACGTCCGGATCGCCGACAACGTGATGCCCGAAGTGAACAGATTCCACATTGAGGTCGTCAACGAGGCCATTCGCGAGCTGTTCCAGACGGTCATCATCCGTGGAAAGGGCTTTGACGTGGTGGAGGAGTACATGGACGCTCCTTTCATCCCCACGCCGCGGGCCGCCTTCCGGGGCATCAATCTGCTCGCACACGGCCACGGCAATGAGGATGGGCTGGGGAACATCATGGCGCTCGACATCGGCGGCGCGACGACCGACTTCTTTTCCAACGTGTCCGACAACCCACTCTATGTCTACGAGGGCCCGGACAACGCGCGACGCGTCAAGCGCACCATTCTCAAGACTCCCAACAGCCCGTTGGCCTACCGCCGGGTCGAGGGCAAGTACGGGCTCAGCTACAACGCCGAGAACCTGAAGGAGCTGGAACGCTTTCGACGCGGCGCGATGCAGCAGGAGCTGTCCGAGTACCTGAGCCGGACCTTCCTCGGTGCTTTCGCGCCTGGGGCGGGCCATTTCGCGCAGTTCCTGCACTCGCGCAACGGCCGGGTGGAGGTTGACCTTGACCGGTACCTGAGTTTCCTCTCTTCCAACCCCCATGACGTCCCGGATACGGCGGTTGAGAACGCCGCCCGTTCGTGGCTGGCGAACGAGATCCTCGCCACCGCCACCCGCAAGCATGCGGGATACGTCGAGGAGACAGAGACCTACTTCCTGCAGTACGGCGTCAATCTGCTCAACCAGCCGGTGACGGTCATCCTGATCGGGGGCACCGTGTATCACAAGTGCCAGGAGAGGGCGCCTCGCTACCTGGACGACCTGGCCTTGATCGCGGGCGGCGTGCTCTATGACCCTGACGAACCCCACGTGCTGCGGCCCCGTGGCCCTGTCTTGCTGGATGCCCAGTACCTGGTCAGCGTCCTCGGTGGGCTGTACGGGAGGGTGAACCCAGAGCAGGCCCTGCGGGTCATGAAGCGCGAGCTGATCCCGCTCGAGGTGGGACAGCGTCCGGGAAGGGGTGTGCGGTCGTGAAGACCAGAGTCGCGGTCCTGGGCGCCGGGAACGGCGGGCACGCCTTTGCCGGCGATCTGGCCCGGCGTGGCTACCCGGTCTGGGTCTACAACAAGTTCGCCTCTGAGATCGTGGACCTGCAGGCGACGGGCGGCGTGTCGCTCGAGGGCGCCATTGAAGGGTTGGGGCATCTGGAGCTGGTGACGACCGACATTGCCGCGGTCGTGCCCGAGGCCGACGTCATCCTCGTGGTGGTCCCGGCCACGGCCCACGCCGCCATGGCTGAGGCGTGCGCCCCTCACCTTCGCGACGGACAAGTCATCGTCCTCAATCCGGGGCGAACCGGGGGAGCGCTGGAGTTCCGCCAGGTGCTCGGGAGTTGCGGCCTGGAGCGCCAGGTGCTGGTGGCGGAAGCCCAGACCCTCCTGTTCGCCTGCCGGATCTCGGGTCCGGCCCGCGTCCGGGTGAACAGCATCAAGCGCCAGGTGTCGCTGGCCGCGCTGCCTGCTTGCGATACACCGCGGGTCCTCGAAGTCCTGCATCCACTGTACCCGCAGTTTGTCGCAGCGCGAGACGTGCTGGAGACCGGCCTGGACAACATTGGGGCCGTCTTCCATCCCGGTCCGGTCGTGCTGAGTGCCGCGCGCATAGAATCGGGCGTACCGTTCGAGTTCTATCGCGACATCACGCCCAGCGTGGCGCGGTTCCTAGAGGCGATCGACGAGGAGCGGCTCGCCGTGGCGCGGGCCTTCGGGGTAGGGGCCACCTCGGCCGCGGAGTGGCTGGAGCGGAGTTACGAGGGCGTGCAGGGCGCGACGCTCTACGAGCGCATCCGTAGCAATCCAGCCTACGCGGGCATCGCCGCCCCGAGCTCGATTGAAACTCGCTATGTGCTGGAAGACGTGCCCACTGGTCTCGTGCCCATCGCCTCGCTCGGCCGCCTGGCCGGGCTGGAGATGCGCGCGATGGCCGGTCTGGCCGACGTGTGCTGTGCACTCTGCAAGCGCGACTTTTGGAGGGACGGCCGCAATCTTCAGCGGCTGGGAATCGCTGGCCTCACCGTGGACGAGGCCAGGGAGTTAATCCGGAACGGCCGATGAAGCTCATCACCCTGGAGGGCGATCACTATCAGATGGGACTTCAGCACGGCCGGCAGATGCTCGATCTGCGGCCGCGGCTCCTCGAGGTCATTGACCGGCGCATCGCGGGCCTGGAGGGCACTCCCGTCACCGGGCTTCTCCCGGAAGTGGAGCGAGTGTGGGCCGGGCAGGCGCGCTCTACCCTCGACATGCTGGCAGGCATCGCCAGGGCGCTCGAGTTGGATGTTGCGCGCCTCTTCTGCTACGCGGCGGCTTCTTATCTGGAAGACAGCGTGAGGGCGGGGGAGGTCTCGCTACTCGAGGGGTGCACCGTGTGGGCGGCCTCGGGTCCGGCGACGGCCGACCGTTCGCCCATTCTGGCCAAGAACCGCGATTACAATCTCGCGCACCTGGACCTCCAGACCCTGGCCCATGCCACACCGCAACACGGCCACCGATACCTCTATGTGACGAGCGCCGGCAGTACGGGCGTTTCCAGCTCGGGGATGAACGAGAAGGGCCTCGCCGTCGCCGACACCCGTGTCGCTTCCTCCGACGTTGGGCCCGGCCTGGCTAGGTACACCCTGATGATGGAGTTGCTCGAGCACCACGATTCGGTGGCTTCGGCACTCGGCTATCTACGGCGGGTGCCGCAAATGGGCGGCGGCAACCTGATCCTAGCCGATGCGCAGGGCAAGATGGCCGCGTTCGAATCAGGGCACCGGCACTCGGGGGCGGTCTACGCGAGAGGCCACTATGTGGCAGCCACCAACCACTTCATCACCCCGGCGCTGCGCGGCCATCGCCTCGGACGCGACGGCGGCGCCCCGGACGGCGAGAGCGAATCCCGCCTCCGTTCCATTCGCAAACGGCTGCGCGATTGCCGGGGCCGCCTCGACGCGGACCAGGCCAGGCGGATCATGGCCAGCCACGCGGACGGCGATGCGGCGATCTGCCGGCATGCGCTGGAAGGGAACAGCGGCACCATCTCCACTGTTGTCTTCTTCCCTGCGCAGCGGAGCCTGTTGTTGTGCGACGGCCGGCCGTGTGAATCCGACTACACTCGTCATT
>CAYLKW010000154.1:0-3919 GCA_964384245.1 uncultured bacterium
CATCAGAAGCAGTGACGACAAGGGCAAGGCGACGATGCGCGGGTCGCGCACCTCGTCTAGGAAGACGTACGCCGGCTTCCCTTCGTGGGCAGTCTCGTTGAAGGTCTTGCCGAGCACCCGGTTCTCGAACCAGCGGCAGATGGAGAGAATCGGAGTCTCGAGTTCTCTCAGCGGCGGCAGCTCATCGAACTGGAGGCGCAGGATGCGGCGAGGGTCAATCCCCTGCTTCAGGTAGTCCTGGATCAGTTGTTCCTGTATGGTGGTCTTGCCGACTTGCCGCGGCCCACGCAGCACAACGATGGGTGCCAGGCCCGCCTCCAGCCTGACCCGGGTGGTGCTGAACGCCCATCGCTTGAACGGTGGGAGGACGCGGCCCGGCTTCCCCTCCCACCAAGGGTTGGTGGAAGCAATGAATTCGGTCAGGGCGGCTGGGAGGCGTTCACGATCGAAGATGTCGCGCCCAATCATGGTTGGGATGATTGTAGCATGAAGCTCCATCGCTTGAACCGCCTCGAATCTGCTGGACCAGAACAACGGTTTTGCCGGATGATCCATCTGTGCTAACCTTGACGCAGGCAGGGCGCAGGCGCAGGGGGCGAAAGCGATGTTCAGACAGGCCGGTTGGCTGCTGCTGGCGGTTGTTGCGATCGCAGCGGGCGGCGTTACCTACGCCGCGACCACCGTCTCTCAGACCGTCCTGCAGGCGCCGCAGCCTGCCCAGCCATCGCTGGAAATGCGTGAGTTCATTCCCCTGCCCGGACCTGACAGCCAGCGCCCGCAGCCCCAGCAGGGAGAGTGCGAGCCCGTGATCCTGTTCTACCATGAGGGCCGGCTCTACCAGTTGAAGCCCGGTCCAAAAGACGGTCCAGGCCGCCCGGGCTCGCCGCCGGAGTTCTACCAGATGAACCCGTATCAGGGCCCGCCGGTCCCCGGACTGCCTGCGCCGCCCAACCCTCGCTCATAGCGGACGCGCGCATAGTGACCGGCGTAGCTTCCATCCGCGCGGGCAAAGGGGCGGCAGCCATTCTGCCGCTCCTGCTAATCCTCGTAGGCTTCGAAATAGGCGTTTCCCTCTTCGGCCCGCTTCTGCCGCAGATGCAGCAGGAGTTCCGTGTCTCTGCCGGCAGCGTGGCGATGGCGCTTTCCGTGTATCACGGGGTTCGCCTGCTCGTGAACGTGCCCATGGGACGACTCGTCGCCCGTTCTGCGCTGCCCGCGATGCTGGCCACAGGCGGCGCGATCCTGGCCGCGGGAGGCGTCGTCGTAGCGCTGGCGCCTTCGTTCGCCGTCGTGCTCGTGGGACGGGCGATCATGGGCATTGGGTCCGCGCTGTTCTTCATCACGGTTCAGTTCTGGATCTCCAAGGTCGCCACGCTTGACGACAAGGCGCGGTTGTTCAGCTACCACCAGATCGCAGCCCTAACTGGCACGGCCCTGGGCCCGGCGTTCGGCGGCGCTGTGGCCGGGTGGCTGTCGTGGCGGTATTCGCTGGTCCTGGCAGTGATGGCAGGGATCATGGCGCTCGCGGCAGGCCGCCGGCTGGCAGACCCTTCGGCCGCCCGCCCTGCAACGCCGGTGCGAACCGATCCCTCTAACGGTGCCGGTCTGGATATCCGGAGCATTCTCGGCCCTGGCATCATCATGATGGCGCTGTTCTTCTTCCACGGTGGGGTGATCGCAACGCTGATCCCGCTGTTCTCCGCCCGGGAGATCCATCTCGGGCCGGCGGCGATAGGCGCCATCTTGATGATCGGCACGATCCAGCGGTTCGGCGCTGCGCTGGCCAGCGGACGTCTGGCCGGCCTGTTTGGCACGCGGCGCGTGATCCTGACCGGCCTCATCGCATTGGGGATCTCCCTGCTGAGCTTCCTGGGCGTCAAGTCTCCTCTGGGGGTGGTGCTTGCGGTATCACTGGTCTCATGGGCCAACCTGGGAGGCAGCCTGGTGATCGCGCTGGTCACGGACGTCGTGCCCGAGAGGCACTGGGGCGTGGCCCTGGGAATCAACCGCACCATGGCGGATGTCGGCGCGATGGTAGCACCGCTGCTCATGGGATTCGTGATAGACAAACGCGGATTCGGCGCCGCCTTCATCGTCGCCGCAGCCATCCTGCTGGCGGCAACGGGGCTGGCTGTCGTGCTTACCGCAACGCATCCGGCCGGCGCCACGGGTGCCGGAGGGCGCGATGCGTCCTGACCTCACGGCACGTCAAGTCGCCGCGGCTGCGGCCGCCGGCCGGAAGCCGTTCGATCTGCTCGTCACCAACGTGCGCGTGGTCAACGTGTTCACCGGGGAGGTGCTGCCCGGGCACATTGGCATCGCCGGCGGCCTGTTCAGCCGCATCCTCGCACCCGACGATCCGCTGCCGGCGGCGCATCAGATCGTCGGAGGCCGCGAACGGTTCGCGGTGCCCGCGCTGGTGGACTGTCACCTGCACTTCGAGAGCACGATGGTACTGCCGCCGGCCTTCGCGGAAGCGGTGGTCCCGCTGGGAGTGCTCACCGTGACGCCGGACCCGCACGAGATCGCAAACGTGATGGGCCTGGATGGGATACGCCTGCTGCTCGAGCAGAGCCGCAACCTGCCGCTGGACGTGTTCATGCAGGTGCCGTCCTGCGTCCCGGCGACCAGGTTGGAAACCTCGGGCGCGAGCATCGGGCCCAAGGAGGTCGCGACGGCGCTGGGATGGGAAGGCGTCATCGCGTTGGGCGAGGTGATGGACTACCCCGCGGTGATCGGCGGCGACCCACGCATGACCGCAATCTTGGGGACGGCGCTGGATGCCGGAACCGTCATCGAGGGCCATGCGCCGAACCTGACAGGCGCGGACCTGGCCGCGTTCGTCGCTTCGGGGATTGACTCCGACCACACTTTCGTGACGCCGACGCTCGCGCTGGAACGGCTGCGCAGCGGCGTAACGCTGCAGTTGCAGGAGAAGTCGCTGGCGCCACAGACGCTGGCCTCGACCCAGGGCGCGGCCCGCGCCCTCAACCTGTGCCTGGTCACCGACGACGTCCTCCCCGACGACCTGCTGGCACGCGGGCACCTCGACCTGGTGCTGCGCGAGGCGATTCGAATGGGGTTGGATCCGGTCGAGGGCATCCGCGCGGTCACGCTGGCGCCGGCGCGGAGGATGCGGCTCTATGACCGCGGGGCGATCGCGCCCGGGCTGGTGGCGCACCTGGTGCTCGTCAGCGACCTGGAGGAGTTCCGAGCGGACGCGGTCTTCTCCCGGGGCGTGCTCGTGGCAGAGGAAGGGCGCCTGCTGCCCGGGGCCATCACGGCGCGCCCCGCGCCCGCTGACGGCCTGGGGACTGTGCGCATCCTGGCTCCGGGGATCGAACGCTTCCGCTTGCCATCGCCCGGACGCGCTGCTACGGGCGGGGCTGTGCGCGTCCGGGTGATCGAGATGAACCCCGTCAACACGTACACGCGTCCAGCGGAGGCATCGCTGCCGCTGGTGGACGGCTGCCTGGATTGGGAGTCCAGCGATCTGTGCCTGGCGGCGGTCTTCGAGCGCCACGGCCGGGCAGGCACGGTCGGCTATGGGCTGGTGCGCGGCGCACTGCGCGAGGGAGCGATCGCGACGACGTGGGCGCACGACAGCCACAACCTGCTGGTAATCGGGCGCAGTGCCGCCGAGATGGCAGCGGCCGCCCGCCGGGTGGTCGAGCGCGGCGGCGGCATGGCCGCTGTCCGGGGCGTCGAGGTGCTGGCGGGTGTTCCTCTGCCGGTGGCCGGGATCGTCTCCGATCAGCCCATCCGTGTAGTCGGAGAACAGGTAGCGGCGTTCCGCTCGGCCCTGGCTTCGCTGGGGTTCGAACACCGCTCGCCGATCATGACCCTGGCCGTCCTCACGCTGGCGGTCAGCCCGGCGCTGAAACTGACCGACCGCGGGCTGGTGGACGTGGTCCGCGGT
>CAYLKW010000155.1:0-3915 GCA_964384245.1 uncultured bacterium
CCGTGCAGGGCCGGGGAGGACAGGCGCTGGGCATCGCGGCGATCGGTTCGTTCATCGCCGGCACGCTGGGCGTCGTAGCGTTCATGTTCATGGCGCCCTCGCTGGCGCGCGTGGCGCTGGCCTTCGGCCCGCCGGAATATGCCGGCCTGCTGGTGCTCTCGTTCAGTCTGATCGTGTACCTGACCGGGCGCAACCGCGCCAAGGGTGCCGTCTCGGCATTGCTCGGCCTCTGGCTCTCGGTGGTCGGCGTGGACCTGATCAGCGGGCTGCCACGGTTCACCTTCGGCCAGTTGAAGCTGCTGAGCGGCGTTGAGTTCGTGCCGGTGGCTGTGGGGTTGTTCGGCCTCACCGCGGTCCTGCTATCAGCGCACGATGAGAAGACCGGCGCGATGGTCCGCGCCGACCTCAGCCTAAGGGGGGTCATGCCGGCGGCCGCCGATTGGGTGGCGAGCCGGTGGGCGATCGTGCGAGGGGGCCTGATAGGCTTCTTCGTGGGGATCCTACCGGGCGCCGGGGCGACCGCCGCTTCGATGATCTCGTACGCGGCGGAGAAGCGCGTTTCCCGGCACCCCGAGCGGTTCGGAAAAGGCGCGATCGAGGGGGTCGCCGCGCCCGAGGCCGCCAACAACTCCGCGGCGGTGGGCGCGATGGTTCCCCTGATGACCCTGGGCATCCCGGGTTCGGCAACCACCGCCATCATGCTCGGTGGGCTGCTGATGTTGGGCCTGCGTCCGGGGCCGCTGCTCTTCCAGCAGCACCCCCAGTTCGTCTGGGGGGTCATCGCCAGCATGTACGTCAGCAACATCCTGCTGGTGGCCCTCAACCTGGCCGCCATCCCGATCTTCGTCGCGGTGCTGCGCGTGACGCGGTCGGTGCTGCTGCCCTCCATCGTGGCACTGGCCATCGTGGGCGTCTTCAGTCTGGAGAACCACGTCTTCGAGGTGTGGCTGGCTCTGCTGTTCGCGGGGATCGGCTACGTCATGCACCGGCTGGACTACCCGCCGGCGCCTCTTGTACTCGCGCTCGTACTGGGCAATATGCTGGAAGAGTCGGTGAGGCAATCGCTCCTGATCTCGCACGGCAGCCTGGCGATCTTCGTCACGCGGCCGCTGTCAGGTGCGCTCCTGGCCCTGACGGTGTTGCTGATAGTGCTGCCGCTGTTGCCCCGGCGGCGGGGCGTCGCGCGGCCGCGGCAGTAACGCGACGATTGGAGGGAAGCAAGTGAGGATCTCCGGAATCATGAACGGCGCGCGCAAGGTCGTCCGCGTACTGGCGCGCGTGGCGGAAGGAGAGAAGGTACTGGTGGTGGCCGACACCGACACCACGTTGGTGGCCGAGGCCCTGGCCGCTGCGGCGCTGGAGATCACGCCGGAGGTCGTCACCACGTTCATGACGCCCCGTCGCGTGGACGGGGACGAACCGCCGGCTGTCGTGGCCGCGGCGCTGCAGGTCGCGGACGTCGCGCTCCTGCCGGTCAGCTACTCGATCAGCCATTCCAACGCGGTGCGCCGGGCGCTGGAGCACGGGACCCGTGTGCTCTCGCTGCCCGCGACAACGCCTGAGCAGCTCGTGCGCGGGGGCGCCGAGGCGGACTTCGAGGCAGCTTCGCCCACGGTGCGCAGGGTCGGCGAGCTGCTGACGGCGGCGTCGGCCGCGCACCTGACCACGCCGGAGGGGACCGACTGCGCCTTTGACCTGAGCGGCCGCCCCGGCAACGCGCACGACTGCATCCTCGACCGCCCGGGGAAGTTCTCGGCCTTCCCCAACATCGAGGCCAATATCTCGCCGGTGGACGGCACCACCGAAGGCGTGCTGGTCTTCGACGGCAGCATCCCAAACCTGCGACTTGGCGGCCCGCTCCGAAATCGTGTCATCTGCACGGTGGAACGCGGCAACATCGTCAAGATCGAAGGCGGGCCCGAGGCCGAGATGATCCGCAAGGTGTGGGCATCGCTGGGCGACGCCGCCGTCTACAACATCGCGCAGCTCGCGATCGGGCTCAACCCGGAGATCCTGATGCTCACCGGTGTCTGGGCCCAGGATCACGGCGCCTTCGGCACGGTGCACATCGGCCTCGGCACCAGCGCCAATCTGGGCGGCACTACGAAAGCAGCCGCCCATTTCGACGGGATGATGTACAGGCCGACGCTTACGCTGGACGGCCGTGTGCTGCTCAAGGACGGGCAGTTGCTCCTCTAGAGGCCGCCTAGGGTCAGGGGTTGGCGAGAGACGTCCGTTCGACTTCCACCGCGGCCACGGCCTCCCAGTCGAGCTCGACGCCGATTCCCGGTCGGTCAGGTGGCCTCAGCGTGCCGTCCGGCCGAAGGCTGATCTCGGCAACGTTCGCCACATAGGCACCCGTGTGGAACCGGCCCGGATCGGCAATCTCCCGCGATAGCACAGGAAACTCGATGAGGGTACAGGCCCGCTGCGCGGCGGCGACGTGCAGGCTGGCGGCGAAGTTGACGATGGGACCCAGGGTGTGCGGCACCAGGCGCTTCCCGAACGCCTCCACCAGCACGCCCACCCGGTGGGCCGCGGTCACGCCGCCGACGAAGTCGAGGGAGGGCTGGTAGATCTCCAGCGCGTTGGCCCTGAGGAGATCGAGCGCCGGATAGTGGGTGTTGTGGGTTTGATACCCGGCGATGGGCACGGCGAGCCGGCGGTTGAGTTCAGCGTTGCCCGCGATGTCCGTGTGCTGGATCGGCTCCTCGAACCAGGCCACGCCGCACTCAGCGGCAGTCAGGCCCACGGCGAGGGCCTCTCCCGGGGTGTACGTGGTGTTGGCGTCAATGGCCAGGCCGAACCCCGCGGGTAGTCGCGCCGTCAGATCCCGGATCAGACGGCGGTCCTCCTCGACGCCGTGGCCGACGGGGATCTTCATCAGCACGAACCCGTGCGCCGCCAACCACTCCGCTCCCTCGGCTAACTCCTCAACCGTCCGCCCGAGCGGATATGTGGCGTACGCCCGCACCGGCGTTGTGTGGCCTCCCAGCAGGTCGCAGAGCGGCCGACCGGCGGCCTTCCCCTTGATGTCCCACAGCGCCTCGTCCAGTGCGCTGAGGGCCCCGTAGGCCCCAGAGCGCTTTGCCTGTCCGTAGAGTTCGTGCCACCGCTGGAGCACATCCAGGGGGTTCTTGCCCAGCAGGTGCCGGCCCAGCGAACGGACGCTGGCAGCCAGGAACAGGTTGTCCTCCAGCGACCGGAAGAACGACTCGCCGCAGCCGGTAACCCCGGCGTCAGTGTGAACCTCGACCAGCACCGACCCGATCTCGCGCCGCACCAGGCCGGCCTGGTCGGGCATGTCCACGGATCCGGTGACGCTGCGCAGCACGTGCACGGTGATGTCCTTAACCCGCATGCCTGCCCCCCGTAAGAACGAGACGTGCCATCCCCGACCCAACTGCTTCTCCCCCAACTCGTCAGCCCCTCCAGCCCGACCTCTCAAGTCCACAACGCTTGGCCGCCCAGCCTCCGGCGCCGGCCGCTCATTTCGATGGTAAGATGTACAGGCCGACGCCGGATGAGCCCGTGGCGCAGGCCGGCCGCGCCCTATCCCATGTCACTGCTTGCCGTCAGCGAACTGTCGAAATCGTACGCCGACCTGGAAATCCTCCGGGGCGTCACCTTCTCATTGGAGGCCCGCGAGCGCGCCGCCCTGATCGGCCGCAACGGTACCGGCAAGACGACGCTGCTGCGCCTGCTGGCAGGGCTGGATGAGCCCGACGCTGGCCGCGTGAGCCTGGCCGGTTGGGCGCGCCTCGCCTACCTTCCGCAGACCCCGGGTGGGCCGCAAGAGAGCACGGTCCTCGCGCACGTGCTGGAGGGCTCGGCCGACGTGCGCGCGCTCGAGGCGCGGGCGCGCGATCTGGAGCGCCTCATGGCCTCGCCCGAGGTGCACGGCGACACCGACCG
>CAYLKW010000156.1:0-3904 GCA_964384245.1 uncultured bacterium
TGTCCACACGCAAGCTGGTTCTTGCCGCTTTCTTCGCGGCGCTGCCCGTAGTGCTCTCGTTCGTGCCGGGGTCCATACCCGTGGCCGGCGCCAAGCTGCTGCCCTGGCAGCACATGACCAATGCGATCGCCGGGGTCCTGCTGGGGCCCTGGTACGCCGCGCTTGCCGCAACGGTCGCGGCGATTCTGCGCAACCAGTTCGGAGTGGGAACGCTACTTGCGTTCCCGGGCGGCATCCCTGGCGCGCTGGTCGTAGGGTTCGCCCACATGCTCTGGCGCCGGCCCTGGGTCGGCCTGCTGGAACCGGTCGGGACCGTGGTGGTTGGAGCCACGGTCGGCGCCCTGCTGGTAGCGCCGTCCCTGATGGGGAAGGCCATCCCGCTGGGGACGCTCGCCTACCTGTTCCTGGCCAGCAGCGCGCCGGGCGCGATCCTCGGCGTGCTGATCCTGCGGGCCCTGGAGCGCGCAGGGGTGACCGCGCTTGCGGGGAGGTCACCGGGATACAGATGACACACTTTGGCGATCGCGCAGCCGCGCTCCTGGCAGCCGTGCGCGAGCGGCGTCCGCTGGTGCATCACATGGCCAACTTCGTGACGATGCAGGCGGTAGCCAGCGCCACGCGGGCGATCGGCGCGCTGCCGGTGATGGCGATGGCCGGCGACGACGCGGAGGAAGTGACCGCTGCTGCGGACGCGCTGGTGCTGAACCTTGGGACCCCCGCGCCGGAGCGCCTGGAGGTGATGCTTGCCACCGGGCGCGTGGCGACGGTGCGGGGCATCACCATCGTGCTGGATCCCGTGGGGGCCGGAGCGACGCGCTACCGTACGGTCGCAGCCGGACGGTTGCTGGACGAGCTGCGCGTGACCGTGGTGCGCGCCAATGCCGGTGAGGCCGCGGCCCTGCTGGGCCGGGGTGGCCTCGTTCGCGGTGTGGAATCCGTGGACGCGGCTGAATTGTCGGAATCGACGGTGGGATCAGCGGGCGCGGGTGACGCGGCCGCCCTGGCCACGGCACTTGCCCGCGAGCGCGGCTGCGTCGCGGCGGTGACAGGTGCGCGCGATCATGTCGCCGATGCCGAACGTGTCCTTGTGGTCGAGAACGGGCACCCCTGGCTGCAGGCCATCCCGGGGGCCGGGTGCATGGTCACCGGGATAGTTGGGGCCTTCTGCGCGGCCGCACGCTCCATGCCGGACGATGCCGGATCTCATGACGCAGGACCTCTGCTGGCCGCTGCGTCGGCACTGGCGTGCTTCGGCGTGGCGGCAGAGATCGCCGCGGACTACGCGCGCGGCCCGGGCACGCTGGCCCCGGCGCTGCTGGACGCGCTCTACCATTTGACCCCAGAGCAACTGCGGCAGGCAGTGCGGGTGAGGGAGGGCTGATGCGCTTCGATCCCAGCGTGTACGTGATCGTAGATCGCACCTTCGGCCGCGGCCGTCCGGTGGAGGATATTGTCACCGCGGCTGTGGCCGGCGGCGCGACCATGGTTCAACTGCGCGAGAAGGAGTGGTCGGCCGGCCGGGTGGTCGAGGCCGGGCGCCGCATGCTCGATGTCACGCGCAGGGCCGGCGTGCCGCTGATCATCAACGACCGCGCCGACATCGCGATGGCCATAGGCGCCGACGGCGTGCACCTGGGGCCGGATGACCTGCCGGTGCGCGACGCGCGACTTCTGCTAGGGCCGGAGAAGATCATCGGCGCCTCGGCGGCAACGGTCGAGGAGGCGCTGGCGGCGCAGACAGCGGGCGCCGACTATGTGGGGGTGGGCAGCGTCTTTCCCACCACTTCCAAGCCCGACGCCGGGGATGCGATAGGGGTCGAGCCGCTGGTTCGGATCAAGGCGGCGGTGAGAATCGCGGTAGTGGCGATCGGCGGGATAACCCATGCCAATGCCTTCCTGGCGATTCGTGCCGGAGCCGACGGCGTCGCGGTGATCTCGGCGGTGGTGGGTGCGGACGACGTGGCCGATGCAACGCGCCGCCTGGTGGAGGCTGTGCATGCTGCCCGCGGATAGCCCGCGCGTCGCAGATCTCGGCGAACTGGCGCTGCTGGAGCGCATAGCCGCGCGCGTCGCGCGTGCTGCGAGTATCGGCCCACATCCGGGGGATGTTGTATCGAGTGGCGATGTTGTGCAGGGCATCGGTGACGATACCGCCGCGCTGCGGTGGGCGCCCGGCGCGCTGGTCCTGGCGACCACTGACGCCCTGGTCGAGGACGTGCACTTCCGACGCGCCACGAGCGCAGACGCTGACATCGGCTGGAAGGCGCTGGCCATCAACGCCAGCGACATCGCGGCAATGGGCGGGATTCCCCGGTACGCTGTGATCTCGCTGACGCTGCCCGGCGATCTGGACGCTGCGTGGGTGGATGGGCTGTACGACGGCCTGCTGGAGATGGCAGGGGAGGCAGGCATTGCCATTGTCGGCGGCAACCTGGCGCAGGCGCCATTGATCGTCGTTGACGTGACGCTGCTGGGCGAGGTCGCGCCCGACCGGCTCGTGCGTCGCACCGGCGCGCGAGTCGGCGACCTGCTCGCGGTCACGGGCACGCTGGGCAGGGCCGCGGCCGGGTTAGTGGCGATGGAGGCAGGGTTGCTGGCACCTGATGCCGGGGGAATCGCGGGCATGATCGCCGCGCAGCGCCGTCCCAGACCGCGCCTGCGCGAGGGCCGCGCCCTGGCAGAGACCGGCGCGGTGCGGGCCATGATTGACCTGTCCGACGGCCTGCTGCTGGATCTGTGGCGGATGTGCGAGGCTGGCGGTCTGGGCGTGCGTCTGGATGCCGGGCGGGTGCCGGTGGATCCGAATGTCACCGCTGTCGCGGCCGCAGCCACCGGTGGCGTCGGGCAGGAGTCGCGCCGCGCGCTCGATCTGGCGCTTGCCGGTGGCGAGGACTACGAACTACTCTTCGCGGTGGCGCCAGAGGATGCCGACCGCGTGCTCCGGGGCCTGGTCGAGGAGACCGGCACGCCCGCGACGCTGATAGGCGAGTTCACCGATCGCGGCGCAGGCCGCACCATCGTCGAGGATGGCGGCCGGGCGCGGCCGCTGGAACCCGGCGGCTGGACGCACTTCAAGGGGGACCTCCGATGACCATCCCGCGCGCAATGACGATAGCAGGCTCCGACTCGGGCGGCGGCGCGGGCATCCAGGCCGACCTGAAGACCTTCACGGTGCTCGGGGTCTTTGGCACATCGGCGATCACCGCGCTGACCGCTCAGAACACGACCGGCGTGACCGGAGTTGTGGAGATGGCGCCCGAGTTCGTGGTTCAGCAGGTAGACGCGATTATGAGCGACATCGGTACCGATGCCGCCAAGACAGGGATGCTCTCGAACGCCGCGATCATCGAGGCGGTGGCGACCGCGGTGCTGCGGTGGAGCATCACGCGCCTGGTCGTGGACCCGGTGATGATTTCCAAGAGCGGCGCGCCGCTGCTCCGGCCCGAGGCCACCGAGGCCCTGCGCCGCCTGCTGCTCCCGCTGGCGCTCGTGGTGACGCCCAACCTGCACGAAGCAGGCGTGCTGGTCGGTCGGCCCGTGCGCACACTCGACGAGATGCACGAAGCAGCGCGCGCGATTGGCGCGATGGGGCCACGGCATGTCGTCGTCAAGGGCGGGCACCTGGAAGACAGCGACCGGTCCGTGGACCTGCTCTACGATGGCGCGGAGTTCCACCAGTTCGCCGCGCCCAGGGCGGCAACGCGGCACACCCACGGCACCGGGTGCGTCTTCTCCGCGGCCATCGCCGCCTGCCTGGCGAAAGGACAGCCCGTCCCCGACGCGGTGGCCCGCGCCAAGGAGGTCATCACCGCGGCGATCGTGGCAGGCCTGCCGATCGGGCACGGCCACGGGCCTTCAGATCCCACGGCGGTGCTGCGCCGGCCCTGAGCCGCTCCCGCGCGGC
>CAYLKW010000157.1:0-3796 GCA_964384245.1 uncultured bacterium
GCGCGTCCGCCTTGAGATGCGGCGCAACAGCCAACTCGCGGCCGCGCTGGTCTAGTCCAACCCCGACCCCTCGCGCGCCGGCGAGAGGTCCCAGGTCTACCTCCACGGGGACTTGGGAACAACGCTTACTGACGGATCCATGATACACTAGACCCAGCGTGGGGGTAGTTGACCATGCGGCCGCAGGTTTGGGACGCCAGAGGCGAGACAGGGTTCACCTATCTCGAGCTGCTCGTGGCTCTGTCGCTGTTCGCTGCTTTTTCCGTGTTCCTTCTCCATACTTTCATCATCGGGATGGCGCATGCCGGCCGGGCCAACGATCGCGCGGCCGCCACCACCCTTGCCATCCAGGTGATGGAGCAGGTGCGCGCCAGCGTCAACCCCTACGAGATGGTGGGCTACACGGACCTCGCCCGGTCCTCACTCCCGCTTCCGGCCCCATACACCGGCGTGATCAATCCGACCCCCCACACCTTCCAGGTGGCCGTGGACGTCACCCATAACGAGAACCTGCGGCTGACCACTGCCACGGTCCAGGTGTACAGGCCTGCCGACCCTAACGGCATGCCCTTCGTCTCACTTACGACGGTGCTGGATGATCAGTAGAGGCCGTGACCGGTCGCTGTATGCCGCGTCCCTGCGGGGGGTCCAGGGGGTAACGCTGATCGAGTTGGTTGTGGCCCTGAGCCTGCTGGCGCTCACCGTGGGGAGCATCTATGCTCTCGTGGGAGTGGGCGGCAGGTCGGCCCGCACAACCAACGACTTCCTGCAGACCCAGGCCCACGTGCGCGCGGCCCTCGACAATGTGGTGGACGAGATCCGCTGGGCGCAGGGGGTCAGTTGTGCCTCTGCGACGGTGGTTACGCTGTCCATCCCGCAGGACACGCCCTTCTCCCTGACGAGCCCTTACAGGGTGACCTTTGCGCACGACGCCTCCGCCCAGACGCTTACGCGCAGGGAAGATCCCGCGGGAAGCGGCTGCCCAGATTCGGCATCGGGGAGGCCCATTGCCTACTTCATCGGGCGGGCCGGCGAGCCTGATGGGCTGGCGTTTGAGTACTTCGGTGCCGATGGGACCTCGCTTGGAACGACGCCGACCGATCTTGCGTCCATCGCCAGGGTGAGGATAACGGTGACAGCGGTTCGAGATCAGGTCAGGCGCACGTTCGCAGGGGATGCGGCGCTGCGCGCCCGCTAGCCGCCAGAGGAGGATGAGGGGATATGCTGCACCTGTCTAGGAACCAGCGCGGGCTCGCGCTCGTGGCGGTCCTCACCGTGATCCTTATCCTCTCGCTCCTGGGAGCGCTCATCCTCTACCTGAGCGGCAAGGAGATGGGGCTGAGCGCGTTGCGGGTCATAGGCGCCCAGAGCATGTACATCGCCGAGGGCGGAGCCTTCTCCGGCCGCGCCGCGCTCATGGCCCTGATGGGCGCCGATCCGATCGGCCAGTCTACGGTTGACCCGTCCCTGGATGGCACGACGCTGTTGAACTGGTACGGTGGCGCCTCCGGAGACGTTGCCCAACAGAACGCGCTGCGCATTGTTGACTTCCTGATACTGGACGGGCTCCGGTTCACCTTCAACGCGACCTCGACCACGGAGTCGTTGGCGTTCCACGTCAACTGGAGCCTGCCCCAGGCCCACAGGAAGCTGCAGGCGGCTGCTGGGGCGCCACCGTCCAACGCTCTCGGGGAAGGGAACTACGGGGCCACGGTCACCGTTCGGCGGCGGCTGGCGCCGCATCCCTACGATACCAGCCAGCCGAATCGGTACGTCCAGCGCATCGGCCCGGATGAGTACGAGTTCTTCTACACCTACGAGATCGTCAGCGACGGACGGGTCAGCCCGCAGGCCCGGCGCCGAATCGCGCTGCGCGGCGATTTCAGCATCCATCTGCAGCGGCAGAACTTCGCCCAGTACGCGCTGTTCTCCCACGTGCACACTGGACCCGGAGGTGAGTCCCTGTGGTTCGCCGATATGTCGAACTACGACGGCCCTGTGCACACCAACACCGAGTTCCGGTTCGCCTACTTCCCGAAGTTCGGCACCCCGGACAGCGGGATTCCCTGCAATGAGGCGAACGCCAGGAGCACGCAGCTCACGAGCGCCTGGAGAACGGCCTGGTTCTTCAACCGGGGGAGCCCGGTCAGGCGAGAGACCAATGAGAACGTGGTGAGCGGCCAGCGCCGCGACGCTCCGGTGCTCCCTGACTGCGACACCAACCAAAGTAATGACAGCGACAACCCCCCGGCCAACTTCACCCGGGGAGTGGCCGCGATCCCGATTCCCGCCAACCCGTTCAGCCAGAAAGGGGTTGCCATAGGTCGCGACCCGATGGATACTACCGCGGTCTCCAACCTGCAGATCCGGCAGAAGGTTCCCGAACTGTCAAATAACTCAGACCCGGTCCCCACGGGCATCTATGTTCCTGTTCAGGACCTCAACGGCAATGAAACATCGGACGCGGATGAGCCCCTGGCGGGCGGGATCTTTGTGCAGGGGAATCTCGACAGCATTACGCTGAGCATGACCGACAGCGCCGCCTCGCCGGGCGCCTGCAGCCAGAGCGCGGGATCACCGGGCGGCTGCGCGGTCTACACCCTGGTCCAGGGAGGCCAGACCGTAACCGTGGTCGTGGACCGGGTTACTCAGAGAACCACGGTCACCAACACTTCCTGGCCGGTTGCGTCCAGGACGCGGGGGTTCGCCGGCGTTCCCAAGGGATGGCAGGGACTGGGCAGCGCGAACGCGGGCATCATCTACGTCGAGGGAGCGATCCTCTCGCTGTCAGGCACGCTGGAAGAAAAGGAGCAGACCACGGTCGTGGCGTCCGGGCGAATTGACATCACCAACCACATTCGCTACGAGGTGCCGCCGGTCGTCGGCGACCCCAACCACAACCCGCTCAACCTGCTCGGCATCTACTCCCCCAACAACGACATTCGGTTCGTCACGAACCCCAACGATCCGAACACCCGGGACCTCGACATCCACGCCGTGCTCATGGCCGGCAACCTGGCGGACGGCTTCAACAGCCGCGTGTTCAACGCCACTTGGAACGAGGCGCCTCCGCGGGGCGCCATACGCCTGATCGGCGGGGTGATCCAGGAGTACCTCGGCGTCTTCGGGGTCATGAACGCGGCCGGGAATCTCCTTCGGGGCTACGGCTCCGACTTCAAGTACGACCGCCGGATGAGCCGCGGATTTGCGCCGCCCTACTACCCGACGACCAATCACTATCAGGTGCGGGCGAACAACCTAGCCGGCGTACGGCCCACATGGCGCGAGGGCTCCCCGTGAACCGCATGCGTAGCACCGGCGGTTTCGGCCTGCTGGAGACGGTTGTCGTAGTTGTGCTGGTGGCCATCCTCCTGACGGTTGCGATGACCGGGTGGCGGGGGTACATGGCGCAGCAGCGCCTGCGCTACGGCGTGGCCCAGGTGGCCTCGGACCTCCGTCAGGCGCACGAGCGTGCCAAGGCCGAGCGGGCTCCGTACACCGTTTCCTTCACGGCCTCGTCAGCGTCCTACACGATTGCCCGCGACGGCGGGGGGTTCCTGGAAAACGCCCAGTTGCCAGATGGGGTGACGGTTACGGAGACCGTGGTCGTTGCGTTCTCTGCCTTTGGCAGGCCGGGCGCCGAGCAGACGATCACCGTTCAGAACGCCGCGGGCACGGCCGCGGCCGCGGTGAACGAGGCCGGGGGCATTACTTACAGCGAGCCCTGACCCTCAGTCCGCTACGTACACGACCCGCAGTATCTCGTCTATCGTCGAGATGCCGGCCATAACCTTCT
>CAYLKW010000158.1:0-3775 GCA_964384245.1 uncultured bacterium
TGTGGATGTCTTCCAGGCAAGGACGTATCGGCTCCACCAGTCCATGATCGCCACCCCTGGATATAGGTTATGTCGGCGGCCCACACCTGATCCTTTCGATCAATGGCAACGTTCCTGAGCAGATAAGGATAAATCTTGTGCGCCGGATGCGGATCGCTTAAGCGGGGCTTCTGATAGATGGCCTCTAGGCCCATTTCTCTCATCAACCGTTGAATATGTTTCCGGTTGACCATGTACTTCTCCCGCCTGAGTTGTTCCGTCATTTTCCGTGAACCGTAAAGCGGCGTCAGGGTGTACTGCCTGTCTATCAAACGTTTCAGCAGAAGGTCATATTCATCCACCACCGGCTCATAGTAAATGCTGGATCGGGATATCCCCAGAAGTTCCTCCTTGATATCGTGCACCGCTCTTTTGACGATCTCATAACTCCCGGAAAAACCCATCGGCCGAAGGTGATCGTATATCCAGGTCGCCTTATACTCCATGTCTTCTTCAAGCCATGCAGCGATGTTCCCCTGAAATGGATCCAGCAAACTCTTGCGCTGTATCTCGCGCGCGAGTGAATTGTCTACTTGACAGGGAAGCTTACGTCCTTTGTATCTTTTGCTGGAGCAACATGTAGTCCTGCAAGCTTTTCCAAAGATACTTCAATCACCCTCATCTCACTTCCTATGCGGTAGTCAACTACTAAAGCCTTTGGATTGGGAATCAACGGAAAGAATGCACTCCCTGTGATAGTAGCGTTATTTGCGAGTGTAAAAGTAGCGAGTCTCCGCCTATTGAACTCTTTAGTAATGTTTTCCGAATCTTTTATATCTGCATGCTTTTTCCCAAGATACCAGATGCCTCCTCCTATAAGAGCAACTGGAGCAAGAACCATTGCAGCAATCCCTACAGCACCAGCAGCGACTGCGACAGGGATAGCTGTGCTGGCTGCAAACTGTATACCCATGTCCTTATATTCCTTTGCCAATGCTTCACTAATTGTCTCTAACTGGGAAGGGTCAACACCACCATCAATATACAGCCCTCTTGGATCAATCAGCCGAATTTTTTCAACTGTAACTGGTTTATCAGAAATACTTCTAACAGTCAGGACATATTCATCCCAGCGCGCGTCTTTTACCCATGTGCCCTGCCCATTGGGGAGTATCAAATAGTTAATAGTAACGCTGATATTATTATCCCGTGAGGCGATTCCCATATCAGACGGAAGTGTTGATGGTGTTTCAATATAACGGGAGCTTGTAGCACAACCTGAAATAAAACTAACAATCACAAAATAAGAGATAAGTTTCAATATGCTTGGCTTCATAACTTTACCTCCTGTTTTAAAATCTAAAATCATCTCAGTCTCATATTAGGGTTACCCATTTCTCTCATCTTTCCTACAACCATGCTTAATACTTTGCGTCTCATAACAAATCCTCCTCTTTTTTTATCTCGTCTTACTCTGGCTCCACGAGCCGGTCATTGTTCCTACTTTTGCTCCGCTTGCATTATCCGTGACAGGGCCGGTGTAGCTCGGCATGGATAAAGACCCATCCGTCTTAATAGTGATATTGCCGGTAACGTTAACTGTCTGGGTTCCGGCAGGCACGGTAACCGTCATTGTGCCTCTTAAATCTCCCTCTTTAAATCCTACTGCCGAAACTTTGCCGACCGACGAGCCGCTGAACGGCCTGTTATTATGCGTGATAGGGGTATATCCCGGCTCTGCAACGGTTCTCCCGCTGAAAGAACCTGTAAAATCGCCTGCTCTGGAATCTCCTATGCTGTTTACCCTTGCGCCGTCGGTTAATGATCCCGAATAGCTGCCGTATCTGGAGCCGACGAAATCGGCAGACTGCGTGAAAAGCCCGTCATAGGTCTGGGTGAACTCAACCTTAGTAGGCGTAACGAGTTGATGAGGCGTGCCTTCTTTGAGCTTAGAGGCATCTGAAGGGGCTAATGCTGTTTTAGTTCCAAAAAAACCTTTAAACTTCTGATATGTTTCTTTAGCAATTATTCTGGCACCTTCAGCAAATGCCATTGGAAGGATTTCCTTAAACATATAGACATCAACTAACGGTGATAAATAAGGTTTTTCTTTCTTTAAAGCATCCGCACCTTTAACCATTTGCTGTAAGGTTCGTAATTGGTCATCCATTGGAGCATCTGAAGGCAAATCCTTTATTGCTTGTGCTGTCTCTTTCCACGAATCATAAACAACAGATGTTGCGTCAACTACTTGCCCTTTTACATCTCCTATGATCACATTTTTAGCTGACTTCATCAGTAGTTCAAATTGATATTTGTCTATCCCTGTCTTCTTTTCAAAACTTTCAGACATTATTGATATTCCAGCATCAAGCACCTTAGAAACTCCAACACCAATACCTGCGCGTTTAGTGATTTCCGCCATTATTTCTGGATCTTTAGCCCCGCCTCTAGCAAGCAAATTCAAATATCTCAAGACTTTTACGGCGTCTTTCGGTGCTGGAGTAATCGCTTTGTCAAAAACCTTTTTAGTAACATCTCGCATTTCTCTAATCGCCTCGGCAGGTGGTTGTTTAAGAATCTCTATTGCATATGAAATTTCGCTGAAAATTAATATTGTAAAAGCAACCATCAAACTCCTTATTAAAGTTTTCATTTCTCCTTCCCTCCTTTACCATCTCCAACTCACCAGAGCGGAGATTGGTTTTTAGATTTTTTTAATTTCTAAATAAAAATTGCGTCTTTTTATAAAAACTGATATTCTACAGTCATGAAATCCATTAGATACGACCGCCATGCAAGAAGGAGAATGAAAGAGCGTGAGGTTGCAGAGGAGGAGGTAGAGGCGGCAATAAATGAACCGGACTATGTAGAAGCAAGCGTCAAGGAAAGGCAAAATGCGTATAAGTTTATAGGCAACAGATTCTTGAGGGTTACATTTAAAGAAGAAACAAGCAATATTTTGGTTATTACAGTTACAATAAGAAAAAGACCGTTTAAGGGGTGACATTATGAAGATAGAATACAGCAAAGATGTTGATGCCTTATACATCAGACTCAGAGAGGCAAAAATATCAGATTCAATGGATATAGAGGAAGGGGTAACGGTTGACCTTGACGATAAAGGACATATTGTCGGCATTGAAATCCTTGATGCCAGTGAAAAACTTGAGTTGTCAGAACTTGTCAATATCTCCATAGAAAATCTCCCCATTGAAAAAGTGGCAGCCTTAGGATAAATAGCTCCATTACCCTCTCCAACTCACCAGAGCGGAGATTGGTTTTTAGATTTATAAAAGCCGTTTGTTTACCCTTATCCATTTGACATCCCCCCTGCGCTGCCATTATCATTTTGATGAGGAGGTGTCCAAAATGCCTAAAACCATAGAGGTTCCGCTTCTTTAATAAAAAAGTTATCCAAAGCCACCCATGCCTTTCATGAGCTTGAGGATGAATTAGAGGATTTTCTTCTCCTTTCCGATCCGGAGTCTTGCCAAAATGCGGCGTTCAAGGGCAGCCCATTTAGCCGGGAAAACCCGCTCTCTTGAGGAACTGAAAAAAGAATTGTTATAGAATAGAAACCACCCCGGACTTTGATAAAGATTTAAAAAATCTTCCGCACGACCTTAAGGGATTACATAAATATCGCATCGGTGATTACCGTGTCCTCCTATGGATAGATCATAACGAACAGGCGATAACTCTCTATGGAGTTGAGCATCGCCGTTCCGTATAAGATGACCTTTAGTCTTACCATCTCCAACTCACTCCCACCGAGTAGAGATTCTTTTTATAA
>CAYLKW010000159.1:0-3728 GCA_964384245.1 uncultured bacterium
CGATCCCCCGCGACATTGGCAGGCATGTTCTCCATGCTGGTGTGACAGGCGATGAAGCACCCAGCCTGGTTGAACCCGGTCTGCGCGCCGTCAGCCGCCGGCACGTTGCGCTCGGTGATCATCAGCGCGAGCCGGTCCTCGTAGCTGGGTGGGATGTTCGCCTTGGTGGCCTCGGGTTTCTCGCCCCCCCACTCCACCCACCGTGTCCCGTCGAAGCGCCACAGCAGGTGGCTGGCCACAGGCCGCGGCGCCCGCCACTCGAACCGCAGGTAGAGGTACTGGTCGTCGAAGGCGGCGCGGACCGACACGTCAACTGAGCCGCGCTTGCCGATGACCGGGTCGGGTTCCAGGCGCCCGGCCTTGACGAGTTTCTCGCCGAGGGCCTTCTCCTGACCCTCGTGGCAGGTCTTGCAGGCGACCCCACTGAGGACCTCCTTGCTGCCCTGATGCGCTGCACTGGTGAGGAACTGCCACGAGATCTGGCCAGGAGAAAACACGGTGACGATGGCCTCAGGGCTCTTCGACCAGTCGCCTGGGAACGAGAAGAGCCCGGCAGCCCTGATAGTGGGCGGCGACTGGGCATCAGCCGGTTTGAGCGCCCCGCCCGGGGGCGACGCGGCAAAGGCGAGCGTCACCGCCACCACGATCACCATGAAGACACCAGTCCGTCGGCGGAACCGCTGCGTCGTTAGCCTCCAGCCTGCGTGCCCTGTCACGGTTCTGGTGTGGTTCGGATCTTGAGGTAGAGACCCAGCGACAGCAAGGCGATGACCGCGAGCGCCGCTACCAGGCCTCGTCGCCTGAACTCGATCTCGGCCAGGCCGGCCCACCCTAGATCGGCGGCCTTGCGGCTGAGGCTGATCCCCTCGGTGGTGACAGACTGCACCTCGCGCGGCGAGAGGCCGTGCACCAGGTTGCGCGCGAGGATGAGCCGCGTCCGCGCGTCGCTCAGGGGAAGCTTGGCGTCAGCCATATCCACGCCCAGGTTCTCGGCGCGGGCGACGAGTTCCGTGGCGGCCGCCGTGCTCTGCTTGAGGCCCTCCAGCGCCGCGCGAATGATCTCCGCGGCCACCCCGCCCTTGCTGTCTGCCTGGTGGCACTGAGCACACACCGCCGGGGGGCTTGTCCCGACCATCTCATCAGAGGGCCTGCTGATCTCGTGGTTGCCGTGGCATGCCGTGCACTGCGGCAGGCTCATGCTCTCAAAGGCGGCCCTGTGCGGACTGCGGGTGAACAGGTCCCGCTGCGAACCGTGGCACTGCGCGCAGACGTTGGCCACCGAGTCAACACCCGGCGGCACCGCGCCGTGATTGCCGTGGCAGTCGTTGCAGGCGGGGGCCTGCTTGCTGCCCCGCCCGAGCAGCGCCTCGCCGTGCACGCTGGACTTGTACTCCGCGTACTGCGTGATCGGGATGCCGTAGGGCTTCATGTAGGCGGCGTCGGCGTGGCAGCGCGCGCAGGTCGCGGGCACGCTGCTCGGAAAGACCGGCGACCGGCTGTCGGTCACAGCCAGAATAGGATGCACGCCGTGACAACTGGTGCACGTCGCCACCCGTTGGTCGCCCGCGCTCAGCTTTTTCCCGTGCACGCTGGTCTGGAATCGCGCCACCTCGTCGGTCGGGATCCTGGGGTTGAACCGGCGCATCATTTCCGGGCTGCTGTGGCACTTGCCGCACACCGCAAGCAGGTCCGCGGGCTTCGGCCTCCCGACGAAACCGCGCTTGGGATCCATCGCCTCCATGCCCGGGGCCTTCGCGTCGCCGCCGTGACAGGCGGCGCACGTGAACCCGCGACGGACGTGGATGTCGTCGGCTATCTTCAACGCGGGCGCGGCGAGACGGCCGCCAAGGTTACGGTGGCAGGTGATACAACCATCGGACGGCGGCTCAGGCACGGTCTGCGGCGCCGGCGCCGCGGCGGCCAGCCCGGTGGAGAAGAACCAGAGCAACCCGGCGGAGGCGGCGATGACGCACCATCGAGCGCGAGCCGGCATCTACGGCCTCAGGTATCCCAGGATCGTCATGCCTATCATGTACAGCGCACCGAAGGCGCCGGCCGCGGCGGCCACCCGGCTCGCGCGACCGGCCCCATCATCCCGAACCAGCAGCGGCACGGCCATCACCACCACGGCCGCGAGCATGAATGCGACGACGCCGAGCCGCTCGCCCTCCAGGCCGAGCACGTGCGACGGGATCAGTTTCAGCGTGTGGAACATGAAGACGAAGTACCACTCGGGCTTGATCCCGGCCGGCGCCGACGCCAGGGGGTCGGCCTTCTCGCCCACGGGCCACGGCAGCAGCACTGCCAGGGAGACCAGGACGCCGGTGATCAGGAGCCACACCATCGCCTCGCGCAACACGAAGGCAGGCACAAACGCCATCGATCGCGCAGGCCCGCGCGCGTCGGGTCGGCTCATCCCGTGCAACTGCACCAGGAACAGATGCAGGCCCAGCACCATGGTCGTGAGCGCCGGCAGGATCGCGACATGAATCCCGAAGAAGCGGCTCAACGTGGCCTCGGTGACGTCCTCCCCTCCACGCAACAGGACCAGCAGGGGATGACCAATCAGCGGCACCGCCCCTACGATCTCCGTCCCGACCTTGGTGGCGAAGTAGGCCAGCGTGTTCCACGGTAGCAGGTAGCCGGTGAAGCCAAACGCCAGCGTGATGAACAGGAGCAGCGCGCCCGAGATCCAGGTCATCTCCCTGGGGCGCCGATACGCCCGGACGAAGAACGCACCGAACATGTGGGCAAACGCCCAGAAGACCATGAGGTTGGCGGTCCAACTGTGCACCGACCGGACCAGCCACCCGAACTGCACCCTGGCCATGATGAACCGCACGCTCTCATGCGCCGCGTCGGCGGTGGGACGGTAGTACATCAGGAGCAGCAGCCCTGTAGCGACCTGGACCAGGAACAAGAAGAGGGTAATGCCGCCGAAGTAGTACACGTACCCGTGCCGGGTGACCGGCACGGTCTTGTGGCGCAGGAATGCGTCGGCGGCGCGCCACCTGAGCCGGTCCTCGAACCAGGCACCAATCCCCATCGCCCGCCTACGCCGGCCGGGTTACCACGATCTCGGTGCCCTTGACGGTCACGCTGAACTCTGCGAGGGGCCGTGGAGGTGGGCCTCCGATGACCTGTCCGTTGAGGTCGAAGTGGCCGTCGTGACAGGCACACCAGATGTGCCCGAAGTCCGGCCGGTATTGCACTGTACAGGCCAGGTGCGTACATACCGCGGTGAAGGCCTTGTACGTCCCCTGGGAGGTTTGCACCAGGATGGCAGGCTTGCCGCCGAAGAGGAAGAGCTTGCCTGAGTTCGGTGGGAGGTCGCCGACCTTGGCCGCCACGATGCTGCCGGCCGTGACCTCCTTGACCTTTGGGGGGATCAGGTAGCGAACCAGCGGATAGAGCACGGTGCCGGCCAGGCCTGCCAGGCCCGCAGCGAGCAGGAGGTCGGCCAGCGACCTCCGGGTGACGCGCGGCGGCTGTCGGACCACCCCGCACCCTCCAAAAGAACTAGTCCTTTATGACTTCCTCCTGGGCACCCAGAATACCTTTGTTAGGCGAGGGCCGGGGCGTACGCCCCGGCCCTCGCCTCGTTCCCCCCGTCGCTTACCTAAGCAGGCACTACCTTCACCTTCGTGTCGTAGAACGCGGCGCTGGCCCCCACGATGTCCTGGAGACAGGTGTTGGGCATGTGCGGGTCGGTCCGCATCGCGGCGTTG
>CAYLKW010000160.1:0-3708 GCA_964384245.1 uncultured bacterium
TCGAGTGCACCGCCTGCGGCCAGAGGTTCGATGCCGATCAACTCCTGAGCGTCTGCTCTCAGTGCGGCAAGGTGCTCTACGCCCGGTACGACCTGGAGGCCGCCGCCGCGACGCTTTCGCGCGAGGCGCTGCGCGGGCGGCGGCCTGACATGTGGCGCTACCATGAGGTGCTGCCGGTCCGCGATCCCGCCAACGTGCTGAGCCTGGGTGAGGGGATGACCCCATTGCTCGATGCGCCGCGCCTGGCCCGGCGCTATGGGCTCAGGACGCTGCTGCTTAAGGACGAGGGGAAGAACCCCACCGGCACGTTCAAGGCGCGCGGCCTGTGCGCCGCGGTCTCGAGGGCGCGCGAGCTCGGCGTGCGCGCGATCTCGATTCCCACGGCCGGCAACGCCGGATCGGCCCTGGCCGCGTACGCGGCGCGCGGCGGCCTGGACGCCTACATCGTGATGCCCCAGGACACCCTGGCGATCAACCAGGCGGAGTGCGCCATCTACGGCGCCCGCGCGTACGCCATCCGGGGGCTGATCAACGACGCCGGGCGCCTGCTCCGCGGCCTGGCGCCGCAGCGGGGATGGTTCGACGTGTCCACCCTGCGGGAGCCATACAGGGTCGAAGGCAAGAAGACGATGGGCTATGAGATCGCCGAAGCCCTCGACTGGGACCTTCCCGATGTCATCGTCTATCCGGCCGGTGGCGGGACCGGGCTGGTCGGCATCTGGAAGGCGCTTGAGGAGATGGAATCACTGGGCTGGATCGGCTCGCGCCGGCCGCGCATGGTCGCGGTCCAGGCCGCGGGGTGCGCGCCGATCGTCCGCGCCTACCTGGAAGGGAAGACCCACGCCGAGCCGTTCGAGAACGCGCACACGGTCGCCTCGGGGCTGCGCGTGCCGGTCGCGCTCGGGGACTACCTGATGCTGCGGGCGGTGCGCGACAGCGGCGGCACCGCGCTGGCAGTTACCGACGACGAGATGCTGGTAGCCATGCGCGCGCTGGCGTCAGCAGAGGGCGTCTTCGCCGCGCCCGAGGCCGCGGCCACGGTGGCCGCGCTGCCGGAGTTGATTGACCGCGGCACCGTGACGCCGCAGGACCGCGTGCTGCTCCTGCTGACCGGCGCCGGGATGAAGTACACGGACCTGGTGCCCGTTAACCTGCCGCTGGTGGATCCGGAGCGGCCTGGAGAGACGATCGTCTAGCGCGCCTTCGCCTTTTCAGCCAGCCCTGCTTTGATCTTCGCGTAGGTGGCCGCGGCCGCGCCGGCCAGCAGACGCGTGTCGCTCCCGGCCGCCACAAACCGGAACCCCTGGCCCACGCGCTCCAGCGTTTCCTCTGCGCCGGATGCCATGTAGCCCGCCGCGATCCCGTGCCGCCGCGTCGCCACCAGGACACGCTCGACGGCCGCCTTGAACTCCGGGTGGTCGAACTGACGGAAGCAGCCAAGGTTCGCGGAGAGGTCGTTGGGCCCGACGAAGAGCACGTCCACGCCCGGGGTCGCTGCGATCTGTTCCACATTTGACAGCGCCTCGGTTGTCTCGATCTGGCAGATCACCAGCACCTGGCTGTTCCACCGGGCGAAGTAGTCCACCAGGTCCGCGCCGAAGCGGTTGACCCGGCTGCCGGCCACCCCGCGGATTCCCTCCGGCGGGTACTTGGCCGCTGCCACCGCGGCCTGTGCCTGCTCGGGCGTGTTGACCAGCGGGACGATTACCCCGTAGGCCCCCCGGTCCAGCGCCTGCTTGATGAGCCCCGGATCGTTGGCGACCACGCGGATGAGCGGGGTTACGTTGGTGCCCTTCATGGCCCGGAGCTGATCTTCTATCGTTTCGGTGTTGGCCGGGCCGTGCTCGGTATCGAGCAGAAGCCAGTCCATCTCGAAGGCGGCCAGCAACTCAACGATGGACGGCGACGGGATGCCGATCCAGTGGCCTACGGTGGGAAGACCCTGGGCCAGGCGGGACTTGAGCGGGTTGGTGAACATGAACGGCGCACCTCCAGGTGATGCGAGCGGTTTCTGGGACGAGCGTGTGGAGCGACCATTGTCTGGAACTTCCGTTGCGCTCAGTGTCCGTTGTGTGTATTACGACATGGGGCGGAGGTACCCTGCTATCGCGGGGGCCGGCGCCGACGCTTCTGCTTCGGCTCAGGAGCCAACGCTTCGGGGAATTGAACACTGATGTTGTGGATGTGATTCCCATACTTGTCTGCTAGGCGTCCGACCAGGGCACTCAGGAGCTTCCACTCGGCCCCAGGCTTCCGCGGACTAAGGATTTCGCAACTGATGACGCCTTCGGCGCAGGACCAGTTCATCCATCCGGGGTAGTTCGGGTTGGTGTGGGTGACCTTTCGGCCACGCCTCTCTGTGGAGAAGGTTCGGAGATCACCCGAGCGCATTGCGTCAACGAGCATCCTGTGGAGGTGAGCACCGTGTCGCTCGACAATCTGGAGCCTGATCATGACGTTCCCTCCTAACTACTCCTGGCTGATCCCTGGGTTCAATGACCTCAGCGGCCGCTCGCTCCAGTGCTCCTGCTGCTCGCGTGGTTCACAGTTCTGCGTCCGGAGCGCCCAAGCCTGCCAGAGCGCAACGGCCAGGGCTGTCCCAGGATCATACTGGTTGGAGTATTGATTTCAGTGGATAGAAATGATACTCTCAGATAGAGAGTATGTAACAAGAACTGAAAGGACTCCGATGGGAAGGCGACATCCATGCCAGGCTTGAAGCACAAGGTCCAGGTACTCTTGACTGAGGAGCAGTTCGAGGCGCTCTCCGGCATCGCCAGGGAGCGGGGACAGCCGCTGAGCGCCCTACTGAGGGAAGGTATCGTCCAGCAGATCGTCGAGGAGGCGCGACGCGTCGCCAAGCAGCGGGCCTTCGAACAGATTGCTTCTATGGCGCTCCCTGTCATCGAGTGGGACGAGGCGGAGCAGGGTACAGTCCGCGCGCACCTGGAGCAACCCGAGTCGCCGTGAGGTACTTCCTCGACACGAACGTCTTCCTGTACGCCGCCGGCCGGGCCCACCCCTTCAAGGCGCCCTGCGTCGCCGTTTTGCAGCGGGTGGCTCAGGATGCCTTAGATGCCGTGACCAGCACCGAGGTCCTGCAGGAGATCCTGCACCGCTTCTGGGCAACAAGCGACCTGCCGCAGGGCCTGATACTGGCCCGGCTGGCCGTGGATCAGGTTGCCGGTGAAGTGCTCCCGGTGACGCTGGCCGAGATGCAGCGCGCGTTTGCGCTTGCCGAGCGCTACGAGACGGGCATTACCATAAGGGATGCCATCCACGCTGCGACCATGCTGCAGCACGGCATCACGCACATCATCAGCGCCGACCGGCACTTCGACGCCATCGCTGAGGTCACGCGGATAGATCCGGCCCGCCCGGGCTGGTGAGGGCCTGACGATGCCCGACCGCGACTCGGAAGCGATTGGCTTCCGACTCTTTCCGGGGTGTTCCATGTATGTGATATGTGTACACTTGAGCGCACACTATGAGCAGAGACCGACGGCGGAGGTGCTGGCTTGGACAAGGTCATCGGGGCCGTAGCTGTCCGCAGCCCAAGGCCGTGCTCGTTAGCGTTGAGGAACTCGAGACGCTCTTGAGATCATGGCCGATCACGCGCTTCTGGACGAGATCCGGCAGGCGAAGGACGACATCCTGCTGAAGAAGCAGCCTGGCTCGAGACGGTCCGCCACCGCAGGAAGGTCTAGC
>CAYLKW010000161.1:0-3680 GCA_964384245.1 uncultured bacterium
GGCGGCGGCCCTGTGGGCGCGCGAACTGCTTGACGAACTTCGCCGCGCGCGGTGAGGTCCGCGACGGGCTGCGGTAGGCCGCCTCGAGAATCTTGGTCGTGTCCGAGGGCGAGAAGGCAACCTGAGAAAGCCCTCCGCCGCCGGAAGGCGCGACGGCCCCTCCGGTGATCCCGCACGCCGATTGGAGCTCGCGGCTGAGCCCCTCAACCAACGGCCTGTTGCCCACGAGCGTGAGGGTGCGCGGCACCCCCGGCACCCGCGGCGCCCGCGCCCCCTGGCCGCCAAACGGCGGGCATCGCCGGCTCCCCTCGAGATACCCCCTGATGAAATCCGGCCATAGCGCCGGCGGGATGAACTCGATGGGAATCGAGCCGTCTTCTGCCGCTGCGCCGACTCCCCATTGCAGGAGCACCTCGGCGAGCGAGCGGTCGCGCACGTACGCCTGGCGCCCGTCGAGGCTGCTCTCGGCGAACTCACACCGAGGATGGCCGATGACCAGATCCGCCAGAAGCGTCTGGATGTGGGGGGCATCGTCCGGGTGAATCGCCAGGATCAAGGTGGACAGGTTGTTCTGGCCGAAGACGCGGCCGCTGGCGGCGATGTAACCTAGCCAGTAGACCTGCACGGCGGCATTCGGCGGAAGCTCGGCCCCTCGCAGATCGTAGGGACTCAGCAGCGCGCAGGTCTTCCCGCTGGACCGCAGGAATCCCTGGACCGTGATCGCGGGCAGGTCATGCTTCACCGCTATGTCCGCGGCACTCTTGCCGGCCTCGCGGTCGGCGTGGATGCGGTAGATCGTCTTGGGATCGTACCTGGGGCGTGGTCTGGGAAACATTCTCACAAAGAACAGTATACCATTTCCGTAGTCGCGGCGCCCGCTACTTCCTCCTGGCCTTCGGCCGGGACTTCGCTGCGCGAGTCTTGGGAGCACGGGCGGCTGGCCTGCGCGCCGAGGCAGGGGCAGCGGGCCTCGGAACGTCCGCCTCCGTCAGGGCGCGGGCCGAAAGGTGCGTGCCCCGGCAGGGAACCTCGTTAGCCCGAAGGAGCTTCTCAACGGCCTGAACAGCTCTCGCACCGTCCTCTGCCCAGACCATGAAGCGCGTCTCCAGGACATATGATCTGTCCCTGTAGATGGCGGGCGTCCGGACGGTCGCCCGGACGATGCTCGGGTTCTGGCCGCGCCCTGTCTCGAGTCGCTCGCTGAGTTGGGTGACCTCCGCACTGACCGGGAAACCGGCCATCGTGCATTCGGCGATGACCTCAAAGGGCTTCTGTGCCACGAGAATCCCTCCGTCTGCTCGTCGTGTGGTTTCACCGTAGGGGTTCGAGCGCCGGCGCGGGTTCTCCTGGGACAGGCCACCGCGAGAAGGCAAACTGGGGCCGGACCGTGAATCGTCCCTATTGAGGGCCATCCCTTGAGAACCGTCGAGCAGGCAATGACCACTGGCGTGGTCACCATCGGGCCGGACCGCACCGCCGGCGAGGCCGCCGCCCTCATGCTCGACCGCGACGTGAGCGTCCTCCCTGTGGTCAGCGTCCTCCCCGCTGCCAGCGAGGAGCACCTGGTTGGCGTCGTAGTCATGCGGGATCTCCTCCGCGCCCCGCCCTACCGGCCGGTCAGTGAGGTGATGTCCCGAGAGCCTCCTGCCGCGAGTCCCGGGATGAACCTGGCCGCCGCCCTTGACCTGATGGACACACGGCGGATCGGCTACCTTCCGGTCCTCGACGAGGACCGGCTGATCGGTCTCATCACGCGGGAGGGCGTCCTCCAGGCGCTGGGGCGTCCGGTGGACCCGCTGACAGAACTCCCGTGGGGGACCGCCCTCCGGGAGCGGGCGATCGAGTGCCTGAGGGACGGGATCGAGATCGCCATCCTCTTCCTCGATCTCGACGACTTCCGGTCGATCAACAAGCGGCTCGGGCACGCGGTGGGTGATCGTTGCATCCGGGCGGTCGCCGATGCGCTGCTCGCCACCGTGGACTCCGATCGCGATCTGCTCGCCAGGTACGGCGGCGACGAGTTTGCCATCCTGACCATGCGGCCGCTGGAAGAGGCGCAGGCGCTGGGTCTCCGGGCGATCGAGGCCGTATGTGGGGTGCGCTTGTCCGCGGCGCCCCCGGGATTCGCCCTGGAGGCCAGCATGGGCATCGCCGGAGGGAAGCGGACGACCGAGCGGCAGGACGTCCACTTCGCGGCGACGGTGGACGACCTCATCACCATCGCGAGCCGCCAGTCCACGCAGGCCAAGAGCGCGAAGACCCTGGCCGCGGGCATGGCAGCCGGGGGGCGCATGCTGGTCGGGCCGCGCCTGCAGCTCCGGCGTGTCAACCTGTCCACCGAGGATGGCAACGCGACGGCGACCGTCGAGCTGGGCCTGGGATCCAAACGCTATGTCGGCGAGACCACCGGACCGAACATGGGCACGGTCCCGCTGCGGCTGCTGGCGGAATCCACGTTGGCGGCGGCAAACCAGGTGCTGCGCGACGGCTGGCGCACGGCCGTGGAGGAGGTTCACATCTTGCGCGTCCCCACCGGCACGCTGCTCGCGGTGACCGTCCTGTTGGGCAGGCCGGGCCAGTCCCCGGAGCACCTCATCGGCTGCGCGGCGGCGGGCAGCGATGTTGGGCAGGGCGTCGTATGGGCGACGCTACTGGCAGTCAACCGCCGGCTGGGGCGCCTGCTGGAGTGACGGCCTCGGGCACGGAGAAGGACTACGGCAAGTGGCCGGTCTTCTGCTACAATGCTGCCGCGGGCCCGTAGCTCAGTGGATAGAGCAGGGGACTCCTAAGCCTCTGGTCGGGGGTTCGATTCCCTCCGGGCCCGCCAGGTTAGACCCCGGAAACCAGGGCTGCCCAGGAGCACGATCAACGACCCGCCCGGGTTCAGCGGCCTACTCCAGACGCCCTCCTATCTGACACATTGCATCACACATTCAGATGTGTGAGAATGGATGACACATGGGAGGTGATCGCATGCCCACCAACCTCGACCTCGACGACCGCCTGATCGAAGCGGCTATCAAGGCCGGCCGCCATCGCACAAAGAGGGAAGCTGTGACCGCCGCCCTCCAAGAGTACGTACGGTATAGACAGCAGCTGAAGGTGCTCCACCTGACGGGGCAGATCGAGTACGATCCTCGCTACGACTACAAGGCGGAGCGCCGTCGAAAGTGAAGGTTCTGGTCGATACGCCGGTCTGGTCCCTGGCCTTCCGCCGGAGGGCGGGCCAGCTCTCCGCCACAGAACACCGCATCGTGGAGGAATGGACCGCGTTGGTCCAGCAACGCCGGGTTCTCCTGGTCGGTCCGGTGCGCCAGGAGGTTCTCTCGGGCATCCGCGATCAGCAAGCGTTCAACCGGCTGCGCCTCGCGCTGCGCGCGTTTCCGGACGAAGCGCTGGCGATCGAGGACTTCGAGGAAGCCGCCCGTGCGGGGAACATCTGCCGCGCGGCCGGGGTGGCTGGTTCGCCGGTGGACTGCCTGCTCTGTGCGCTGGCAATCCGCCGTGACGCGGCGATATACACCACGGATCGGGACTTCGCGGCCTACGCACGGCATCTTCCACTCCGACTGCATCGCCCAGGCCCCTAGACCTCCGTCGTGTTTCGGACCCTCGCGACCCAGCGGTCGCCTGGGGAGATCGGCAGGCGCCGCTAGCGTCAGGCCGCACCCCTCCTCCAG
>CAYLKW010000162.1:0-3664 GCA_964384245.1 uncultured bacterium
AGATCTTCACGTCCGCCGCGGGGATGACACTCATCTCCTGCCGCGTCGCGGCCATGATCTGCTCGACCGATCGCTGGCGCTCCACCCGATCAACCAGACTCACGAATATGTCTGCCTTCTGCGACCCCGGCGTGGTATACCCGAAGCCCAGAGAACTGGCGCCGACCATGGTGAAGATGGTCTTCACCTCCGGCGTCTGGCGCAGGGTCGCCTCTGCCTTCCGCGCGGCCGCATCGGCCAGGGCCAGCGAGCTGCCCTGGGGCATCTCGAGCTGGACGCGGAACTCGCCGGTGTCGGAAGTCGGGAAGAACTCCTTGCCGATCAGCGGCGAGGCCACGAGGGCCATGCTCGCCGCGAAGGCCAGGGTCGCCAGGCCGAGCGTTGCGCCGCGGTGTCGCAGGCACCAGGCAAGTGCGCCCTGGTAGCGTCCTACGAGCCGGTCGTAGGCGGCGTCCCAGCGTTCGGACAGGCGCCCCCGCCACGTCCCGGAGTAGTCCCTGCGTCGCAGCCATCGTCCCGACAGCATCGGCGTCAGCGTGAACGCGATGAAGACCGAGAGCAGGTTCGCGAAGACGACCGTAAGCCCGAACTGCCGGAAGAACTGCCCGACGATGCCGCTCGTGAAGGCAATCGGCACGAACACGGCGACGTTCGTCAGCGAGCTGGCCATGACCGCGAGCTCGATCTCGCGCGAGCCCTCACGCGCCGCATCCTGGGGCGTGGGATCAATGTCCAGGTGCCGGTTGATGTTCTCGGTGACCACGACGGCGTTGTCCACGAGCACGCCCACCGACACGGCCAGGCCGAGCAGCGACATCATGTTGATCGTGAACCCCGCGAAGTACATGGGCAGGTACGTGGCGACTATCGCCGTTGGCATCGCCAGCGCGATGATCAGCGTGCTGCGCACATTGTGCAAGAACAAGAAGACCACTATGGCCACCAGGATCGCCCCGAGCAGCAGGTTGCTCTGTACGTCGGCGACCGAGGACCGGATGAAGACCGACTGGTCCTGGGCGATGCCGAAGGTCAAGTCGGCGGGCAGCGTGCGGCGCAGCTCCGCGACTGCCTTGCGCACACCGTCGGCGACCTTGACGGTGTTGCCGCCGGCCTGCTTCTGGATCGTGATCCCAACGCTGTCGCGGCCGTTCAGGCGCGTGTACTGGGTGGCATCTTTCTCGACGTCGCGGACCGCGGCCACTTCACCCAGGCGAACCGTGGTGCCGTCGCGGCGGAGCACGCGCAGGTCGGCGATCTCCTCTAAGCTGTCGAACTGCCCTGTGAGCCGAACCAGGAACTCTCGGGACTCATCGGTCACCTTGCCGCCGGGCACGTTGAGGTTCTCGGCGCGCAGGGTGTCCTCGATCTGCGACAGGGCGATCCCAAACGCGCGCAGCCGCTCCTGGTCCACCTCGACCCGGATCTCGCGTACGCGGCCACCGGTGACGTTCACGGCCGCCACGCCCGGAACCCGCTCGAATCGCGGCTTGACCACGTCGTCGGCTATCCGGCGCAGCTCGCGCGGGGACCGGGTGCCGCTCAACCCGATGTTGAGCACCGGCTCGGCCGCGATGTCGAGCTTCTGTACGACCGGCTGTTCGACGTCCCTGGGAAAGCGCGCCCGGGCGATGTCCACTCGCTGCCGCACGTCCGCGGTCGCGCCATCCACGCTCGTGCCCAGCTCGAACTGCACCGAAACAAACACGATGCCCTCGCCGGCCAGGCTGCGGACCTCGCGCACGTTGGGCAGGCTGGAAAGCTGCTCCTCCAGCGGCTTGGCGACGAGGAGTTCCACCTCTTCCGGACCGGCGCCCGGATAGATCACGGTCACGGTTACGAACGGGAACTGGATGTCGGGGGTCAGCTCGACGGGCAGGCGCGTGTAGGAGACTAGGCCAAGCACCATGAGCGCGCTGATGATCATCAGCACAAGTACCGGACGGCGAACGGCAATCCCTGAGAGCGACACTAGCGGGCCACCACCCGGACCTTGGTGCCCGGGGCCAGCACCTCCGGCCCCAGCACAACCACCTGTTCGCCGAGTGCCACACCGGTGCGCGCCTCAACGCGGCTTCCCTGCGCCAGGCCCAGCGTGACGGATCGCACCTGAACGGCGCCGTCCACTACTACCCGCACAACGGGGTGATCACCGCCGGAAACGGCGACCTTGGGCACCACAAGCACGCCCGCACGCCGCTCGAGGACGATCTCTCCGCGCGCGAAGGTTCCGGGCACGGCCGCATCCGCCCCGGGCTCCAACCGCAGCCGCACGCTGGCCGCCCTGCTGATAGGATCAGCCACCGGCGTGATGAGCCGAACCGTGGCCTCCACAGGCTGATCCGGCGCGCCCTCCAGTCGCAGGGTCGCGCGCATGCCCATCCTGACCAGCCCGATCTCGCGCTCGCCGATCTTGACCTCCACCTCCATTGCCTGGTCGTCGTACACCAGCGCGGCGTAGCCGCTGCGGCCGGCGAAGTCGCCGGAGGCTAGGTAGTCCCCGGTCGAAGCGGTCAGGCCAGACACCCGGCCTGAGAAGGGCGCCCGCAGGGTCATGTAGCCCAACCGCTGCCGGGCCATTGCCACTACCGCGCGGGTCTGCTCCACCTGCGCGCGCGCGGCCCGAAGTTCTTCGGTCCGGGCGCCGCTCTCGGCTACGGTCAACTGCTGCCGGGCTGAATCGAGCGCCGCCCGGGCGATCTCTATCTGCGCCTGCGCCGCCTGCACCTGCGCGCGGGCCTGGTCCTGCTGCAGCCGCGCCTGATCCACCTGCGCCTGGGCGATGGCCCCGTCCCGCAGGAGTTGCTCGTGACGGCGCAGGTTGTCCTCGGCAACCCGGAGCGCCGCCTGCGCCAGCGCGGTCTGGGTCTCCGATGCCTTCACCTGGTTCTGCGCCTGGGTGACGGCGTTCTGGATCACCTGCCGCTCCTGGGGCCGGAGCCCGCTCTCGAGCAGGGCCAGGCGGGCCTCGGCAGCCGCAACCGCGGCATCGGCCTGCGCCAGGTCGGTGCGTTGATCCGCCGGGTCCAGTTCGATCAATGCCTGACCTGCGGCCACGCGGGCGCCATCCTGAACGAGCACGCGCGCAACGCGGCCACTCAGCTTGGGATAGATCTCGGCCACGCGGGATGAAGCCACGGTGCCGCTGACCTCAACCGTGTGCGAGACCGTGCTCTGCTCCACCGCGGCGACCTCTACCGGGATCAGCACCGGTGCAGCCTGATCGGCCGCCGGAGGGCTTCCCGTGCCGCGCAGCACCGTTCCCGCGGCCACGACGATCACCGCAAGCAACACAACCCACCACCAGCGACGCATCAGCACGTGCTCCTTCCGCACCCTACGATCTCCCCAGAGGGGTCTTCTTACGACAACTCAATCCGCGCGCTTGACTATTCCTTCCAAGAAAGCGCTGGCGACGTCCGGCGCCAGGCGCCGCAGTGGAACGGCCCTGCGGTCAACGATCCACTGTGACATCAGCCCATCCAGGAGCGCCACGAGGATCGGGGCAGCCACGCCGGCGCGCCCCGCGTCCAGTTCGCCCAGGCGCACGCCCTCGCGAAGGAGGACGCCGATCATCTCCCTGCCCTGACGATACATGTCGCGCGCCAAGGCTTCCACCTCCCGGGCCAGCTCCAGCCCCCCGGGCAGCGTGGAGAGCTGCAGCAGG
>CAYLKW010000163.1:0-3652 GCA_964384245.1 uncultured bacterium
CCGCAAGAGGCTTTTCTTCACTACATCGGGTTTTCAGCAATACTATGCTTTGCAGACATGATTTGACGCCGCTTTGCTAATTGATTCATTGTCTTTTTAGTGAAAATTGGGCTATTACTGCGGAAGATGGGCTAAATAGAGCCCGCCTGCAAACTGTCCTTTTTAGAAGTCGCCATTCCTGCCGGGTATACCCCCGAAGGTCTTAATCGCTAAGCAGTAACCCCAGTTTTGATAAAGCCTTTTGGATACCCGACTAAAGACTTCGGGCATGACGGAAATAAAAAACGGCACTTTATAAACAGACTCTATTTACATTAGATTCAATTAAGTCTCACATGCTCCCCTGTTTATCCCTTCCCCCAAGTGGAGGGGATAAAAACAATTCAATTCTCGATTTAGTGCAACAAGTAAATTCACTCCAATAAAGATACATAAAACTAAACATATCTTAAAAACGGCATTTCCCAACGCTTTAAATTATTTTTTCGAGTTTTCCCGCTCCTATCTGAAACGCTTAAACACTACACCCAAAAGTATATATCCTAAATAGGGTATTTACACTACCTAAATATAGGTTTATTCTTAATACATAGAGCATTGCTCAAATTAAAGGCTTAAGGAGAATAAATGAAAACATTATTAGTAATAGCGAGTTGTCTTTTTTTAATAATCTTCACAGCAGCAGCTCATGCCGAGACCCCTATAGGTTATCCATGGAGTACGTGGGGTGAATTGTCTTACTCTTTTGACGCTAGGCAGGAAAAAGGGGTTAAGCTCGATACATATCTTGAGCAGGGCGTTGACTGGCTAAAGATAGGCAGTTCAGATTTCACGCTCAATACCTTTATAGGGTTAAGGCTTACCGCCTCTGACCATAAAGAAGATTATTGGAACAACAAGATCGGGCCTTGGGTCGGATTAAAGATCAAGCACCCTGTTTCTATCAAAGATGGCTGGGGACAGTTTTCATTCGGATTAAGATGGGAATACTATTCTTATCTTACAGACTCTAAGCCTGTTAGTAATGATAGTCGTTTTGTCGCATTCCTACAATGGGGGCTTGGAGGCGACTGGAAAAAGAAGTAGTCTGACGAAAGGAGATATTTATGTATACTGTTCAGTCATGTTGTGCTTTAATAATACACCTGCTTCTCAAACATCCTATTCTCGCAATAGCCATGGGTGTTGTCGGGGCGTCTATATTTTTGACTCCACTCGTAAAAACACCCGAAGGTTATAATACTGAATGGGCTGTGGTGTCAAACCAAGCCTTTATCGAGAAGATGGATAAGATCAATAATGATCCGAATCATCCAAAAAAGATGGAAGAAGCAGAAAGATGGTTTCAGGCTATTTTAGCCACTGATAAAGGCAATCCGGGCATAACAAAGGCGGCGCTGAAAGACCTCGAGCGCATGATAAATCAGGGTGAAATGGGCAAATATCCCGATTGCCCTATAGAGGTGCCTAACTTATTGAAATCCGATAATCAGACTAGAGCAACTTATGCAAGGATTTATTTTTATGACCAGATGCGAAGATTCCACCAGAACCCGGAATTAGCAGTATTGGCTTATAGATTTGGACCAACTAATACATCCAAAATGGCCAAAAATTATCAGGCAGGCAAGTTGCCTAAGGAGCAAAAGGCGTATCTGAAGAATGTAAAGATGGCTCTAAAAGACTCTTAAACAACTTCTGTTCAATAAAATGGTGTTCCATGCTATAAAATTATAGCATGGAACATTCCTCCCAAATCCTTCACATAATCTAAAAGGAAAAAATGAAAATCAACTGGAGATGGTGGCTTGGTTTAAAACCGGAAATTGCCTGTTCGCCCTTAAAATATGATTATACTATCAGTGTTATTATTCCAGCATATAATGAAGAAAAAAGCATTGCCGATACAATAAGAAGCATTAAAAATCAAACTGCAAGAATTGATGCCATTATAGTAGTTGATGATTTCTCTTCTGATAAAACAGGTGATGTTGCATTAGCAGAAGGCGCCTATGTAATCAGAACACCACATAATATGGGCACAAAAGCAATGGCTCAAAATTATGTGCTTCCTTATATACCTACAGATCTTTTTGTAACCATTGATGCCGATACAATTCTTCATCCAGAGGCTATTGAAAAGACCCTCCCCTATTTTAACGATCCTAAGACAGGCTCAGTGTGCGGTTTTGTCGTCCCTCAGAAGATTGAAACTATCTGGGAAAGAGGCAGGTTCATAGAATACCTTTTTGGGATAAGCATCATGAAGGCCGCTCAGAATAATGTTAGAACTGTTCTTGTTTCTTCGGGCTGTTTCAGCACCTTCAAGACAGACATTGTAAGAAAATTCGGAGGGTTTAAACAGCGTACAATGGCGGAAGACATGGATCTTACATGGGAAATGCATTTTAAGCATTACAAGATTTACTGCGCCCCTGACGCTTACTGCTATCCATTAGATCCACCAACTGCAAAGATATTTATTAAACAAATCTTAAGATGGTACAGCGCTTTTTTTCAGAATATATCAATACATAAAAAGGCTCTTCTTAAAAATAAGATAGGTTTTTTTGTATATGGTTATCTGATCGACTCATTGCTTAATCCTATTGTACTTATAGCAGCATTTGCCATATGGCTTGAGAGCTTTATTTATGCTTTTTTATTGTATATAATTATTGATTTAATTATAATTGCTATTCCTTGTTTGATTAAAGGAGTCACAATAGGGATGTTCTGGAAAACTGCAGGGTCAATTTTTTCTTATCCTATAATCCGCTTTGTTAATTTGTACGTGTTTTGGAGAGCCTTGTGGAATGAATGGATAGTAAGAAAAAGATTGGCTACATGGGATAAAGGTCATTGATATGAAGAAAATACTGCTGACCCTGATACTTTTTCTTTTCTTATCAAGTTGCGCAACCAAACAAGCATATGTATCCATCTCATTTGACGATGGGTGGGTTTCTATTTATGAAAACGCTTTCCCGATTTTAAATAAATATGACTTACCCGCTAATGTATTTGTTGTAACGAGTTATATCGGCGCATCACCAAACTTTATGGACTGGAATCAACTGCTCGTTCTATCAAGGCACGGCAAATGGGAAATAGGCTCTCATACACACACTCATCCTGATCTTACAACACTTAAGAAAGAAGAAATAGAATATGAATTGAACCAATCAAAAGAGATACTTATTTCTAAAGGGTTCTATCCCGCTGGCATCGCTTCGCCTTACGGTCAATATAATGAAGCAGTAATAGATATTGTCAAGAAATATTATCGTTACCACAGAAATGCTGGACACCCACCATGGTATAATAATTTAGACGATATAGATGTTTTTAATATTCATGCTATAACGATTTATTATGATACTTCATTTGAAGAAATAAAATGCAAAATAGATAAAGCCATCGCTGAAAAAAAGCTATTGATATTGAATATGCATGATATTGTTGAAGGCAAGCCTAAGCATTATCAGTCTAATACGGAGTTGCTTGAAAATACTGCAAAATATCTGAAGGATAACAATGTAAAAGTTATTACGATTTCTGAGTTTTTAAAGAAACATGGACTTCTGCCTGATTAAATAGAGTCTGTTTATAAAGTCGATAAACCCGCTATTTTGTCATTTCGACCGAAGGG
>CAYLKW010000164.1:0-3620 GCA_964384245.1 uncultured bacterium
CGGTCGTGGGATGGGGAGAGCGGATGCTGGGCAAGGGGATCGTCTACGCGAAGGACACCCCCAACTTCATCGCCAACCGGATCGGGACCTATGGGATGTTCAAGGCCATCCACCTGATGGTTGATCTCGGATTGGAGATCGACGAGGTGGACGAGCTGACCGGCCCGATCCTGGGCCGCCCCAGGAGCGCGACCTTCCGGACCGGCGACCTGGTCGGCCTGGACACGCTGCTGCACGTGGCCTCCAACTCGCACCGCAACCTGCCCGACGACGAGGAGCGCGGGATCTACGTGCCCCCGGCGATCCTCACCGAGATGGCCAAGCGCGGGTGGCTGGGCGAGAAGACCGGCGGCGGATTCTTCAAGCGGCAGGACGGGGAGATCCTCACCCTCGACTACAAGACCTTCGAATACCGCCCGCGCAAGCGGCTGTCCACCGGCGCGCTGGAGGCGGCAAAGACGATCGGCGAGCCGGCCAAGCGGGTGGCGGCGTTGCTCGCCATGAACGACAAGTACGGCGAGTTTCTGCGCCGGCTTACCGGAGCGGTGCTCCTCTACTCCGCCCGCCGCATTCCCGAGATCAGCGACGACGTGGTCAACGTGGACCGCGCCCTGCGCTGGGGGTTCGGCTGGGACCACGGGCCCTTCGAGCAGTGGGACGCTCTTGCCTCTGTGGGTGCCGCGGACCTGGTGGTGCCGCCCGGCGAGGAGGTTCCCCAGGCCCTGCGCCAGATGCGCGAACGCGGAGCCGGGGCCTGGTACCGCGACGGCGAAGCAGGGCGAACCTACTTCGACCTCAAGTCGGCGACCTACCTGCCCGAGCCCGGGCTCGAGGGCCGCGTCCATCTCCCGCAGATCAAGTCGAGCGGACGCACAGTGGAAGGGAACGCGGGCGCGAGTTTGATAGACCTGGGCGACGGTGTGGCCTGCCTGGAGTTCCACTCCAAGATGAACGCCATCGGCGAGGACATCCTGGTCATGACCCGCCGGGCGCTGGAGCGGGTCAGGACCGACTTCGACGCCCTGGTCATCGGCAACCAGGGATCGGACTTCTGCGTGGGCGCCAACCTGATGCTCATCCTCATGGAGGCCCAGGAGGGCAACTGGGAGGATCTGGACCTCGTGGTCCGGCAGTTCCAGGGCGCCACCATGGAACTGCGACGCTCGGTGGCGCCTGTTGTCGCCGCGCCGTTCGGCCGCACCCTGGGCGGAGGCGTGGAGTTCTGCCTGGGCTGCACGCATATACAGGCCGCGGCAGAGACCTACATGGGCCTGGTCGAGGCCGGGGTCGGCCTCATCCCGGCAGGCGGCGGTACGATGGAGATGACCAAGCGAGTGGCGGCGGCGGCGCCGGAAGACCCATCCACCGACCTGCTCCCGCTCCTCCGGCGGGCGTTCGAGACCATCGCCATGGCGAAGGTGTCCATCTCGGGCGAGGACGCCCGGCGATTGGGCTTCCTGCGTCCCTCCGACGGGGTCACGGTCAACGGCGACCTGCTGCTCTCCGATGCCAAGGCCGCGGCCCTGTCGCTTGTGCGCGGCAACTACCGGCCGCCGCAGCCCGGTCTGATCCGGGTGATCGGCTCGCGCGGCTTCGCGGCGATCGAGTCCTTGCTCTACATAATGCGCACCGCCGGCTACATCACCGAGCACGACATCGTGGTGTCCAGGAAGCTGGGATACATCATGTGCGGTGGGGACGTGTCGGAGGGCACCCGCGTGTCCGAGGAGTACCTGCTGGACCTCGAGCGCGAGGCGTTCCTGAGTCTGCTCGGAATGCCGGCAACCCTGGACCGCATCAGGCACATGCTGCAAACTGGAAAGCCGCTGCGCAACTAGCGGCGGGCTCTGCCGGCGTCACAGGCGCCGGCTCAAGAAGGGAGCCTTGCGATGAGAGAAGCAGTCATCGTCTCGTCCGTGCGCACCGCGATCGGCAAGGCGCCGCGCGGGGCGCTGAAAGACACCCGGCCCGACGAGCTAGCCGCCATCGCCGTCGGGGAGGCGATACGGCGGGTGGCTGGGCTCGACCCAAAGGAGGTCGAAGACTGCATCCTTGGCTGCGCCTTCCCCGAAGGGGAGCAGGGGATGAATGTGGCAAGGGTGGTGGCGCTGCGCGCCGGTCTACCCATCACCACCTCCGGGATGACGATCAACCGGTACTGTTCATCTGGACTGCAGGCGATCGCCATAGCCGCCCACCAGATCATGACCGGGCAGCACGAGGTGGTGGTGGCCGGCGGCACCGAGAGCATGAGCATGGTGCCGATGACCGGGAACAAGTACGCTCCGAATCCCTACTTCGCGGAGCACTGGCCGGAGGTCTACCTGTCCATGGGCCTGACCGCGGAGATCGTGGCCGAGCGCTACGGCGTCTCCCGGGAGGACCAGGATCAGCTCGCCCTGCGCAGCCACATGAACGCGGCCGCCGCCCAGCAGGAGGGCAGGTTCGCCGAGGAGATCGTGCCGGTCGCCACCACGCGGTGGACCGCGGACAACGGCCGGCCGCGCAAAGAGGAGATCAACCTGACGGCGGATGAGGGGGTTCGCGCCGACACATCCCTGGCTGCCCTGGCCAAGCTCAAACCGGCCTTCTCCGCCAAGGGAACGATCACCGCGGGCAACTCCTCTCAGACCAGCGACGGCGCTGCCGCGGCGGTGGTCATGTCCGCCGGGCGTGCCAGGCGGCTCAAGGTGAAGCCGCTGGGCGTCTTCCGCTCGTTTGCGGTGGCCGGGGTAGCACCCGAGGAGATGGGCATCGGCCCGGTCAAGGCCATCCCAAAGGCCCTGGCCCTGGCCGGGCTCAAGCTGGACGACATTGGTGTGATCGAGCTGAACGAGGCCTTTGCGGCGCAGGGGGTCGCGGTGATCCGGCAGGCAGGGTTGGACCCGGACCGGGTCAACGTAAACGGCGGCGCCATCGCGTTGGGCCACCCGCTGGGCTGCACCGGCGCCAAGCTGACAGCGACCGTGTTGCATGAGATGCGCCGGCGGGGGGCGCGCTACGGAATGGTGACGATGTGCATCGGCGGCGGTATGGGCGCCGCGGGTATCTTCGAGGCGGCATAGGAGGAGCGGACCCATGGATGCTAAGTCGGCGCAGGTCACGATCCCCGGTGGCGGATTCGTCGTCGGGTCCACGTCCCCGGAGGCGGTCTTCACACCGGAGGACCTGACGGACGACCACCGTATGGTCCAGCGCACGGTTGAGCAGTACGTGGAACAGGAGGTCCTTCCGCACGTCAAGGAGCTAGAGCAGCACGACTGGGATCTGGTGGTCAAGCTGTTCCGAGGGTTCGGCGAGCTGGGCTTCCTGGGAGCCGACGTGCCCGAGGCCTACGGCGGCGCCGGACTGGACAAGATCTCCGCGCTGGTCATCAAGGATGCGATGAGCTCGGATGGTTCGTTCGCGACCATGGTAAGCGCGCACACCGGCATAGGAACGCTGCCCATCGTGTTCTTCGGCAACGAGGAGCAGAAGCAGAAGTACCTGCCCAAGCTGGCATCCGGCGAGTGGATCAGCAGCTACGCCCTGACCGAGCCCACCGCTGGCTCCGACGCGATGGCCATACGCACGCGCGCGACGCGCAGCCCTGACGGCTCGCACTACGTGCTCACCGGCGT
>CAYLKW010000165.1:0-3601 GCA_964384245.1 uncultured bacterium
GCGGATCGCCCCACCCGGCCTCCTTTCTGCCCGCTTTGGCTGCGCCGCTGGTGTCTGCTACCCGCAGACCCAGGGAGCGCCTCGAGCCGCCGCCGCAGGTTCCCCAGGTTGTCCGTATCCAGGGTCGTCACGGTGAGGCCCACTCGGGGGAACAGTTCATCGCAGTGAAACTCCACCTTCGCCACCACCCGGGCGGTCAGCCCCGGTTGATCACGGCCAGCCCGGCTGGGTACGCACCTCCACGGCATCATCATCGTGTTCGAACCCGCACCAATTGCGACCTTCGACGCAATCCTACGGTTTCTGCTTCGTCATCAAGACGTAAATCCAGGCTAGGACCCCGCGCCGTGCTCCCGGGCGTGCCAGGTCTGCCAGAGCGCCTCGATCTGCAGTCGGGTCGCGCTCGGGGAGCCGGTGTTGTCCACGACCCAGGTGGCCAGGGGGACCTTCTCGCTGAGAGGACGCTGCGCGCGCAGCCGCTGCCGGGCGGCCCCCTCGGTGATACCGTCGCGGGCCATCAGGCGGACAATCTGCGTGGCCTCGTCCACGAAGACCACCACCGTGCCGTCCAGCACGAAGGCGTCAGGCGGCGCCACGTCCAACAGCAGCGGGACCTCCACCACGATCGTGGCCCCGGGACGCGCCGCCCGCACGGCTGCGATCTCCTCCTCGATGCGACCGCGGATGCGGGGGTGCGTGATCGCGTTCAGGCGCGCGCGGGCAGCAGGATCGCTGAAAACTAGCGCCGCCAGTGCCTTGCGGTCCAGCGTGCCGTCAGCAGCCACCACCGAAGCACCGAAGGCCTCGGCGATCTCGCGGAGGGTCTCGGTGCCGGGCGCGACCACCTCGCGCGCGATCGCATCCGCGTCAATCACGTGCGCGCCCATCTCGCGGAGAAACCCTGCCACCAGGCTCTTGCCGCTGGCGATCCCCCCGGTGAGCCCGATCACCCTCACGGCGCCACCGGGTTCATCTCGTCCCAGTTAGGACCGGCCTTGGCCTCGGCAACCAGCGGCACCGACAGCGGATACGCCGCCTCCATCACGGCGCGGACCTGCTCCGCGACCATCACCGTGACTGATTCGGGCACCTCGAACAGCAGCTCATCGTGGATCTGCAGGGTCATGCGCGCGCCGGGGAACGCCGGCAGCACCTGCCGGACGATCCCCAGCATCGCGAGCTTGATGATGTCGGCGCTGGACCCCTGGATCGGCGTGTTGATGGCCACCCGTTCGGCGGCCTCGCGCACGGCGCGGTTGCGGCTCTGCAGGTCGGGTAGGTACCGCCGGCGGTTCAGCACCGTGGTAACGAAACCGTCCCGGCGGGCCTCCTCCACAATGCGCAGCATGTACTCCCTCACTTTGGGGAACCGGGCGTAGTAGAGCCCAATGAAGCTGCGTGCCTCCTCGCGGGGGATGCCGAGCTGGCCAGCCAGGCCGTGCTCGCTCATGCCGTAGGCGACGCCGAACACGATCGCCTTGGCGCGGCGCCGCAGCTCAGGGGTCACCGCGCCACGCGCGACGCCGAAGACCTCGGCCGCCGTGACCGCGTGGATGTCCTCGCCCCGCTCGAAGGCGTCCACCAGGCCCGGGTCGCGGGTGATGTGCGCCAGCACCCGCAGGTCAATCTGCGAATAGTCCACGCTGAGAAGCAGCGACCCGGGTGGCGCGATTATCGCGCGGCGTATCCTGCGGCCCTCTTCGGTGCGGATCGGCAGGTTCTGAAGATTCGGCTGCTCGGTGATCACGCGGCCGGTGGCGGCCAGCGTCTGATTGAAAGTGGTGTGCACCCGTCCGGTTCTTGGATCGGCCAGGCGGGGCAGAACGTCCACGTAGGTAGACTTCAGCTTGCTCAACTCGCGGTGCGTCACGATCTTCGCCACGACCTCGTGCCGGGGCGCCAGACTCTCCAGCACCTCGGCATCGGTGGAGAAACCGGTCTTCGTGCGCTTGAGCGGCGGCAGTTGCAGCTTCTCGAAGAGCACGAACGCAAGTTGCCTGGGGGAGCCGAGGTTGAACTCGGTGCCCGCCTGGGCGTAGATCTCGGCGGCCAGCGCGTTCAGCCGGGCGGACAGCTCCTCCCCCAGCGCGGCCAGGTAGGGGAGGTCAGCGGCGACGCCGTCCTTCTCCATTGCCGCCAGCACCCCGGCCAGAGGGACCTCGACGTCGCGGAACAGACCGTCCACGCCCCGCTCGCGCATGCGCTCATCGAGCACGGGGCGCAATCGCAGCAGGGCGGCGGCGGCCTCAGCGACCGAGACACCTGCCCCGGGATCGAGGACGAGGTCGGAGCCGGCGTCAGGGTAAGGCCCTGGCACGTCCTCCCCCAGGAACTCCCGGGCCGCTGCGGCCAGCGTGTGCGTCCGCTTGCCCGGGTTGATCAGGTACGACGCGATCCCAACGTCGAAGTCGAATCCGGCAGGGCTAACGCCTGCGCATCCGAGGCCAAGCAGGTCGGCCTTCACGTCGGCGCTCACCTTGCACACCGCGGGGTCGTCCAAGACCGCGGCGACCGGCGCCGGGATGCCGCTGTCCAACGGCAGCCAGGCCGTGCGGCCAGGGGCTGCCACGCCCACCGCTCGCAGTTGGGCCACGAGCGGATGCCCATCACCTCGCAGGAACGCCACGCCAATCTCGCCGGCGGCGCGCGCCCACGCCGCGACCTCGTCGGGGGTCGCGGTCGCCACCAACCTGGCCCGGGAAGCGGCCTCCACCGCCGATGCCGGCCTTGGCGCGGACGCGGGCCCGTCGGCCGCTGCGCGGGGGCGCAGCCGTTGGAGGAATCCCCGGAACTCCAGGTCCTGGAACAGCGCCTCGATGCGGCCGCCGTCCGGCTCGCTGCGGCGGAGCGCCTCCAGATCAACCTCGACGGGCGCATCGGTGACGATCGTCGCAAGTTGCTTGCTCAGCATGACCTGGTCTCTTGTGGCTTCCAGCACCGCGCGGATCTTGGCCGGCGCTTCGCCCAGACGATCAAGCAGCGCCTCTACGCAGCCGAACTGCTGGATCAGCGCGCTCGCGGTCTTCTCGCCTATGCCTGGCACGCCCGGGATGTTGTCGCTTGCGTCGCCCCGCAGACTCTTGTAGTCCGCAAGTCGCGGCGGATCGAACCCAAAGCGCTCACGCACCCGCTGCTCGTCGTAGACAACCGCCTCGGAGGCGCCCCGGCCGGTGACCATCACGCGGGTGTGGCTGTCCACGAGCTGCAGGGTGTCGAGGTCCCCGCTGACCACCAGCACCTCGACGCCCTCGGATGCGGCGCGCCGTGCGATCGTGGCGATCACGTCCTCGGCCTCGAACCCTTCCGCTTCGACGACGGGTATCCGCAGCGCTTCAAGCACCTGCTTGCTCAAACCAATCTGCGGCCGCAGGTCATCGGGCATCGCTTCCCTGTGGGCCTTGTACTCGGCGTACTGCTCGTGGCGGAAGGTCGGGCCCGGCCGATCAAATGCAGCGGCGATGTAGTCCGGGCGTTCTTCCTCGAGGACTTTGAGGACCATGGCCGTGAGGCCGTAGACCGCGTTGGTGGGCCGGCCGTCACGGGTCGTCAGGTAGGGCAGCGCGAAGAAGGCGCGGTAGATGAGGCCGTTGCTGTCCAGGAG
>CAYLKW010000166.1:0-3597 GCA_964384245.1 uncultured bacterium
AAGGCCCTGTGGCCGGTGCTGACGTTCTCGCTGCCGCCCACGGCGCCGATGCCGAATCCCGAGATGGCAACTGCCCTCGCCATGACCGGCGCGGACATTGCGCAGTCGGAGTTGGGATACACTGGCGCGGGCATCCGGGTCGCGGTGATGGACACCGGGATTGACTACGACCACCCGGACCTGGGTGGTTGCTTCGGGCCGGGTTGCCGCGTGCGCGTCGGCTGGGACTTCGTCGGCGACGCGTTCAATGCTGACCCCAGCTCAGCGCTCTACAATCCAGTTCCAGCGCCCGACCCCAATCCCGACGACTGCAACGGCCACGGCTCGCACGTGGCGGGCATTGTCGGTGCCAGTGGCAACTTCGCAACCGGAGGCTCCAGAGGCGTCGCGCCTGGCGTGACCTTCGGCGCCTACCGTGTCTTCGGCTGTGAGGGTTCCACGACCGCCGACATCATGATCGCGGCGATGGAGCGCGCGCTCGCAGACGGGATGCACGTCCTGAACATGAGCATCGGCTCGGCCTTCCAGTGGCCGCAGTACCCGACCGGGGCTGCCAGCGACCGGCTGGTGAACAAGGGTATGGTCGTCGTGGCCTCGATCGGGAACAGCGGGGCGAACGGACTCTACTCCTCGGGCTCGCCGGGAGTGGGCAGCAAGGTGATCGGCGTGGCGTCGTTCGACAATACGCACGTACAGTTGAGAACGTTCACGATCTCGCCCGACAGCTACGGCATTGGGTACGCAAACGCCGCGGCGGCTCCCCCTGCGCCGATGTCGGGCAGCCTTCCGATGGCGCGGACGGGGACCCCGACAACGCCGAACGACGCGTGTAGCCCGCTACCAGCAGGCAGTCTAGCGGGCAAGGCCGCCTTGATCCGCCGCGGCACCTGCACGTTCTACGCTAAGTCCATGAACGCTCAGAACGCCGGCGCAGCGGCAGTGGTCCTGTACAACAACGTCGCCGGTCGCTTTAGTCCCACGGTCGCAGGCACGCCACCGATAACCATACCCGTGGTCGCCATCTCGGATGCGGAAGGCGTCCTGATCAACAACCGCTTGGCGGCCGGTCCCGTTGACCTGACGTGGACGAACCAGTTCGGGACCTTCATTAATCCTACCGGCGGGTTGATCTCCTCGTTCAGTTCGTACGGCCTGAGTCCTGACCTGGCCCTCAAGCCCGACATCGGCGCGCCCGGCGGATTAATCCGCTCAACGTACCCAATCGAAAAGGGATCCTACGCCACGGTTAGTGGGACTTCGATGTCCTCGCCACATGTTGCCGGCGGCGTCGCGCTGCTGCTGCAGGCGAAGCCGAAGACCCCGAGCCAGATCGTGCGCACGATCTTGCAGAACAGCGCCGCTCCCAAGAACTGGTGGGGTAACCCGGGCCTGGGCTTCCTGGACAACGTCCACCGCCAGGGCGCTGGAATGCTGCAGATTGACAAGGCGATCCTGGCCACAACCAAGATCGAGCCCGGCAAGCTCTCGCTGGGAGAGAGCGAGGCCGGTCCGGCCACGCGGACATTGACCATAGAGAACAGCGCGTCCGCGCCTGTGACCTACAACCTGTCGCACGCGCCCGCGCTGGCCACCGGCGCCAACACGTTCTCGGTGGCCTTCTTCAATGCCCCTGCCACAGTGGGCTTCAGCGCGCCGAGCGTAACCGTACCGGCCAAGGGCACGGCCACGGTCAGCGTAACCATCACGGCACCGGCAGCGCCCAACCGCGGCATTTACGGCGGCTACATCGTCTTCACCCCGACAACGCCCGGGCAGGTCTTCCGGGTGCCCTACGCCGGCTTCATCGGCGACTACCAGTCGATCCCGGTGCTCACAGGCGGATTCCCGTACCTGTCGAGGTTGACCGCTTGTGCGCCGCCGTCGCTGCTGCGGGATCTCGACTGCTATGGTGTCGGCTCGTACGCGGTGCAGCCGGCCGGCGCGCTCTTCACCCTCGCCAACGCTTTCAACGTACCCCAGTTCCTGGTCCATCTCGATCACCAGGTCCGGAAGCTGCGCATGGAGGTCTTCAACGCCGTCACCGGGCAGGCGTGGGGGCGCGCCTACGATCTCGATTACGTGGGCAGGAACTCGGCCTTCAACACGTTCTTCGCCTTCGCCTGGGACGGGACCACCACGCGAGGCAACAGGATAATAACCGTGCCCGACGGGAGTTACGTTGTGCGGCTGTCCATCCAGAAGGCGTTGGGCAGCGACAACAACCCCGCGCACTGGGAGACCTGGACGTCGCCCATGTTCGTGATCGACAGGCCGTAGCGCCGATAGGCGCTGGAAGGAACGAAGGGGGTGGAGAGAGACTCCACCCCCTTCCAACTCCCCGATGAGGCATCACCCGAGAGAGAGAGACCAGACCGGGATGGCGCTCATGGCCGTCCTGGTGCTGATTCTGGCGGTGTCCGCTTCCTCTGCTGCCTTCATCTGGTTCATGAACCAGCAGCAGACGCGCTCAGGGGCGAGGTACCGCGCGGCCGCCGCGGTCCTCCTCGCCGAAGCCGCGGTGCACCAAGCCCTGGCGATCCTCGAGTCGGAGACGCACGAGGGCGCGCCGGGCCGCGACTGGCGGCCTGGGGATCACGTCGTGACCCTGGCGACCGAACCGGTGCTGCGCCGCTACCGCGTGTCCGTCACCGCAGAGGCGGACGGCGCCCTGCTAGTGACCGGCGAGGGCCAGGTGGGCGAGACCGCGCGGCGCCTGCGGGCGCGCGTCTACCTGGCGTCGCCGGCGCTCCTGTCGGCGCTCTACGGGGCCACCGTGGTCCAGTTCGAACGCGCGCCCGCGGCCGTGTTCCTGCTCCCCTATGGCGCAGGGATCGGAGATCGGCCCTGGGTGCATATCGCGGCCGGCGAGGAAGTCTGGTTTGCGCAGAGCAAGGTGTCTTTGAACGACCCTGCCTTGCGGCTCGACTTCGCGCCTGGTCCCCTGGACCCACCGCTGCGTGCCGAGCAGGGGCCGCCGCCGATGGCGCGCGAGGCGCTGCGCGTGCTCATGTCAAAGCAGGCCGCGCTGACGCTGGGAGAGGCGCGCATCGCAACCGATGTGCAGCAACTGAGGATGGCCGGCCTGAACCTGGATGAAAGGATACGGCGCACCGAGCGCCTTCCTGCATTTCCCTCGGTGGACCGCGAGTACTACCGGGGCCTGGCGACCAGGAACACGGCCAACACCGACATCAACCAGGCTGCCGGGAGGTTCACTGGGGACGCGGACCTCGAGCGCAAGAGCGACAGTTCCTACGCTCAGGCGCAGTTCGCCGGGGTCCTGGCGTACCTGGCCTCAGCCGAGGATGCGCCCGCGCTGCGTGGGAGCATCTACGTGGCCGGCATGGCAACGATCCCTACGGGGAGCCGCATCCGGATCGAGGACGGAGCGCTCGTCGCCGAGAGCACCGTGCAGGTGAGCCCCGACGCCGAGCTTCAGATCACGCACTCGGCGCACACGCGCACGCTGCCCGGGATCATCGTGATGGGCAACGGCGCAATCATCGTGGGACCGCGCGCCCGCCTGCGCGTCCACGGGCTCGTTCTGACCAGCCGGGTCTTCGACGCGGCTGCCGGCGCGCGGGCCGAGGTGGTCGG
>CAYLKW010000167.1:0-3565 GCA_964384245.1 uncultured bacterium
TTGTGGTAGAGGCGTCCCAGCTCGAACGTCCCGACACCTGCCCCGTCCGCGAACATGATGATGATGTGCTTGGGCAATCCGGGCTCCGCAGCAAGACCGGTCGCCCCAAAGGACGCAATCATGACGGCCAGGGATGCAAGGATTGCGAGCGTCGTCCTACGCATGCGCTGCAAGACAGTCAACCCTCCCTTTGAAGATTGGCCTGGCCCGGGTAGGGCCAAGCTACGACGCGGCGGGCTCCGCCGGTATCTGTTCAGCGCAGAGAAGAGAAAGCCTTAAGGAGTCGCAGAACCCAATGCCCTGGCACCCGGACACCCGACCCGGTTGGCAGTCATGCCGGGATCGCCTTGGTTCGCGTGGGCCACTGAACCGCGGCGACCACGAGCACGGCGGCAATGGCGCCGATGTCCTGGAGTGCCGATGGATAGATCAAAACGGTTCCTGCCACAGCCAGAACCAGCCTCTCGATCCAGGTCGCCCTCCGCAGGAACCAGCCGGTCACGGCCGCGGCCAGAGCCGTCAGACCAAACACCGCCGTGGTGAACGTGTACGCCACCGTCTGCCAGGGCGCCTGCAGAAGCAGCCCCATTCCGGAAGCGTGGATGGTGAACATGAGGGGTACGACAAACGCCGGCAGCGTGTACTTCCAGGCCATCAGCATGGTGAGGAACGGCCTGCCCCCGGTCAGAGCGGCCGCGGCGAGGGGCGATAGCCCCACCGGCGGGGAGACCTCCGACAGGATCGAGTAGTAGAAGATGAACATGTGGGCAGCTAGCTCAGGCACTCCCAACCTGGTGAGAGCCGGCGCAACGGTCACGGCGGCCACGATGTAGGTCGCGGTAATGGGCAGTGCCAGCCCAAGGACCCAGAGCGCCACGGCAGCCAGCAAGAGCGTTGTAAGCAGGTGCCCTCCGGAGTACGTAATGATCACGTCGGATATCTTGAGCCCCAGGCCTGTGAGGTTTACAACCCCCACGATGATCCCAGCGGCCGCGGTTGTCACGGCAACGCTGAGCACCTGGCGGGAACCGTTGTCGAGCGCGTTCATCAATCCGCTCGGGTTCACCGCGAAGCCGGCCACTGCTCTCCTCCCACCCCCACCTGAACCCACACGGTCCAGGGTCACCAGCGCGGTCTCGCGGCGCAGTAGGCTCGATGCCGCAGCGATGACCGTGACCCAGAACACGGCCTTGATTGCCGTGAACCCGATGATCATGAAGACTGGAATCAAGACGAGCGATGAAAGCAGGTACCAGTAGCGGACGACAAGCTGGAGCGTGTTGCCAGCCGTGATCTCGACCCGCTTGAGCACCATCCTCCGCGCGTCAAACTCGATCATCAGCATGATCGAGAAGTAGTAGAGGATCGTAGGGATGATCGCCATCGTCACGACGGTCAGGTATGACACCCTCAGCATCTCAGCAATGATGAATGCTGCCGCGCCCAGTATTGGAGGGGAGATCACAGCTCCAATGCCACCGGCCGAGAGCAGCCCTCCTGCCGACTCCCGATCGTATCCCGCTTGCTTGAGCATCGGATAGGTTATGGCGCCCACCGCCACGGTTGTCGCCACTCCGCTTCCGGACGGGCCGCCGAGCAGGAACGAGGCAATTGTTGTCGCCTGTCCAGGACCAGTTCGCCGGCGTTTGGTGATCGCGAGGGCGAGATCCACAAAGAACCTGCCTGCTCCGGATGCGTCCAGAACTGCTCCGTAGATCGTAAACAGGATGATGAACGTTGCAGAGACCTGCAGAGGAACGCCGAAGATCCCCTCCAGGGTGACGTAGAGCTGCCCCACGACGCGCACCAGGCTGTAGCCGCGGTGGGTCCATGGCTCCGGCAGGAACGGGCCCGCGAACGCATAGGCGAGGAACGCGACCACAAGTAGCATCAGCGCGTTGCCGACCGTCCGGCGCGTGGCCTCAAGTACCAGCAATATCGTGATGATTCCAAAAGCTATGTCGAGCCTTGTAGGGATGTATGCCCGATAGATGAAGGCCTCAAAGTCAAACAGAACATACCCCAGAGCGATGACGCTGAGCGTCACCATCACGAGATCGACTAGGCTGGGGGCCCCTCGCTTCATGGAGCGCCTCGTCGCAGGATAGAGCATGAAGCTCAAGACGAGCGCCAGCATGAGGTGCCGCGTTAGGTGCACGTGTTGCACTATTGTGGCGTTGGCCGCATACAGGTGGTAGAGCGACATGAAGACAGCCAGTCCGGTGACGAGAAGAGCCCATGGGCCTGTGAGCTTGCGAGTCTTGCCTTCGTACTCCTCGACGATCTCTCTCAGCTCTTCCTCGGACTTTGCCACGGCTGGCTCATCGTGTCTGTCCATCGCCTCTCCCGTAGGGGATCGAACATGACGGTGGCGGCCCCAAAGGCGAAGGCCGCCACCGCAAAGGACGGGCCGCGCTAGAACCCTTCCACGCCGCGCTCGCGGTAGAACCGGACGGCACCTGGATGGTAGGGCGCGGGCGAGCGGACGGCGGCTCCAAGCGTGGTGATGTTGGCGGCCTCCTTGTGCACCTGGGCGAGCTCGGCACGCCGTTCGAATATCAGTTTGGTAATCTGGTATGCCAGCTCGGCGTCGAAGTCCCTATGGACAACAAGCAGTGCGGGGAAACTGAATGTTGGCACGTTCGCGGGGAGGCCGGGGTAGTACTCCTTCAGGATGACCGAACGCTGGTACACGCCAGGCCACCTGCGCTGCAGGGCGGGGAGGACTCCGTCGAGCGGAACAAGGCGGATTCGTATCCCAGGAGAGACCGCGAGGTCAATCACGGTGCCCGTTGGAACACCCCCTGCCCAGAAGTACGCATCGAGTCTCCTATCTTTGACGCCGTCGGTGGAGGGCGCCGGGGCGAGACGCTCACGCCGCATGTCGCGATCTGGGTTGAGCCCGCCCGCCTCAAGAACCCTGAGCGCGAAGTACTCGGTCCCACTGCCCGGCGCGCCGGTGGAGACCCGCTTCCCACGCAAATCCCCCAGGACGTTGATGCCTGTCCCGTCTATCGTTATCAACTGAGCGTACCCATCGTAGAGGGGCATCAGCGCTCTGATCGGCACCGGGGTGTTACGGAAGACGTCCTCACCCTTAAGCGCGTCGAACGCCACGTCCGCGTTGACCAATGCCAAGTCCGCGCCCTTGGAGTAGATCAGTCGCATATTGTCGACCGATCCAGGGGTCACTTCCGCGGTGGCTGAAACGCCTGGTAGATTCTTGGATATGATCGAGGCGATTCCACCTCCAACGGGGAAGAAGACACCACCTGTCGTCCCGGTGGCGATTGAGAGTCTGATTGTGGGGCCGGCGAAAGCCGCCCCCAGTCCTGAAACGGATATGGCGAGGGCAGCGACGGCAACAACGATCGCGCGCAGGACAGGGACGCACATGACTCATTCCTCCTAATCGGAGTGGCTGAACCAACAATGCCGGACGGCGCTGCTATGCATCGCGGTTTCGAGCCGAAGGCGCCTCCTTCCTCTTCGGCCGGAGGCGGGCACCGCGGGGGGACTAGGGTATCTTCATCTTCTGCGTCAGGAGCACCTTGGGCTCCAGTTG
>CAYLKW010000168.1:0-1272 GCA_964384245.1 uncultured bacterium
CGCGTGGCTGGCGCGCAGAGCGTAGGGAAGCCGCCGCACCATGTAGGCCAGCACGAAGATCACCCAGGTGGCTGCCAGAGGCTGGTCTATCCAGGGGAGCCTGATGCCGTAGAAGACGCGCAGGAAGCCCACACCTACCACGACGCCGGGCAGGGCGATCGGCATCATGGCGATCCAGTCGAGCAGCCCCTTGCCGGGGACCCGGCCGCGCTGAAGTAGATAGGCGATCGCCGCGGCCAGCACCACGCTTATCAGCGCGGCGCCCACGCTGTAGACGAGGGTGTTGACCACGAAGCGCGGGGCGCGCAGGAAGATCTCGGCGTAGTTGCCCAGCGTGTAGGCGCTGGGCAGGTAGCTGAGACTCCACACCTTGCTGAACGACAGCAGCACCACTCCCAGGTGCGGGATCAGCCCGGCGCCTATGATCGCGGCGCACAGGCCCAACACACCGGTCAGCCGCCACCCGGTCAGCGTCCGGCCGCCTTCGGGCGCCCGTGCGCCGGTCTGGAGCGTGGCGTACTCGCGGCGGGAGACGATCCAGTTCGAGGCCAGCACGCAGACGATCGAGATGACGACCATGACGACGCAGATCACGTAGCCGTCCACGTCGTCCCGGCCCACGGTGGTGATGCGCAGGTAGGCCTGCGGGCCGAGCATGTTCTTGAAGTTCAGGATGAACGGCGTGCCGATGTCGTCCACTGCTTTCACAAAGGTGAGCAGCGCGCCGGCGGCATAGGACGGCAGCACCAGCGGGAACACCACCCGGCGCTGCAGCCGCCAACCACGCGCGCCCATCATCTGCCCCATCTCCTCCAGTGACCGGTCCACGTTCATCAGCGCGGTGGTCACCGTCAGGAAGATGAATGGGAAGAAGTGCAGCGCCTGCGCAAGGATGATCCCTCGCAGGCCCTCCATGATGTTGAGGCGCAGGCCAAACAGGTCCTGGAACAGCAGCGTTACGGTCCCGGCGCGGCCGAAGATCTGCATCAGCGCGATCGCGCCGACGAACGGCGGGATGACGAGTGGCAGGGTGGCGAGCGTGACCACCAGCATCCGGCCGGGAAAGTCGTAGCGGGCGACGACGAACGCGCCCAGGATGGCCAACAGGATCGCCATCAGGGCGGCGTGCCCGGGATCCACGGCCACCCGCCACCTGAACGCTGCGCGGGTCGGTAGCGGCACCGGGGGAGGCTCCGGCAGCGGCAGGGGAGCAGGGATGCTCATCTTGCGGACCGTCCGCGCAAATCCGCGTTTGGTCTAGCGACGCCTCAC
>CAYLKW010000168.1:1372-3543 GCA_964384245.1 uncultured bacterium
TTGCGGCCTCGATCGCCTTCTCGGCACGGTAGACGGACTCCCAGGCCTTCCTTAGGTCGGCGTGGCGGAACGTGATGATCTGGTCGTACATCCGGTTGGTGACGTTGTACCGACCCGCCGACAGGTCGGCATCGAACTGTACACCGGCCCGCATCTTGAACGGGTTGGGAATGCCCTTAGGCGCCTCGGCGTAGAGTGTGGTCCGCACGGGCAGCCGCGCGATCTCGGGCTTGAAGAGCAGGCGCTGGCCTTCGTCGCTCAGCAGGAAATTGATGAACCGGCGGGCGCCTTCGGGGTTCGGCGCGCCCTTGATCATGGCGACGTTGGCCGGCACCACCGACGTCAGGGAGGGATAGACGAAGTCTATCGGCTGCCCGGACGCGATGGCCGAGAGCCCGAAGAAGTCAATCACGACGCCTATGCCGTAGTGGCCGGCGATCACGGCCTCGGGAACGCCGAACGAGCGCTCGGTGATCGCGCCCATGTTGCCACCCATCTGTATCAGCAACTCCCAGCCCTTCTGCCAGCCGTATCCCTGCAGGATCGTCTCAACGGTCAGGTGGGTGGTGCCGCTGCGGCTCGGGGCGGTGATGACCAGGTGGCCGAAGTACTCGGGTTTGACCAGATCATCCCATTCCTTGGGCGCGGGTAGGCGGTTGCGCGCCAGGTAGGTCTTGTTCCACATGATGCCGTAGCCGCTCACGGCGAACCCGTGGAAGAACCCGTCGGCATCGTTGATAGGGAACCCGGCCACCTTTTCGGGAATGCCGCGCCGGAACTCCGCCGGCGGGGCGTACCGCTCCAGAAGGTTGTTGGCCTTCAAGAAGATGAACGCGTCCACGGCGCTGGCCCAGAAGACGTCCACGTCGGGCCGGGCCGCCCGCTCACGTACGTGCGTAATGGCCGCCGAGGTAGGCTTGGGGAACGACGTGATCACGGCAACCTGCCATTATACCTACGCCGCCAGTCGCGCTCTCTCCTTGGCGGTTACCTCCCCAGTTCAGTTGCGCGCTGGGTTGCCCTGCGCACGGCTTCTCCGATGGCGGCGGTGAATCCACCCTCCTCCAACGCGGCCAATCCCGCCATCGTGGTGCCGTTCGGCGACGTCACGCGGCGCCGGAGATCGCCCGGGTCGCTGCCGGTTTCCACTACGAGCTTCGCAGCGCCGTAGACGGTCTGCAGCGCCAGATCCCTTGCCACGATTGGCGACAGGCCGGCCTGGACCCCAGCCTCGATCAGGGCTTCCATGAACAGGTAGACATAGGCGGGACCGCTGCCCGCGACCGCGGTGACCGCGTCGAGGGCCTCCTCGCGCACCTCCACGGTTTGGCCCAAACGGCTGAACAGGGACACCGCGGCCGCCCGATGGTCACCACCCACTCGCCGTCCGTAGGCCAGCGCCGTCGCAGAGGCCATGACCGCAGCAGGCAGGTTGGGCATGGCGCGGATCACCGGCGCGCCATCCAGGTGCCGCTCAACCGAGGCGCAGCGCACGCCGGCCAGCACCGAGATCACCCGGTGCAGGGGGGCGAGGTGAGGCCGCAGCTCCGCAGCCGCCTGCGCGAGGTCCCCGGGCTTGACCGCCAGAATCAGCGTCCGCGCCGACCCGCAGACCTCTGCCTTGTCAGGAGTGACGCGAATCCCCCAGGAGGTCCTCAGGTGGTCGAGACGATCCCGACGGCTGCGGTTGGTTGCCAGGATCTGCGCGCCGTCCATTCCGGCGCCCCGCAGACCCCGGATCAACGCCTCTGCCATGCTCCCCGCGCCGATGAACCCGATCGCGGCGTCCATCCACCTCACCGTCCTTCCAAGATGACCCCACGAAAAGCAATCACCCCAACCGCCCAAGGGCGGAAGGGGCTTCCGCGGTGCCACCTCAGTTCGCAGCCGAGGACCGGACGGCACGCGTCCGGAGGCGGCTGCGCTCTCAGCGTGCGATACCGGGCACACCCGGCGGTCTTCGGCGCTCCGCACGGCGGAGCGCTTGAACCGCGGCTCAGGAGGTGGGTTCGTCAGGGCTACGGCGGCCGGGTTCACACCAGCTCAATGAGCTCCCCGGCTCGCTTGCGCCTCGCCCTTGACTACTGGCCTCCGTCAATGCATGGGCGACAAGTGATTGGGTCGGATGTTACCACGGGCCCCCAGGCCGGTCAACCGCTACTCCTCGATAC
>CAYLKW010000169.1:0-3542 GCA_964384245.1 uncultured bacterium
TTCGAGGAGGCCGCGGCCGTGCCCCTGGTCTTCCTGACCGCGTGGAACATGCTGGTAACCAACGGCCGTATCCGGATGGGCGAGACCGTGCTTGTCTGGGGTGCGGGCAGCGGAGTGGGCAGCGCCGGGGTGCAGATCGCGCGGCGGCTGGGAGCCCGGGTGATTGCCACTGCCGGCGCGGACTGGAAGCTGGACCGCGCCAGGGAGCTGGGCGCCGATGCTGTGATCAACCACTCCGAGCAAGACGTCTACGAAGAAGTGCGCCGGCTGACCGACCGCCGGGGAGTGGACGTGGTGTTCGATCACGTGGGCAAGGCCACCTGGGAGACCAGTCTCAGGTCACTGGCGCGCGGGGGCCGGCTCGTAACCTGCGGCGCCACTGCGGGCGCTGACGGGACCACCGACATCCGATACATCTACGGCCGGCAACTGGCGATCCACGGGACCTGGGTGGGCACGAAGCGCGAGATGCTCGAGGTGATGCGGCTGGTGGAATCCGGCGGCGTCCGTCCCGTGGTCCACGCGGTGATGCCGCTGGCGCAGGCCGCGGAAGCCCACCGCATGCTGGAGCGCCGCGAGCAGTTTGGGAAGATCGTGCTGGTGCCCGAGCGGGTGGCTTAACCGATCCACTCGGCGCCGCCGGCCCAGATCTCCTTCTTCCAGATTGGGACGGTCTGCTTGAGGGCGTCAATGGCGAAGCGGCCGGCCTCGAACGCCTCGCGTCGGTGGGGCGCGGCGGACGCGACGGCCACGCTGATCTCGCCGACGGCCAGGGTGCCCAGGCGGTGAACGATGGAGATGCGCGCGCCCCAACGTTCGGCCGCCTGCTCCGCGATTCGGTCCATCTCGGTCCGCGCGAGCGCCTCGTATGCTTCGTACTCGAGGCGCTCGACGTGGCGGTCGCGCGAGTGGTCCCGGACCGTGCCCAGGAACAGTACGACCGCGCCCGCGCCCGGGTGGCGCACCGAGTCGAGCACCGCGTCCACGCGGATCGGCTCAGCGGTGAGTTCGAGGAGCGCGCCCCCGCTGCCCCCGCTGACCGGGGCCAGCAGCGCGACGCGGTCGCCGTCGGCCAGGGTGCTGTCCTGCGGCACCACCGTGTCGTTGATCGCCACCGTGGTCGGGCGCGGCATGCGGTCTAGGTTCGGATATCGTTTCGTGAGGATTTCCCAGAGTCCGCCGGCCGTGGTGCCCTCTGGGACCGCAAGCTGAACGGTCGCGGTGCCCACGGCTTCCCGGTGGGCGGCGTAGAGAGAAATGGTGATCTGCATGGGGCCATCAGGACCGATTCACGCGCATCGTAGCACGCGTCCCCTCGGGTCGCAAGGATGCTCCAGAGGGCGGCGCGCGCCGCAGCGGGCCCTGGCAGTAGTCGGGATACTCATGCTGGTGCTTGCGTCCGCGCGCCCGGCCGCGGCCGGGATCATAGGCCAGGATCAGGAGATCCGGATCGGCCGGCACGCGGCGGCCGGCCTGGAAGCCGAGGTCGGCCTGACGCACGACCCCTCGCTCGCGGCCCGGGTGGCCGGGGTGGGGCAGCGTGTGGCCGCCGTCTCAGATCGGCGCGGATTACCGTACACTTTCAAGGTGTTGCGCGGCCGCGAGGTGAACGCGGTCTCGCTGCCCGGAGGGTTCATCTACGCCACCGAAGGGCTTGTGCGGTTCGTGCGGTCCGACGCGGAGCTGGCCTTCGTGATGGCGCACGAGATAGGGCACGTGGCCGCCAGGCATCACGTGACGATGATCGAGCGGCACTTCCTCTTCGGCCTGATCGCGAGTCTGCTCCTGGGCGGTGATACCACCGCCGCGCAAATCGCGGAGATCGTGCGGTTCTTCCTGTCGAGGGGGTTCTCGCGGGAGTTCGAGTTCGAGGCCGACCGTCTGGCCGTTTCCTACGCGCACCGGGCCGGATATGATGCATCGGCCGCGCTCGGCTTCATGAGCCGGCTGCGCGCCTCCGGGGAAGCAGACCCGGGCAGGTACGAGGTGCTCCTGCGCACCCATCCTGGCCTGACCGACCGCATGGCCAGGGTGAGCGAGCACCTGCGGAAACTGGGATACAGGGCCGCGCGCGTGACCGTGGCCACCCGTCCGTGACCGAGATGCAGATCCGCGATCCGTACGCGGTCCCGGGGACCTACCGCAAGGCGCAACTGCACTGCCACACCCGCCGATCTGACGGACGGTTCGAACCCTCCGACCTGGCGATGCGCTACCGTGACGCGGGGTACAACTTCGTGTGCTTCACCGACCACGACCGCGTGACGCGCTGCGATGAGGTGAACGAAGGCGCGTTCCTGGCCCTGCCGGGCGTAGAGGAGACGATCGTCCGTGGCCTGCCGCCGCTTGGCCAGCATCTGGGCCGCCTGCTGGTTGACCAGGTGCTGGGCACAGGATCTGCCCAGGAACGCATCACGCGCACCCTGGCCGGGGGCGGGGTTCCGTGCCTGCAACATCCGTCCTGGACCGGCAATCTGTGGACCGGTGCCTGGACAGCAGAGACGATGACAGCGCTGCGAGGGCCATTTCTGGTTGAGATCTGGAACCCCCACTCGAATCCGGACGAGGACCTGCGCCGCTGGGCCCGCGCCGCCTGGGCGCACGGCCCGGAGGCGCGCATCGGGGCGGTCGCGGGCGACGACTGCCATACCTCGCTGCAGTTCGATCGCGCCTGGGTGATGGTGAAGGTGGAGGCGATCACAGCCGATGCCCTGCGAGGGGCGCTGCTTTCCGGGGCGTTCTACGCCAGCACAGGTGTGGAAGCGGACTTCGGCGTCGCCGGCGGTGAGATTGCTGTGCGCAGCGCCGCCGACGAGGTGCACGTGTTCGATGCCGCGGGCCGGCCACGCGCCGTCCTGCGCGGAGGCGAAGGTTGCTACATGCCTGCCGGGGACGAGGGTTTCGTGCGGGTCGAGTGTCGGGCAGGACCGCGGCGGGCGTGGAGCCAGGCGTTCTGGATCAGCGTGACGCCATGATCGTCGGCGCCTCGGTGCTCCTGCGGCAGCAAGGCCGTTTCCTATTCGAGGTCCAGAAGCCCGCGAAGTGGACGCACGGGCCCGGAGGCGAGATCACCGTCGGGATGGGCTGCATAGGCGGACGCGTCGAGCCAGGCGAGTCTGCCGTCGAGGCGCTTCAGAGGGAGGCGCTGGAAGAGATCGGCTGCACTGTGCTCCTCGACACGCCTGCCAGCCCGTTCTTCGTGGGGTCTGATGGGGCCGTCAGGATGCTTGATCTCCAGGAGACACGGGAAGTAGCGGAGGGGGTTCTGCTTCTCTGGGAGGGAACCGGGCCGGGCTTCGTCAAGGGCGGTCAGATAGCGGTCTTCTCCGGAACCGCCCAGGGCCATCCCAGACCTGTGGGGTTACCAGCCATCATCGGGATGGACCTGGAGACGCTGTTAGAGTGTCGCGACAGCAGCCTGACCGTCGGGGAAGTGCTCGATCGCGGCGCGATTCTGATGGAACGGCAGGCCGTCCCACGAAGCGCGCGGCTGCTTCCCGTGCTGACGGCGGGGGTCGTGGCCGGGCTGCCAGAGGAGTTCA
>CAYLKW010000170.1:0-3478 GCA_964384245.1 uncultured bacterium
TTCCATAAGGAGACTGTACAACTCTTAAAAAGAGTTGTCAATAAATATTACCTAAATTGGGCGATTTTTTTACCCCTCACATGGGTGACTGTGTAGTAATATTATTGCGAGAGAGTGAAGCGACCGGAGCCTTGTCCTGAATAAAGCGAAGGAACAAGCGAGATTGCCGCGGGCTACGCCCTCGCAACGACTTCGTCGGATTGCCACGCTCCCTTCGGTCGCTCGCAAAGACGAATTGGATTCATGACACAGTCTAAAAGGGAGGAGGTTGGGAGGGATATTATTGATGTTTGGATTAATAATGAAATGAGGAATTGACAATTCATGCCCCCTCCCCGCTCCCCAAAAGGGGGAGAGGGGAGGGGGACATAACGGAACGATATACATTTCAGCCTGAAACCATTTCCAATCTTTTACCAACCTGGAGGCAATCCGGCATCTGGCTTGCTGAAATCGCAGACTCCCTGAGGAAAGATCTGCATAAGCATACCCTGCTCCGATGGTGAGAGGATCCAAACACCATAATCACCATCCGCAATGGCTTGAGAAACTGATTTGAGCTGGCATTTGAAGATGCTCCCCTTGAAAGGACCGCCCGCAACGACACGAGGCGTTCCATAAATCGGAAACAAGGCAGTGCATGCTCCTTGGGGATTGCCATCCAGGATGCCATCCCAGACATTCGAACCAGCGGCAATTTGAATGCCGTTATGATCGAAACAACGATCCACTGCCCGAATCGGTTTGTTCCCCGCCACCCCACCCGAGGGATTAGTTAGAATGTTCATCATCCATTCATCCATTACCTCCAGGGCCTCAGGTGTCTGGTCGAAGCGATCTCCGCTCACATAATCGGTAAACCAGATCACCTGGTTGTCTGAATTGCCGCGTCCATCCCGTACTCGCTGTCGTGCTGCGAAAGATTGATGTGAGTTGTGCATATCAAGTTCGTCTTCTAAGTAAAGGCGCCAGTCAATAACCGGGATGTCTATTTTCCCCATAAAGACTAACCCTGCCTTGTAAACCGCTCGCATGGCCTCAAGGTTGCCCACGGTGCGGGGAGCAGGAATTGGAGTGGTGCTGAAGACCTGATTGCGATAGCTCCATGGATCCCAATTAGCGGAATTGTGTGGGGGGAAGAAGGGCGAACCCTCCTGCAGCATGTCAGGTTCGTTTTTCCAGCCGCCGATGACAGCATTTAACTTCAGGAACTCCGCGGGCGTAATCTTTCCGGTGGCCACCGATTCCAGCCCATATTGCACGCCAACATTGTCCCAGTAGCTGCGGGCGTATTCGTCAGCGTCTCGACCGACGATGTTGACAATATCTGCAAAGTGCGTCCATTCAATAGAGGCAATGGCTGACTGCGGCTCATAAAGGGCCTGATTGGGAACAGAGCCAAAGCGTGGGTTGAGGGTTAATGGCGAGAGGCCTCTCCAGCCGATCACACACTCGCTTGCTCCTGACCTTCTGGTATATGGGTTCATGACCGTATTGCTGGCATTAAGTCCTTCCAATAGAGTGCGGTTTGTCCATGTTGCCCAACGTGGGTTGATCACATCAAGTACATCCATGTAGAACTCAAGGAGTTCACAGTCGCCGATGTGCACGGCCTGGGTCACCATGTCCGGATAAGAGTATTGTGGAATGGCCGCATCAAGCAGGCCCGGGTGGTTCTGGGCATAGATATACTGCTGGATTGCGCCGCCTGATCCCCCCACGCCGACCGTATATATCGGCACATCATAACGTTCGATAAACCGCTCTTTGACCATCAGGGCTGTCTCGCCCCCTAATTGCAGATTATAATGAGTGGCAGTGCGTGTGCCGGTTGAATAGATCACAGCGTATCCACGCCCTAATGCCAGAGGTGGAAGCATGCTGGAAACGCTCGGTCTGCCCTGGCTTCGTCCAATGGCCACTCCTCCGTCATAGACATAGAGCAGTCGCCCGCTCCACGCATCTTTATTCAATTTCCATGGGCCATCGTCGCCAGGAGCCAGCATGGCGATACTATAAATGAATCGGTTAATGGTGCCTCTCTCCCAGCGGACGATAAAGTCTACGGTTTTTCCCTCTATCGTGGTTGTCTGCGCCATGTCAGCCGGACGTTCCATCCCCGGGGTATAATCCTTCCATGACCCTGCGTTGGATCTATACCTGAAGACCACCTGGGTATTGACCGAACAATCCCGGCTGTAACCTATAATGTTACTGTTGGCATCGAAAACCTTTGTGCCGGTGGTGGGGTGGTCCGGGATCGGTTGGCCCAGACCTTCGGTCATGACTGTGCAGACAAAGGGGTGTTGATGTGGACCGGAAAATATGGGACCTGTGATAGGATAGTTGGTCAGGATAAGGGCTACAGGGTCCGGACGGCCCTTGCCTTTTCCATTGGGTTGAACCCTTAGAGTGTTTTGACCCAGGATCAGTCCATCAATGACCCCGGTCAAGGTGCGCGTGCCTGGAATCACGGAAAAGCGGCTTCGTTGATCAAGGCCATTGACTAAAACTTCCACCTGGTGTAGGGGCACTGTCCGAGGCACCTGGATGTGGATGCGGGCATCACCTCCGCTCACCTGGTTGGGCACACTGGAAACCACCTTAACGTCAAAAACATCACGCGCTGGAATCCCATCGGCAGGCGCCGCAGAAGAATTGGAAAAGAAAAAAATGGAAAAAATGATAAACGTCGCCATCTTTATAAATTTTGTCAGTTTCATCTCACTCCCCCTCCTTTTTTAAAGAAATAACGATCTTCTCCTTCAGGCCCTTCATAAACATACCCTATGACAACTCTGAACATAAATACAAAACTGTCAATCACCCCCTTTTATTGATGTTTGGTTTAATAATGGAATAAGGAATTGACAATTCATGCCCCCTTCCCGCTCCCTCAAAATGGGGGAGAGGGAATGCCATTCATCCCCCCAGCAGAGCTGGGAGGTATTCTGGCACATTTTTATAAAAGAGATATTCCAATTGGAACATCAATTGGACAATATCATAAGGAGTTACTATGTCAATATCAAAATGAGGTTGTGAAAATTATCTTTTATTTTAGGCTGGGGAGGTTTATCCTTAAGACAAAAGGCCATCGATGAAGGCAGTTAAAGTTTCATGGTCTGCAATCCCCAGGTGTCGCTTTATTTCCTTGCCTTCGACCAGGACTAAATAGGTCGGCGTTCCTAACACTGTGTAATTCCTTCTGAATGCTTCGATAAACTCCTCCTGTAACAAACCGACCTTTATGTTCTGGCTATGCCTCCTTGCTATTTTCTCTATGAGATCCAACTGCTTTGGAAACTCTCCGTCCCAGGGCATACATAATAAAAGAACCGGTTTGTTTTCAGCAACAACTTCTTTCTCGAAGTTCTCTGATCGAATTAAACGAACTAAGGCATCCATTATCTTCAAGGTCTAAAAATTGAACTACCACCAGCTACAAGCTGGTGGAATCTCTACTGACTGAAGTCAG
>CAYLKW010000171.1:0-3466 GCA_964384245.1 uncultured bacterium
TGGTATACTCAGGGTTGCACTGGTCCGGCCGCAGGCTCTTTTTTTTTGCATCGGAGAGCGCGAGGGAGGGCAGCGATGGCCCGCACGACAGACGTGAAACTGGTATCACGCCCGGCCCAGCGGCAGGTTCGCGCCGCGGCGCCGCGGCGGTGGCCGGCGTTCGTCGAGCGCATCATCGGGTACCTGAGGGAAGTATGGGTGGAGTTGAACCGCGTGGATTGGCCGTCCCGCCGGGAACTGATCAGCATGACCATCGTGGTCGTGGTGGTCCTGACGGTGATGGCCATCTACCTGGGCGTCTTCGACTACATCTACACGGTCCTGGTCAAGCGATTGCTGCTCCCCCCGTCGCCGCGGTAGCGCCAATGTCGAAGACTGACGATCCCCTGAAGGGCCTGTTTGCCGATGAGCCGGTCGAGCCGGTCGTAGAGGCCGTCGAGCCGGAAGAGACCGTGGCGCGGGACCCCCGGCTGAAGTGGTACGTCATTCACACCTACTCCGGCTACGAGGCGAAGGTGAAGTCCAACCTGGAACGTCGCATCGCCACGATGAACATGAAGGACAAGATCTTCCAGGTGCTGATCCCGACCGAGAAGGAGAAGGAAATCAAGGGGGGCAAGCGCCGGGAAGTAGATCGCAAGATCTTCCCCGGATACGTGCTGGTTGAAGTGCGCGTGGACGAGAAGGGCGAGCTGGAAAACGACACCTGGTACGTGGTCCGTAACACGCCCGGCGTGACCGGCTTCGTCGGGTCGGGCAACCGGCCCATCCCGCTCGATGACCGCGAGGTCCGGACCTTGCTGCGGCAGTTGAAGGACGAGACCCCGAAGTATCGCATCACCTACCAGAAGGGGTCGCCGGTGCGGATCACCTCGGGGCCGTTCATGGACTTCACCGGTCTGGTGGACGATCTCATGGCGGAGAAGGAAAAGGTTCGGGTTCTCGTCTCGATCTTTGGCCGCGAGACCCCGGTTGAGTTGGACTTCGGTCAGGTAGAGAAGCTGTAGGAGGCAGAGATGGCCAAGAGAATCGTGGCGATGGTCAAGCTGCAGATCCAGGCCGGGAAGGCAACGCCGGCGCCGCCGGTGGGTCCGGCGCTGGGACAGCACGGCGTCAACATCATGGAGTTCTGCAAGTCCTATAACGAGCGGACCGCCAAGCTCACGGGGACGATCGTGCCCGTAGAGATCACCGTCTACGCGGATCGCACCTTCACGTTCGTCACCAAGACTCCTCCGGCGTCCGTGCTGCTCCGGCAGGCTGCGGGCCTGGACAAGGGCTCCGGCCAGCCCAACAAGACCAAGGTGGGATCCGTGACGCTCAAGCAGGTGCGGGAGATCGCGGAGCGCAAGATGCCAGACCTGAACGCCGCCACGGTGGAGGCGGCGATGAGGATGATCGAGGGCACCGCCCGATCCATGGGCATCGAGGTCGTCGGGTAGGCGCAGGCACCACGCGCGGGAGGGGCAACGCCCCGTTTGCACCGCAGGGAGGTTCTACGATGGGACGTCACGGCAAACGATACCTCACGGCCGCCAAGCAGGTGGAAGCCCGGCGGCTACACACTCCCGAGGAGGCCGTCCGCCTGGTCCGGGAGACCTCCACGGCGAAGTTCGAGGAGACGATCGAGGCCCACATCCGCCTGGGTGTGGACCCTAAGCAGGCCGACCAGCAGGTGCGCGGCACCGTGGTACTGCCTCACGGTACGGGCAAGTCGGTACGGGTCCTGGTCTTCGCCAAGGGCGAAAAGGCCCGGGAGGCCGAGGCCGCGGGCGCGGACGTTGTCGGCGCCGAGGACCTGATCGAGAAGATCCAGGGTGGATGGCTGGAGTTCGACGTTGCGGTGGCCACCCCGGACGTGATGAGCCTTGTAAGCCGGTTGGGGCGTCTGCTGGGCCCACGGGGGCTGATGCCCAATCCCAAGGCGGGAACCGTGACCATGGATCTGGCCCGCGCCGTGCGGGAGATCAAGGCCGGCAAGATCGAGTTCCGGCTCGACAAGGCGGGCATCATTCACGTGCCGCTGGGCAAGGCGAAGTTCCCAGAGGGACAGCTTCTGGAGAACTTGGTGGCCCTGATGGACGCCGTGTCCCGGGCCCGACCGGCCGCCGCCAAGGGGCAGTATCTGCGGTCGCTTGTGATCGCGCCCACAATGGGACCCGGGATCCGGATAGATCCGGCCAAGGCCCTGGACGTCATCCGCCCGCAGTAACGGGGGACCAAGCGCGCCCCAGGGGCCGACCAGGTTTGACGGTGGCCAGGGGCCGTGCTACAATCGCGCGGGCTCGAGGCCCGTGCGGGAAGTGCATACAGGGCCGCCTGCGGGCGGCCGCGCACCAGAGACAGCAGGTGCCCGCCTTGCGGGCCTAAGGACACAGGTCGCCTGCCGAGGAGCGGATCGGGTGTGGACCCGTCTGCCTGCGGCGGGTCCATTATGTTGCAGGAGTGTGAGGGTCCGATGGCTCGACCCGAGAAGGTAGAAGAGGTCGCACAGCTCAAGGCTCGCCTGGACAAATCCGCGGCGGTGATTCTCACGGACTTCCGGGGGCTGACCGTCGGGGAGATCACGGTGTTGCGGGGCCGGCTGCGCAGCGTTGGCGCGGAGTATCGGGTGGTGAAGAACCGCCTCTTGAGGATCGCTGCTGACGCGGCTGGCATCGAGGGCCTGGAGCATCAGATGGAAGGTCCCACCGCGGCGGCTTTTGCTTCAGGTGACCCCGTGCTGGTTGCCAAGGTGATCCAGGAGTTCAGCCGGCAGTCCCGCAAGTTGACGATCAAAGGGGGCATCCTGGCCGGCGCCGTCATTGACGACGCTCGGACGAGGGTGCTTGCAGATCTTCCGAGCAGCAAGGAGCTCCTTGCCCTGGTCGTGGGCGGCATCGCGGCGCCCCTGAGCGGTTTGGCCGGGGTTCTGTCCGGCCTTCCGCGCAAGCTCGTTCGCGCACTGGACCAGATTCGAGAACAGCGCGCCGCCTAGCCGGCCCGCCGAGAGACAGTCGCCAGAACAGGACCATACTGACCATACTGAACGAAACCGACGGGAGGGACTACCGTGGTAGCAAAGCTTGGCAAAGAAGAGATCATCGAGGCGATCAGCGGTCTGACGGTGCTGGAACTGGCCGAACTGGTCAAGGCGCTCGAGGAGAAGTTTGGTGTTTCAGCGGCAGCGCCGGTTGCCATCGCCGCGATGCCGGGAGCGGCTGCTGCCTCGGCGGTCGAGGAGCAGACCGAGTTTGACGCGATCCTGGCGGCCGTGGGAGAGAAGAAGATCCAGGTGATCAAGGTCGTGCGCGAACTCACCGGACTGGGCCTCAAGGAGGCAAAGGAGTTGGTGGACGGCGCGCCGAAGTCCGTCAAGGAAAAGGTCAGCCGCCAGGAGGCCGAGGCCATCAAGACCAAGCTCGAGGCCGAGGGCGCGACAGTCACAATCAAGTAGCCGGACCGCCGGCGGTACCGCAAAGGCTCT
>CAYLKW010000172.1:0-3428 GCA_964384245.1 uncultured bacterium
ACGTCCGGTGAGATCGCTATCGCCGCGCACTACCCCTGCAGCCGCCTCCGGCGGATGTCATCGTCAATGGCTGCGCGCAGGCGGAAGGCAATGGTCACGGCGAGATCGCGCACCGATCCGCCCTCGAGTGAGACGTCCCTGGGGGTGAAGCGGAATACTGCCCAGCCACGGGCGAACACACCCCAACCTCCCGGATACTCGGCCGCGGACACCTCGAACGGCTCGAGGTCGGCGTCGAAGAGCCGGTCGAGCAGGTCGGCTGCCTCCTTGATCCTGGCCGGATCCGGCAGCCGCACGATCGGACGGTGGTTGAGCAGAAGCTCGGTGAGAGCCACGTCCCCATCGAGGTGCTCCCGCACCGTGAGTACCAGGTAGTTGGCCGGAACCCGCCGTACGAGCGCAATCCGGCGGGCGCGAAGCTCGGCCTCCACGTACTGCGCGCGCTCAGCGGTCTTGGGATGCTCGGCGAAGGCGCCCAGGTCGCGCCGCGGCGAGAGCTGCTCTGCCCTCACCAACCGCTCCAGCACGGTCAGCACCGCGACCGGGCTGTAGGCGGTCTTGGACAGGTAGGCAATGGATGCGAGATCGGCATCGCGCTCGAGGTCTCGCGAGTATCCCGAGAGCAGGCCTGTGGAGAAGATTTGCGCGCCCTGCGCCATGTTGGCGTCGCGGGCGAAGATCGCAACCAGCAGGGTGACGAACGCGGCCTGGTTCGCGCGGCGCATCATCTCCATGCCGTGGGCGCGCGCGGCGTGCGCCACCTCATGGGCGATGACCGCGGCCAGCTCGTGGTCGCTGCGAACGAACTTGAGCAGCCCGGTTGTCAGGTAGACGAACCCTCCCGGCAGCGCCACCGCGTTTACCTGGGCGGCCTCCACTACCTTGAAGCTGTACGGCAGACGCGGGCGGTCGGAAACCGCCGACACGACGGCGCCTATGCGGTTCACCCGGTCCGTGATCTCGGGGTCCTTGACAACCTTGAACTTGGCCTCGAGCTCGGTCGCGGCCCGCCGGCCGATCCGGATCTCCTGGTCTTCGGCCGGTGCGGCCAGGGTGGGCGAGGCAGCGGACGCCAGCAGCAGAGCGGCCAGTGTCCCGACAGCAAGGCGGAAGACGGAAGCACCGTGTGCAGGCCGGATCACGAGAGCGCCGCGATCCGGGCGATGTTGAAGACCGCCCTGGCGTTGGACGTCGTGATCTCGGCAACCGTGCCAGCAGCTACGCCGCGTGCGTGGGCCGCTGCCCAGACCACCAGGGGCAGATGGGCAGGCTCGTTGCGCCGGCCGCGGTGCGGCTCCGGCGGAAGGTACGGGGCATCGGTTTCGAGGAGGAGGCGGTCCGGCGGCACGAAGCGCACGACCTCCTGGGTCTGGCGCGCGTTGCGGTAGGTCAGCGGACCGCCCAGCCCCAGGTAGTAGTCCCGGTCCAGGCAGGACCGGGCGATCTCAAGCGATCCGGAGAAGCAATGCATGACCACGCCCGGGGGCGCGCCCTCGTCCAGTATGCGCAGCACGTCCTGATGGGCGTCACGGCTGTGGATGATCACCGGGAGGCGCAGCTCGCGAGCCAGGCTCATGTGCGCGTGAAACGCGTTCGCCTGGGCCTCGCGCGGCGCGAAGCACCGGTAGTAGTCAAGCCCGGTCTCGCCGATGGCCACCACCCTGGGGTGGCGGGCCAGCGCCGCCAGTTCGCGCATCGCCTCGGGCGTGGCGTCGCCGGCGTCGTGGGGGTGAATCGCCACGGCCGCGAACACGTCGTTGTGCCGTTCTGCGAGGGCAACGGCGCGGCGGCTGGAGCCCAGCGAGGTCCCAACGGTGACGAACCCGCCCACGCCCGCGGCCCGGGCACGGTCCAGCACGGCCTCTCGGTCGGGGTCGAACGCCCCGTCGTCCAGGTGAAGGTGCGAGTCGAAGAGGTTCAGGATCACCTCTTCAGTCTACCGGGCGCTGGAATGAGCCGCAACCTGCCGGGCCGCGCAGCGCCGGCGGCGCGTGTCAGGCCGTCCAATCAGGAAATCCTGGACCCCACGGGCGGCGTTCCGTCCACGGTGAGGATCGCCACCTCGTCGTCCCCCCACGTCGCTGCCAGCAGCATCCCACGCGACTCAACGCCGCGCACCTTGCGCGGCTGCAGGTTGGCCAGTACGACAATGCGCCGGCCGATCAGGTCTGCTGTCTGGTAGTGCGTGGCGATACCTGCCACGAGCGTGCGTGCCTCATCGCCTATGTCCACGGACAGCTTGACCAGCTTGTCCGTGCCCGGCACCCTCTCGGCGGCGGTGACCTCACCGATGCGTACGTCCAGGCGTTTGAACTCCTCGATCGTGATCTCGCTCACGGGATCTCCTCCCTCTCCGGCTGTGGCGGCTGCGACGGGCTTGGGCCGCGTGTCAATGCGCGGGAAGATGGGGTTTCCGATTCGCACGCGCAGGCCAGGGCACAGCGCGCCCCACCGCCTGGCATCTTCGAGCCGCTGGTCTTCCAGCGGCTGCTCGATGCCGAGCTGCTCCCAAACCCGCTGGGTGGCAACCGGCATGACCGGGGAAAGCACGACGGTGACTATTCGCAGGGCCTCCAGAGTGTTGTACAAGATCGTCCCTGCCCGGTCGGTGCGGCCCTGCTTGATGGCCGACCACGGCGCCTCTTCGTCTATGTACTTGTTGGCCGCGCCCAGCAGTCTCCACACCTCGGCCAGCGCCTGGCTGAAGTTGAGGCGGCCCACGTGCTCGCCTACCGCGGTCACGACCGCGCGGGCGAGGTCTGCCAGCGCGGCGTCGGTCCCTTCAGCCGGGCCCGGCGTGGGGAGCACTCCGCCAAACTGGCGCGCGACGAGGGGGAGGGTGCGGTTGAGCAGGTTACCGTAGTCGTTGGCCAGGTCGGCGTTGAACCGACCGATCAGCGCCGGCTGGTTGAAGTCGCCGTCGGCGCCGAACGGAACCTCGCGCAGAAGGAAGTAACGCAGCGCGTCCACCGCCACCGCCGGCTCGGCCCCGGACGCCTCGGCCAACTCGCGACTGACGGCCACCGGGTCCAGGATGATCCCAAGCGACTTGCTGAACTTCTGCCCCCCAAACGTCAGAAATCCGTGCGCGAAGACTTGGCGGGGCGGCTCCAACCCGGCGGCGTGCAGCACGATCGGCCAGATCACGGCGTGAAACCTCAGGATGTCCCGGCCCACCAGGTGCACGTCTGCCGGCCAGAACCTCCGGAACTGCTCCAGGTCGTCACCGTATCCGACAACCGTGATGTAGTTGATCAGGGCGTCAATCCAGACATAGGCGACCTGGTTGGGATCGAAGGGAAGCGGCACGCCCCACTTGAAGGTGGAGCGGCTGACCGCAATGTCCCGGAGCCCGGACCGGACGAAGCTCAGTACCTCGTTGCGCTGCGCCTCGGGCTCGATGAACCCTGGGTGGCGCTCGATGTGGC
>CAYLKW010000173.1:0-3418 GCA_964384245.1 uncultured bacterium
CATGACCTCGAGCAGTGTGAACCCCTGCTGGCCCTTTCGGCCGATGCGCGCCCGGACCGCGGCCAGAGGTGCCATCAATCAATCCTCACCCGGCCGGTTGCGGCTGCGACCGAGATCTGCCGGGTGCGGCTGGTTAGCAGGCTGCGGAGAGTGATTGTGCGCTCGATCGCGGTTGTGCCCAGGGTGGAGTAGGTGACGGTCTGCAGCGTGCTGGTGATGTCGGGGGGCAGGTTGCCCGCTTTGATCACGGCGCTGTCGGCGGTGATGGTGTAGAGGTTGCTGGCGAACACCGCAACGACCGTCCGGCGCTGCGAGACGCTGACCTGCTGGCCTGCCCGCAGGTCGGTGGCGATCGTCTCCGCCCAGGTATGGAGGCGCTGATTGCTTATGAACTCCCGGTACTGGCCCACCGAGGCCGCAACGAGCACGGCCGCGATGGCGCCGACCATGACGAGCTCGATCAGCGTGAAACCAGCTTGAGACCCGTAATGCTTCAACCCTACGCCTCCAGACCCATCCGGCGTGGGAAGTGGCCCGTGGCGCTCCCGCCCCCTGGTAAGTGTCTCATGCCCAGCATGCCTCCTGGCTAGACCACCCAGGCGGAGGATCAGACTACCGGTGGTCGCAGCAGCGTCTCCCGCGTCGCCCGTGCCAGGGCCCGCAACTCGGGCATGGGCAGGTTCTCGATCTGCATCAGCACCTCTGCCGCTTGTAGGATTGTGCGCTGCAGGTCGCCTTCCTCGGATTCGGCCGCGGCCACCAGCCGGGTCCACTCCGCGCCCCGCGCCCACGCCTCCAGGGCGTCGGCCCGGCGCTCGGCCGGTGATGGCAGCAGTCGCCGGCGCGTGCGGTGCCACTCCGCCTTGAACTCCCCGGCCACAGGGTCAGGGTCGAGCCCGAACTGCCGCTCCAGGCGCGCGACCTCGTCCACGACGTGCGCGAGCGCGGCCAGGCGCGCCTTACCCCCGCCGGTCCGAGGTGGCCGCTCCGTGCCCAGCGCGGCTGCGACCGCGGCTAGCCGCGGGCCGGTAGGGGGGACCTGCTTGCGCCGCACGAGTTCCGCGAGCACCAGCAGTCGCGCGTGGCGCAGCCGCATCGCCCACCGACCGGCCTCGGTCAGACACGCGCTCCGATCAAGGTATCCCAGTGACTGCAGCACCCCGGCCCGCAGCAAGAACTCGGTGCTCAAGCCGTCGCGCGCCCGGGCGGCCGCTTCCGCGATCTCCCCCTCGGGCAGCTTTCGCGGTAGCCGCATCCGGCGGCCGAGGAGTCCCTGGTAGGCGGCAAACGACCTGCCGATCTCGGCGAGCGCGGTGCGGAGGTCCCTACGCGACAGCAGGTTCAGCACCTGCGAGTAGGAGGGGGTGAACGCGGAGGTCACTGGCTCTGCCTCTGCTCCGGCCAGGGCCAGGCCGAGCTGAGCCTCGCTGCGGTCGGACGCCGGGATGACCACCACGCCGATGCGGTCGCGGCCCCTGCGGCCCGCCCGGCCGGACATCTGCTGGAACTCGGTCGCAGAGAGCGAGACCGGTCCTTCCGGGCTGTTGCGTACCAGGGTGGACAGCGCCACGGTGCGCGCCGGCACGTCCAGCCCGCTCGCCAGCGTTGTCGTGGCAGCCACCCCGCGCACCAGGCCCAGGGACAGCAGGTCCTCAACCGCCAGGCGCCAGGCCATCAGGTGCCCTGCGTGGTGGGGCGCGATCCCGCACTGGATCAGAGTGTGCCGGTAGGCGTGGCCCAGCAGCGTGGGGTACTCCGATTCCCACCTGCCGAGCGCCCTGGCGCGCTCCTCTGCACCGGGCAGCCGGAGCGCCGACAGCTCGCGGACCGCCACGTCGCACTCGCGGCGCGAGGGAAAGAAGAGGATCGCGGGCAGCAGGTTGCCGGCGTCGAGCTGGCGCACCAGTTCGGTCAGCCAGCCCCGGCGACGTTCCTCGCGCCGCACCTTCGCGGCCAGCGCAGGCGGAAGGAGGCCGCCGCCACCGTCGGCCAGGAGCAGCCGCAGTGGAACCGGACGCTGGTCCTCCAGCACTACCGCCGGCGGCCGGCCGCGGATCTCGCTCAACCACCCGGCCAGTTCGTCCACGTTGGGAATCGAGGCGGACAGCAGCAGGAGCCGCGCACTGGGGGGTGAGAGGAGCAGGATCTCCTCCCAGGCAGTGCCGCGCTCCGTGTCTCCTATGTAGTGCGCCTCGTCGAGGACAATGAACGCGATGCCGCCTGCCCCGGCATAGAGGATGTTGCGAAGGATCTCGGTGGTGCCCACGATGACCGGCGCGCGGGGGTTGATGCGCCGCTCCCCGGTCACCAGGCCGACCGCCTCTTCCCCAAACAGCCGCTGGAACTGGCGGAACTTCTGGTTGGAGAGGGCCTTGAGCGGCGTGGTGTACCAGCTCTGGCCTCCGGATGTCAGGGCGGCCCGGATCGCTTCCTGCGCGATCCAGGTCTTGCCGCTGCCGGTCGGCGCCGAGACCAGGACGTCGCGCGATCCCAGCGCGGCCAGGGCCTCCTGCTGGAACCGGGCAGGCGTGAACTCGCCCGGGGGCGCCTCCCCCACCTCGGCCAGGGTGGGGCGGATGCCCGGATGCAGGGTGACGGGTTTCACCGTGTCAGTATAGCGCAGTCAGCATGGCGCAGGATGCCGCAGGGTTTCCCGCCGAACTCCCCATCCACAATGCGCACGCGGGCGACCCGAGTCCTGGATGCCCTGGGCATCCCCTACGAACTGTTGGAGTTCGAGGCCGAAGAGCACACTGCCGCGGAGGCGGTCGAGCGGCTTGGGATCTCCCCGGACCAACTGTTCAAGACCCTGGTCGTCCGCTCCAGCGAGGGCGCGGCATTGCTGGCGTGCGTCCCGGCCAGTCACGAACTCAATCTCCGCGCCCTGGCCCACCTCGCGGGTGCCCGCCGCGCTGAGTTGGTGGACGCGGGCGAGTTGATGCGGCTGGTCGGCTATGTCAAGGGCGGCGTTTCGCCCCTGGGGACGCGGAAGGCCTGCCCGACGTTTGTTGATGCTTCTGCCCTGCAATACCCGCGGATAAGCGTTAGTGCCGGCGTCAGGGGACTGCAGATCTGGATTGACCCGCGCGAACTGGTGCGGGCTACGGGGGCCCGCGTTGCGGACCTGTCAGGCGCCGCCTGATCCGCACGGCAGGCCAGCCGGCAGATAGCCACGGAACAAATGCCCGGCCAGATCGGTTAAGAAGGCAGAAGATGCGCCTGAAAGCAGTCATGTCCGGAGGGTCTTCGGAAACTGATCTAGAGGAGGGGGCATTTGACATGGGTGCGGATTGTTGCGGTTTGAGGGTTGGGCAGAACGTGCCGGGTTTTCGGCTCGAGACCTTTGAGCCGTCCAGGGGCGACTTCGGAGAGGTAAGCCTCGAGGCGCTGCGCGCCGGCGGGAAGTGGACGGTCCTGT
>CAYLKW010000174.1:0-3406 GCA_964384245.1 uncultured bacterium
TGCCCGAGTCCGGTGTGCGCGAGGTGAAGATCCGCGCCTCGCAGATCCTCCGCGCAGTCCGGGAGCGGCGGGCTCGCTACGTGATTACCTATCGGGGGAAAGCGGTGGCAGGTCCCTACACCGTTGATGCCAGCGTCTTCCTCAACGCCTTCAACCCCCGTGAGCCAGGCCACTTGGAGAGCCACCGGTTTCTGGCCCGGCTTCCACACCTGCTCTTGATCGCGCTCGACGCCAAGCTGGCCGAGCGGGCATCCGATCTGGCCGCAACGCATCGGCTACGTGGCAGCGATGCGGTCTACGGAGTCGTCGCCCTTCAGTTCGGCAGCACCCTCGTCACGCTGGACCCGGAGCAACGGCGCCGCCTCAGAGGCGTCGTTGCCACGCGGCGCCCGAGCGACGAGGCATAGCAGGAGACTACAGGAGGGAGGCCCCGGGTAGGAGAAGGAGCGGGGACAGGAAGGTTTGCGGGGAACCAGCCGTGAGGGGCCCGGTGCACCGTGGCGCTGAGTGAATCCGATACCCGAGCCAAGCTGATCGACCCGGCCCTGCACGCCCGGGGGTGGACGGAGGACCTCATCCGGCGCGAGGAGACCGCCGGGGCCATCGAGATCATCGAGGGACGGCCGCGCAGGCAAGCCAGGGGCCGGGTAGACTATCTGCTGCGCATCAAGGTCAACCCGGACACGCAGCCGGTGGCTGTGGCACTGTGTGAGGCCAAGGCCGAGCACCTGCCGCCTACCCACGGCCTCGAACAGGGCAAGGTGTACGCCGACTGCAGGCGCCTCAAGGTGCCGTTTGTCTACTCCTCCAACGGCCACCTGTTCGTGGAGTTCGACCGGTTCACCGGCTTCTCCACCTCACCGCGTCCACTGACGCAGTTCCCAACGCCCGCCGACCTCCGCGCGCGATACGAGCAGGGCATGGGCTTCGGCCTAGATTCACCCGGGGCCCGCCCTCTCCTTACCCGCTACACGGGCGGCGAGGCCACCCGCCGGTACTACCAGGACGCCGCCATCCGAGCGGTGCTGGAGAAGTTCGCCCGCGGTGAGAAGCGCGCACTCCTGGCGCTGGCCACCGGCTCCGGCAAGACGTTCATCGCCGTCCACCTGCTGAGGAAGATCGCCGACGCAGGCCAACTGCGCCGGGCGCTGTTCGTGTGCGATCGCGACGAGCTGCGATCCCAGGGCCTGGGAGCGTTTCAGAATGTCTTCGGGACCGAGGCCGCCGAGGTCTACCGGGAGCCTGATGGGTCAAACCACGCACGCAACGCGCGTATCCACATCGCCACCTATCAGACCCTCGACATAGATACGGACGACGCCGACGCCAACTTCCTCACGACCTACTACCCAGAGAACTACTTCAGCCACATAGTCATAGACGAGTGCCATCGGTCGGCCTGGGGGAAGTGGTCGCAGGTGCTCCTCCGAAACCCCGACGCGGTCCAGATCGGCCTAACGGCTACCCCGCGCCAGATCGAGTTCACGGAGAAGAGTAAGGAAGCCGAGGCAGACGCGCAGGTGTCGGCGGACAACCTCCGGCACTTTGGGGAGCCGGTCTACGAGTACGACATGAGCCAGGGCATCGAGGACGGCTACCTGGCCGGATGCGAGATCGTCCGGGGGGACATCTTCCTCGACGACAAGCCGCAGAGCGAGCGCGTCACCGGCATCGAGCAGCGCGATCTGGAGGGAAAGCGGCTGGCTGACGCGACGACGGGACAGCCGCTTGTTCCGCGCGAGGTCCGCCCTCGATATGAAGCGTCGAGCTTCGAGGACCTCATCCTGCTCCCCGAGCGCGTCGCTGCGCTGGCGCAGGACCTGTTTGAGCACTTCCTCGCCACCGGCGGCCCTGAGCAGAAGACCATCGTATTCTGCGCACGCGACCGGCACGCCGACGATGTGGCCGTCGCCCTGAACAATCTCTACGCCGATTGGTGCGCCAGGAGCGGCAGGTCGCGCCTGGAGCCCTACGCCTTCAAGTGCACGGCCAGCGTCGGGGGCAGCCAGCACCTGGCCGATCTCCGCGGGGCTCCCCGGTCGCACTTCATCGCGGCGACCGTGGACCTCCTGACCACCGGCGTGGACGTGCCGGTCGTGCGTAACATTGTCTTCTTCAAGTACGTGCGGTCGCCCATCGCCTTCTACCAGATGGTCGGCCGCGGTACGCGCCTTGACCCGCCCACGGGGAAACTGATGTTCCGCGTCTACGATTACACCGACGCCACCCGGCTGTTCGGGGAGGAGTTCAAGAGCAGGTACACCCCGCCGCGCCGAGCTGCCACCGGCAAACCACCCGAAGGGCCTCCCGTACCGCCCGAGCGGACCGTCATGGTCGAGGGGTTTGACGTGCACGTCACCGATGCCGGCCGCTACATCCTCACCACGGTGGACGGAAAGGCTGTCCCCGTCACGGTGGAGGAATACAAGGAGCGCCTAGCGGCCCGGCTGGTCGAGGAGGCCCCCACACTGGACGCCTTCCGTGGCCGGTGGGTCGTCCCGCCCGAGCGGAGGGACCTGCTGGCACGGCTTCCGGACGCCGGGCGCGCGGCGCTTCTCATCCGCGCGCTCGAAGGCATGACCGACTACGACCTCTACGATGTGCTGGGCGAGCTGGGCTACGGCATGGCCCCGCGCACGCGGGCCGGGCGGGCAGAGGCGTTTAGGTACAAGCACCGGGGCTGGCTCGCCGGCCTCCCCGCAACCGCGGCAAGGACGCTTGAAGCCCTCGCCGCCCAGTTCGCCCACGCGGGGACGGAGGGACTAGAGAACCCGCAGGTCTTCCGAACGCCCGAGGTGGTCCGGGCCGGCGGGCTCAGGGCACTCAAGGTGTTGGGAAGGCCCGCTGACGTACTGCGCGACACCAAGGAGAGGATGTTTGCGGCATAATGGACCCAAGGGGAGAAACTGCCATGAGGTTCTATACCTTCGAAATAGTGATCGAGAAGGAAGCGGAAGACGAGGGGTACTCGGCCTACAGTCCCACACTGCCCGGGTGCTTCAGCAACGGCAAGACAATTGAAGAGGCGAAGCGCAACATCCGCGAGGCGGTCCAGCAGCATGTCGAATCGCTGCTGACACACGGGCTGCCGATCCCGCAGAACGAACAACTTGTGCACGTGGAGGAGCTTACGGTCGGAGTTCCGGGATGACCCGGATGCCCCAGGTGACGGCCCAGGAACTCGTGCGCTTTCTCAAAGCGCAGGGGTTCATCGAGGACCGTCAGTCTGGGAGCCACCTCACGCTGTGGCATGAGGGCAGGAAGACCTCAGTGACCATTCCCGTCCACGCGGGCAGCGACATCGGCCGCGGTCTCGCTGCACGGATTCTCAAAGACGCCGGGCTTTCGGTCGAGGACTTCTTACGGCTCAGATGACACGCTCAGCGCGCGGCGTGACTTTCGCCGC
>CAYLKW010000175.1:0-2014 GCA_964384245.1 uncultured bacterium
ACGCTGCCGCCGGTGGAGCGAGCGTTGGACCGCACTCCAATGTTGGCATCGTTGATCATCTTCGCGATGCCGACTGCGATCGGGAAGTAGACCCCCGTGGTCCCACCGGAGCCGATCGTGAGGAACCCTGTCTGGGCCGAGACGCCCGCCGCGAGGGCGAGCACCAGCAGGGATGCCACAACCAGCGTGCCGTGTTTCATCCTGCGTTCACCTCCTGGAGTCCATTGCGTGTGGGCCGTCTTTCAAAACCATCGTGCAGTCGCGGGGTGGGTGGATGTGCATACGGCGTGTACGGTGCACCTACCAAATACATCGCGCCCGCCGGAGGCCCGTCAACACACACGCGCGTGGCGCGGGCTCGGCCGGGCTTGCGTCCTGCCCGCGCCGCATCGTAGGATCTTCGCGGAGATCATGGGACACCAGCGGATCATAGACGTCATCGCAATGGCCCATCGGATCGTGCGCGATCACTTGGCAGTACGTGCGGGGGAACGCGTCCTGATCGTCGCCGATCCGGCCACCGAGCGCGCGGTCTACCTGGCGCTGGCCGGGGCCGTTCTGGCCGCGGGCGCCGAGTACACGGTCGCGCTAATGCCCACCAGGCACGCGCGGGAAGCCACGCACCTGACCGCGCCGATAGAGAGTGCGCTTGTGGCCTCGGACGTGTTGATAGGCGTCACCAGATCATCCGGCGCGCCCACTTACTCCCGCAAGGGCAGGGAGGCGGCTTTCTCGGACGGCGAGGTCTCCCAGCGTCCCCGGTCCGGAACCGCCCGCGGCGTTGTCGTGGTGGACGGGCCAGCGGCAGGCCTGCGCGGGAGCGACCCATTCGTCCTGGAACTGGATGGCGGAACCGTCGTGCGGGTCTCGGGTACGGGCGGGCGGACCCGCCAGCTCGAGTCGGTCTTCCGCTCGGTCCCCTGTGCGCGCCATCTCGCCGAGATCGGCATCGGACTCAATGCCAGCGCGCTGCGGTCCGGCGACTTCGAGGAAGAGAAGAAGGCGCTGGGCAACGTGCACCTGGGCCTGGGTGACGACATCTTCTATGGCGGCACGCATGCCTGTTCCATCCACTGGGATCTGGTGCTCTACGACGCCACGGTCTCCCTGGACGGCCAGGCGCTGTTCCGGGACGGCAGGCTCCTGCTCCCGGATCCCTCCGCATGAGGTCGTTGCAGGGACTCACCGTCCTCGATCTCACGCGGGTGCTCGCGGGCCCGTACTGCACGCAGATCCTGTCCGATTTGGGCGCCACGGTCTGGAAGGTCGAGCCCCCGTGGGGTGATGACACCCGGGTCTGGGGCCCGCCGTACGTCGGAGGAGAGAGCGCCTACTACCTATCCACCAACCGCGGCAAGCAGAGCATCGCGGTCAACCTGAAGTCCCGGCGGGGGCAGGCAGTTGTGCGGGAACTCGCGCTGCGCGCCGACGTCCTCGTCGAGAACTTCAAGCCGGGCGACCTCGCCAGGGCGGATCTCGACTACGACAGTCTGGCGTCGTTCAATCCCGGGTTGGTCTATGCTTCCATCACGGGATTTGGCCACACCGGAACCCGTGCCGACGAGCCCGGCTACGACCTTGCGCTTCAAGGAATGACCGGCATCATGAGCGTGACCGGGGAGCCGGGGTCAGGGCCAGCACCTCGATCTGTCGCTGTTCGACGTCGGCATGATGTGCATGGCCAACCAGGCCCAGAGTTACCTCTTGACAGGAGCGCCTCCGGGACGGCTGGGCAGCGCCCACCCCCAGATCGTGCCCTACCAGGCGTTTGCGGCCCTCGACGGATGGTTCATCCTGGCGGTGGGAAACGACGCGCAGTACCAGAAGATGGCCCAGGCGATCGGGCATGCGGCTCTGGGAGCGGACGCCCGGTTCCAGACCAATGCCGATCGGGTACGCAACCGTGAGGCGCTCGTGGACGCGCTCGCCGCCATCTTCGCCGCCCGGCCCCGAGACGAGTGGCTGAAGGTCCTGAAGGCCGCCGGGGTTCCGGCCGCGCCCGTATGGGACCTAC
>CAYLKW010000175.1:2114-3389 GCA_964384245.1 uncultured bacterium
TCCGCTGCTGGGAGAGCACACGCGGGCAGTTCTAGAGAAGGTGCTCGGGATGCCCCCGGAGGAGATCGCCTCCCTCGAGGCAGAGGGGGCGATCCTGGCGCGGGCCTAGAGCCGGCTCTCTAAATGATGGCCTTGTGGGTCTCCGTCTCGAACAGGTGCATCTTCCGCATATCCAGGACGACCTCAGTCGGCTGTCCCATCCGTGCCGAACTGTGGGCGTCCACGCGGGCCACGATCGAATGCGGCCCGGTGCTCAGGTAGAGGATAACGTCCGAACCCAGGGGTTCGTGCACCTCCACCATGGCCCGAAACACCCAGCCAGGTTCCGGATCGCGCGCGAAGGCCAGGTCCTGGATGTCCTCGGGGCGGATGCCGAAGACCACCTGCTTGCCCGTCCAGTCCTTCGCGATCGCCGCCAGGTCCGGGGGCATCTGAATGGCAAACGACCCGCAGTCCACCACCAGGGCGCCGTTCCTGGGCACCAGCGACGCCTCGATGAAGTTCATGGCCGGGCTGCCGATGAACCCGGCGACGAACAGGTTCGCCGGCTTCTCGTAGAGGTCAAGTGGGTTGTCCACCTGCTGAACCAGCCCGTCACGCATCACCACAATGCGGTCGCCCATGGTCATGGCCTCGACCTGATCGTGGGTGACATAGATTGTCGTCGTCTGGAGCCGGGCCTGCAGCTTCTTGATCTCCGCGCGCGTCTGCACCCTGAGCTTCGCGTCGAGGTTGGAGAGCGGCTCGTCCATCAGGAAGACCTGTGGCTCCCGTACGATCGCGCGCCCCAGGGCCACGCGCTGGCGCTGCCCGCCCGAGAGCTGCTTGGGCTTGCGGTCGAGAAGCCCCTCGATGCCCAGCATCCCCGCGGCCTCTTTGACCCGGCGGTCAATCTCGGTCCGCGGGTACCGGCGCAACCGCAGGCCGAACGCCATGTTGTCGTATACCGACATGTGGGGGTAGAGCGCGTAGTTCTGAAAGACCATCGCGATGTCGCGGTCCTTGGGAGCCACGTCGTTGACCAGGCGGTCGCCGATGAAGATGTTGCCCGCGGTCGCCTCTTCCAACCCGGCGATCAACCGGAGCGCCGTCGTCTTCCCGCACCCCGATGGACCCACCAGGACCGTGAACTGCCGGTCGGGGATCTCCAGCGATACGTCGTTCACCGCGGTAACGGCGCCGAACTTCTTGGTCACCTGATCGAGGTAGACGCGAGCCATCGAACGCCTCCGTATGCATGCCGATTCCACCAGGCGAACTCTCGTAACGTGCTTA
>CAYLKW010000176.1:0-3389 GCA_964384245.1 uncultured bacterium
CGCCGGAGGGCTTGTCCCTCCGGCAAGGGTGAAACGGCGGGGTAAGGGCCCGCCGGCGGCCTGGCGACACGGCGGCCAGGCAAACCCCACCCGGAGCAAGGCCAGATAGGGGGAGATGAGGCGGCCCGCTGATCCCCGGGTAGGCCGCTCGAGGTCCCGGGCAACCGGTGATCCCAGAGAGATGACAGCCGCGCCGGAGGTGCCGCGAGGCGCCCCGGCGCACAGAACCCGGCTTACAGGCCTGCTCCCGCGGTCTACGGATAGATCAGGTACGGACTCCGTAGCATCTGGAACCGTCGTAGCTCTGGCTCCCAGCGCGCTGCGATTGCCGATGCCGGCGCGCCCCTCAGGATGGCCTTGCGCACGCTGCTGGTTCCCCATACGAAGTCGAACATGTACCGGCCACCCCGCGGGATGAACTGCAGCGTCGGGCCGTGGAGCCGCCTGATCTCGTAGAGGATGTGGACCGCGGTGGTCGCGGGCTTGAAACGCAGCGGGTCGGTCAGCACCAGGCGGACCCCTCGGAGGGTGCTCTCGCCCCGCACGAACTCGTACGGTTCAAACACGACGCCGCTCAGCCCGATCGCGTTCAGCCGCGCTGCCAGCCGCCCGGCGTTCAGCCAGGGACTGATCACGACCTCGAAGGGATGCGGCGTGCCGATGCCGGCCGAGAGGTTCGTGCCGTCCAGTACGCCCGTGGCCGCGTAGTAGAAGGGCGTCATCATCGTTGGGATGTTGGGCGACGGCCGCACCCAGGGCAGGCCGGTTTCTCCCCAGACCGTACGGCGCGTCCAGCCCCGCATCGGCACCACGGTGAGCTGCGCGTTGATCTCAAACATCCAGTTGAAGAGCTGGGCCAGCTCTCCCATGGTCATGCCGTGCACCAGCGGTATCGGGTACATGCCGATGAACGACCTGTAGGCGGGTTCCAGCACCGGCCCGTCGAGTTGCAGGCCGCCCTGCGGGTTGGGCCGGTCGAGGACCACCACCGGCCTGCCGGCCTCGCGCGCGGCCTGCAGCACCAGCGCCATCGTGGACGCGTACGTGTAGGCGCGCGCGCCGACATCTTGGAGGTCAATAACAAAGGTGTCTATGCTTGCCATCATCTCGGGCGTGGGCCGGCGCGTGGCGTTGTAGAGGCTGTAGACCGGCACACGGCCGGCAAGATCCGGGACCGCCTGGCCTGCGGGAATCGTTCCAGCGACCCCGTGCTCCGGGGCGAACAGGGCGCTGACCGTGAACCGCGGGTCGCGGAGCAGTGCGCTCGACGTCGTCTCGCCGGCGGCGGTCAGGCCTGCGGCGTGCGTTACAAGTCCGATGCGGCGCTCCTGCAGGAGCCCTGGCGTCTCCAGGAGAACATCCACGCCGGGCCGCGTCAGGCCTGCCGGCTGCACTTCGGTGTGCCCGGTGTAGGAAGGAGAAACCAGCAGGAGCAGCAGGGTCAAGAGGACGGCCGCGTGTTTGTGCATGGTCGTCCTAGATTTCGGGTCGTGGGCGCTGATTCCCTGGCGACGCCCACCTGATCCAACACACCGGTGGGCTGGGCCGGCAGTCCGCCACCTCTGAGGCGGACTTGTGTCCACGGCCTTGACATCCCCGAGTAACCAGGAGTCCCAGGGCGGGTTCCTGGCGCTCATGCGCCACCGCAACTACGGGTTGCTGTGGACAGGTCAGCTCATCTCCCAGGTGGGCGACCGGTTCCACTGGGTGGCCATCTCCCTCTGGGTATACGCGCAGACCGGGTCGGCGCTCTCGGTCTCCTACGCGATCACCGCGCTGATGGTTGCGCCTGCTCTGGTCGGGTTCTACGCCGGCACGCTGGTTGACCGTCTCGACCGCCGCAAGATCCTGGTCACGGCCGACCTGGTGCGCGCAGGCCTGGTCGCCGCTATTCCGTGGCTCATGCAGCAAGGGATGGCATGGGTATACCTTGATCTGTTCCTCATCTCATCGGCATCGGCGTTCTTCAGGCCGGCGATGTTCGCCGCGATCCCCCAGTCCGTGCCCAAGCCACGCCTGCTGCAGGCGAACGCCTTCTTTGCCTCCATGGACTCGAGTACAGAGGTGTTCGGGCCTGCCCTGGCCGGGCTGGTGGTGGCGAAGTTCGGGTACGCCTCGGCCATGTACATAGATGCGGTCACCTATCTCGTGTCAGCCCTGTTCGTCTCGGGGCTGTCGCTCCCGGCGCGCGAAAGGCGTCCGGACGGCGCAGGAGCCACAGGCCGCGCGGGAACCCTCCAGTCCATCCGGGAAGGCCTACGGTACATCAGGGGAGACCGCATACAGGTCGCCTTGTTGGGGTTTCTCCTGGCCGGGTTCTGGGTGGCCGGTCTGAATTCGCTTCAGACGCCGCTGGCCAAGGGTGAGCTCCGCATCACCGATGACCAGTTCGGCTGGTTCCAGAGCGTCTGGGGGGTCGGCTTCATCGGATCGTCACTGCTGCTGGGCTGGTACGGTGCCCGCCTTCCCAAAGGCCACGCGATCGTGTTCGCTTATCTCCTGTGGGCAGTGGCTGCCGGCGTCATGGGACTGAGCCCCAACTATGGTGTGCTCATGGTGACGGGGTTCTGGGTCGGCTTCGCCAACATGCTGCTCTTCGTGAACGTCTCGACCGTGCTGATGGAGCACACGCCGCCAGACAAGATTGGACGCGTGATCACCACCCGGCAGGTAGTGGTGGCGCTCATTCGGGTGACAGCCCTCGTGGGATTCGGGTGGCTGGCGGACGTGATCGGCGTGAGGGTGGCGATCCTGGTTATGGCATGTATCTCCTTTGTTGGTACCCTGTCAGCCCTCACCAAGTATCCCGAGCTGTGGCAGTATCGGTCCCCGGTAGCGCCGTCCCTGGAGGCAGCGCTTGCCGCCCCTGGAGAACCCGCCGCCAGGGCGCCATTTGGGGCCTTCACCCGGTACCTTGAGGCCCACACTGACACCGAGTTCGTGGTCTCGGAACAGCGGTGGCTGAACGCCGCGTCGCTGCTCATCATTGGGGTGGGGTGGGTGGCGCTATTCGTCACCATGCCTGTCCAGGCGCTAGGGATCGCGGTTGTCATTGCTGGGGCGGTAGGCGGGGCCGGTTTGGTGCGCGCCGCCGCGCAACGTCTGAAGCCAATGCTGGAGGAGCGCGAGCGCCGGGGGGCAGGCCGTGTTCCCTAGATGGGGCAGGAGGAAAACCGAGGAAGGAGGCGAATAGCCACACTTACCGGACCGACAGCATAGCAAGCGCGACACTCCACGTCGCAAAGCGAATACGAAGCCCTCAGTGAAGCCGTGCAGACTGCCGGCAGAGGGCCGCCTGTCATTCTCCGAGAGCAGCAGAGCGCGGTGCAGCAGTGCTTCTTGGGAGACCAGGTGAAGGTCGTTCGCGCAATTGGCAACGCGATTGCTCG
>CAYLKW010000177.1:0-3370 GCA_964384245.1 uncultured bacterium
CGGTGGGCCTGCCGCTGCCCGCGTGCACTGCCAGGGCCTCGACGCCCGCGGGTCCCGTGCTGGCGGCGAAGGAGTGCGTAATACAGGCCAGGGGGGTTTCCGGCCCGTCGGAGGACATAACAAGGAGCGAGGCCGCACCCGGCAGGCTGATGAGGGCGTCGTGCATGATGAGGCGCGTGGAGCACCCGGCTGCGCGCAGCCGCCGCCTCACGTAGTTGAAGGATTCCAGCTCCTCAGGCGTCCCTGACAGCCGGACCCACCGGGCCAGGGCCTCGACGTCCGACATCAACCTGCTTGCGCTCACCTGATCGTAGGGGACCTCGCTCCTGCCGCTGCGTGCCATCGCGCGCCTCCTCATCCCAGCATCCACCGGCCACCGTCCACGCTCAGCGTCTGCCCCGTGACGTATCCGGCTCCCTCTGAGGCGAAGAAGAGCACGGCGTGCGCGATCTCCTCGGGCTGGCCCAGGCGCTTGATCGCCAGCGCGTTGAAGAAGGATTGCTGCCCCTCCGCGCCCAGCGCCTCCCACTGGCGCTGGGAGGACGGGTTCGAGAGTACGAACCCCGGCGCCACCGAGTTGGCCGTGATCCCGAACTGTCCCAGCTCGCGTGCGATCTGCCGGGTGAATCCGATCAGGCCGGCCTTGGCGCTGGCGTAGGCCTGGATCCCGGTCTGGCTGTAGCTCCTTCCGGCGCCCGAGGAGATCGTGATGATCCGTCCCCATCCCCGCGCCTTCATTCCAGGGACCAACTCGCGCACAAGGAGGAACGCGGCCTCCAGGTTGACGGCGACGATCGCGCGCCAGTCGTCCTCCGAGACCTCTTCCACCGGTTGCGCCACCTGCCCGAGCACGCCTCCGGCGGAGTGCACCAGGATGTCCGCGCCGCCGTCCTGCGCGGCGATCTCGGTTGCGAGCGCGCGCACAGCGTCAGGCTTGCCGACGTCAACAACCCGCCCGTCGGCGACGCCGCCGGCTTCGCGGCACCGGCGCACGGTCTCCTTGAGCGGATCCTCCAGGACGTCGCACGCCCACACCCTGGCTCCGGCCCGCGCGAGGGCTTCGGCGATCGCCGCGCCGATGCCGTGCGCCGCGCCGCTGATGAGGGCAACTCTACTCGCGAACCTGCCGGCGCTAGCCATGGGCGCGCCCCGACCCGTAGACCTGCGCGTTCATCGCCGTCAGGGCGGCGATGTTGTCCCACGACATCTGGCGCGCGCCGGCCTCGATCTCCAGGATCATGCCGCCCAGCGCCTCCACGAGCGGGATCGGCAGGCCGTGCCGGACCGCGCGAGCGCGCAGTTCGCTCACCATCGCCTCCACTTCGGTCTTGCGCTTGCGCACTGCCAGGTCGCGCCAGATGCCGCTCTTCGCCTTCAACGACTTCCGGTTGAAAGCTGCCAGCGCGTCAAGACTGGCTTCCATCCTGGCGGCATCGCGCCCCGGGGGAAAGGCGAAGGCGGGTGGGTCGAATCCGTCGAAGCCCTCGGGCCGCACGCCTTCGGCCGCGGCCACGGCCAGAACCTCGGCGGCCACGTTGGCCAGGACCGGCCGCGCGCCGGGATCGGCCAGGACGTCGGCGATCGGCGCGTCCACGAGCGCCGTGGTCTTGAGGATCGCCCCGTAGGCATGCTTGCCCCACAGGTAACCCCAGACGTTGGAAGTGGCCTGCGTGTTGGGGAGGAACGCGGCCTTGAGGATGTCCACCAGCCCGGTCACGCGGCCGGTGAGCGTGCCGTCGAGCTCACCGATGTAGAGCGCGCCCGAGCCGCCGTAGAGGATGCGGCCCGGTTCCAGGTAGTCGGCGCCGAAGTTGACGAAGGCGCCGATGGTGCGCTCCCGGCCTACGACGGCCGCGATTCGCTCTTCGTTGAAGCCGTTCTGCATAGAGACAACCGCACCGCCGGTCGCGAGGTGGGGGGCCAGTTGCGCCGTGGCCAAGTCGGTGTGCATGGTCTTCACCGCCAGGAACACCATTCCCAGCGGGCCTCGGACCTCCTGCGGAGTGTGGGCCGGCGCCCGCACGGTGAAAGTCTCCCCGCTACCCTCGATGGTCAGCCCGGTCTCGTTGATTGCGCGTACGTGCTCTTCGACGGCGTCCACGAACGTCACCCCGTGGCCGGCACGAATCAGGTAGGCGCCGATCGTCCCCCCGATCGCGCCGGCCCCGACGATGGTTATCTGATCAGATGACATATCCGCGGCCTCCTTCTATCGTCAGTTGCGCGCCCAGCGGCGCCGATAGGTCCGATAGCGTCCTCAGGATGCGCCCGGCATCATCTCCCACCGCGAGTTCAGGGTCGCCTGCATCGTTGATGAGAACCGGAATAACCTCGGTCCTGCTCGCGCGCCCACCCTCGAATGTGACCAGCGCGATCGCCGAATCCAGGTTGATCGGCGACCGGAGGCTCTTCCAGCTGTACGGCGGATCCGGGCGGCGTAGCGTCGGTTGCACCCCCACCCGCAGAGTGTGGAAGAGGAAGTTGCCGAGGCTGTAGAACACCGGCCGTCCCTCAATCAGCTCGATGCCGTGCAGCACGTGCGGATGGTGGCCCACGACGGCGTCGGCACCCGCCTCCACGAGCGCCCTGGCCAGCGGCCGCTGGTAGGTGGCGATCGGATCCTGGAACTGTGCCACCCATCCATTTGGGATGCCCCAGTGGATCCCCACGATGCAGATCCCTACACGACGTTTGGCATCGGCGACGGCTTCGGCGACCCTCTCCACGTCTCCGGGCCACGCGCGGGTTTCGACGGTGGGCGCGATCCCCGGTGTCTCGTCGAGGCTCGTGGGATCCACCACGTAACTGGTGGTGACGTGGATGGGCGCAATCCCAGGCCTGTCCGAAGCCGCGGCGCTACCCACCGGCAGCGTGGTCGCCACGCCTAGAAAGGCCACCTGCACCCCAGAGGCTTCGCGCACCGCCGGGGCCAGGGCCTCCGCCAGGGTGCGCCCAGCGCCGACCCCCGCGACCCCGACGTTCGCAAGGGCCTCCATTGTGTCGTACATTCCTTCCAGGCCGTGGTCCAGCATGTGGTTGTTGGCGAGGGTCACCACGTCCACGCCGGCCGCCTTCAGGTCGCGCGCCAGCGACGGGTTGGTGCGAAATGCCACAAGCTTGTCGGCCGGCGCCCCGCGAGTCGTGAGCGGACACTCCAGGTTCGCCATGACGAGATCGGCGGCCTCCAACAGCGCGAAGACGTCCGCACTACCGGGGGTGTGGCCCTTACCCAAGAAAGGCCGCTGCGGCATCAGGTCGCCTACCAGTGCCACGGTTGCGGAAGACAGCCTCACACAGCCTCACTCCTTGGTTGCAGCACGTCTAACGCTCAGTGAGCGTTGGGTCGATCGCGTCGCGGAGCCCGTCGCCA
>CAYLKW010000178.1:0-3369 GCA_964384245.1 uncultured bacterium
GTTTAAGCTATGTGGAGGTGTGGGATGAGGCTCGTGTCCACGGCCGAACTTAAGAACCGGACGAACGAGGTGCTGCGCACGGCGCAGACAGGGGAACCGATCATCATCACGCGCCACGGTCGGCCCGTGGCCTCGCTGATGGGCCTTGCCGGAGGCGATCTGGCAGGCCTGCCGGGCCGGGCGACGGTCGCGCGCGCCCCCTCAGGCGGGTACGCCTATTCCGCCTTCGTGCTGCCTTTCGGAACGTTCTACGTGGCGTTTGGCCCCCTTGGACCTGCCTTCGCCCGGATCGCCGCATCGCCTGGGGCGTTCGAGCGCGACGCCGCGCGCTACCTTGGCACGCGGGTAGGCCGCTCTGCCCCGCCCCGATGGTTGGCAAGGGCGGTTAGGGAAGCGGTGGGGGCCCGCAGGGTGTTTGGTGGGCCCGTGGATCTCTCCCGCGCCGGGCCGTTCGAGCGGGAGGTCCTGGCGGCGCTGCGCCGGATTCCCGCGGGCCAGGTGCGGACCTACGGCGAGATTGCGCGCGCCGTGGGGCAGCCGGGCGCGGCGCGGGCCGTGGGCACCGCCTGTGCCCGCAACCCCGTGCCGCTGCTCGTTCCGTGCCACCGCGTGGTGCGGAGCGACGGAGGATTGGGCGGGTACTCGCTGACCGGAGGCGTCGGCCTCAAGCGGCGTCTGCTCGCGGCCGAAGGCGCGCTCCCGAACCCGCCGCGCCCGCAGAAGGCCGACCGCGCGCGGTGAGGATACAGGGATGCCCTTGATGCCCGCGGTTGCGCTGGAACGGGTGACGCGCCGCTTCCCCTCCCGAGGTGGAGGGCGAGGGCGCGACATCGTGGCGCTCGACGGGGTCAGCCTCACGGTGGTTGCTGGAGGCATCTTCGGCCTGCTCGGTCCCAACGGCGCAGGGAAGACCACGCTGCTCCGCCTGGTATGCACCCTGCTCATGCCTTCCCGCGGCCGCATCGCGGTAATGGGAAGCGATACGAGGCGCGATCCCGCATCCGTGCGCCGCCGGATCGGCGCGGTGCTGGGAGGCGAGCGGTCTGTCTACTGGCGTCTGAGCGGGCGCGAAAATCTACTGTACGCAGGGGCGCTGCACGACCTGCCGTTTCGGGTCGCGGCAGGCCGCGCGGACGAACTGCTCCGCATGGTGGCGTTGACCGACCGCGCGGATGACCTGGTGGAGCGGTATAGCAGCGGCATGCGCCAGCGCCTGGCGCTTGCGCGCGCGCTGGTGCACGACCCCGCGCTGCTGATCCTGGATGAACCGACCGCGGGCCTGGACCCGCAGGCGGCCTCGGAGGTCCGCACGCTTCTGGCGGCGCTGGCCCGCGACGGTGGGCGCACGGTCCTGGTCGCGACCCACAACCTGGACGAAGCCGACCGTCTCTGCGAAACCGTTGCCATCCTGGACCGGGGGCGCCTGGTTGCGCTCGACCGGCCCGACGCGCTCAAGGCCCGCCTTCGGACGGATGAGCGGACCGGCGGCGCGCCGACGCTCGAGGCGGTCTTCCTGGCGCTGACAGGGCGCTCACTGTCGGCCGCCGACCAGCCCGCGTGGTCGCCATGAGCGTACGGCCGCATCTCCCTAGACCCCTGCCCAGGACCCGTCCAACGCTCGAGCCGGCCCTGGGCCTCGTGCTGCTGGCGGCGGTGTGCCTGGCGATTGCCACCGGCCCTGCGCGCGTTCCGCTGCGGACGGTCGTGGCGGTGTTGCTCGAGCGCCTGGGCGTGCCGCTCGCGGCCACCTGGACGGATGCCACCGCCTCAATCGTGCTGGACCTGCGGCTTCCCCGCGCGCTGCTGGCGGCCACCGTCGGCGCCGCGCTGGCAGGAGCCGGTACGGTATTCCAGGGACTCCTGCGCAATCCGCTGGCAGACCCCTACATCATTGGCGTTTCAGCTGGGGCCGCCTTCGGTGCCACGCTGGCGCTGACAACGGGCCTGGCCGGGAGCTTTCTCGGCATCGCGGCCACGCCGCTGCTGGCGTTTGCCGGAGCGGTGGGCGCGACAACGCTCGTGTACTCGCTGGCGCGGCGCGGAAACGACGCACCGGTGGAGGAGCTGCTGCTGGCCGGGATCGCGGTGAGCGCTTTTCTGGCGGCGGTCATTTCGTGGCTCCAACTGGCCGGCGGCGAGAGCCTGCAGCGCGTCGTGTTCTGGCTGATGGGCGGGTTCTCGGGCCGCGGCTGGCCTCACCTGGCGATGGCGGCTCCCCCGGTAGCGGTAGGGCTTGGGATCGCCTGGTTGTATGGGCGAGATCTCAACGCCCTGCTGCTGGGCGACGAGGCGGCCCGCGCCATGGGCGCGGACGTGCCCCGAATCAGGCGGCTGCTCGTCGCAGCCGGGGCGATGATGGCCGCTGCCGCGGTGGCCGCGGCTGGCCTGATCGGGTTCGTGGGCCTGATCGTACCGCACCTGCTGCGCCTCCTGGTGGGTCCTGACCACCGGCGGCTCGTGCCCGCCTCGGCTCTGGGAGGCGCGGTGCTCCTCGTCCTGGCGGACGTGGCCGCCCGTTCCGCGGTGACGGCCACGGAGCTGCCGGTGGGCATCCTGACCGCCGCGCTGGGCGCGCCGTTCTTCCTGCTCGTGCTCCTGCGCGAGCGCCGCCGGTTCTGGACTTAGCGCGCGGGCGTGGCTATAATCGGGGTGCGTTGCACGGCGAGCGGGAGTAGCTCAGGGGTAGAGCGTCTCCTTGCCAAGGAGAAGGTCGTGGGTTCAAATCCCATCTCCCGCTCCAGGAGAACTCGTCTCGACTCTGCCATCTGAGGCGGCGTAGCCAAGAGGCAAGGCAGGGGTCTGCAAAACCCCCATACGCCGGTTCGAATCCGGCCGCCGCCTCCACTTCAAGACGCTCGCAGGATCCACCGCGTCAAGGGTCGGGTCTTACCGGATTGGGCGGGTGGCGGAACGGCAGACGCAGAGGACTTAAACTCCTCCGGGCTGAGCGCCCATGTGGGTTCAACTCCCTCCCCGCCCACCAGTTCAGCACGCGCCAGAATTCAGCCGCCGTGTTCCTCCCCGGTCAGGCGGGCGCTATCCCGGCGGACGGAAGAACAGGAAGAAGAGGATCAGACCGGTCAGCAGCCAGAAGATCGCATCCATAGAAAGCCCTCCAGGGCGCAGATTCGACGGCCGGACGGTGCGTCCTGCGTGCGTTGACGGTCGTTTTGCCTTTGCTATAATACGCGAGGACGAGCCCACGTAGCTCAGGCGGCAGAGCGTGTCCTTGGTAAGGACAAGGTCACCGGTTCGAATCCGGTCGTGGGCTCCATCATCAACCGGTCGCCTGGCGGGCGGCCGCGCCCTTGAGAGGAGTCACGGACGATGGCGAAGCAGAGGTTTGAGCGGACGAAGCCTCACGTAAAC
>CAYLKW010000179.1:0-3256 GCA_964384245.1 uncultured bacterium
CGGAGCGTCGCCCTCCAAGACCTCCTTGCCGAAGCTCTCAATGTGAAACTGGATTGCCGACTTGACGTCGGCGAGCGCAGCCTCAAAGGTGTCCCCTTCACCTACGATAACCTTGAATTGCCTCACCATGTCCAAGGAATCACGTCTCGGCCATCTTCACGGCGTTCATGGGTCGTTCCTTGATTCCCGCCAGCCTCCTCGCTAACCGCATTTTCTCCTCCAGGTCGGCCAGCCGCGCCAGCATGATCCTCTGCGCCTGCGGCGATCCGGCCCCATGCATTGACTCCGTGAGATAGGCCGCTGCTCCTGGCCCCAGCGTCAGATTCTCCAGCAGGCGCAGCATCCGGCAGCGCTCCTCCGTCGTGTAGCGGTCCACGCCGCGCAGGTACTTCTCTAAGTAGGGCCCTATCTCGGTGTTGGTGAAGTCCTTCTCCGACGGTAGGGTAACGAGCAAGCCCCCAGCGATGTCCTGCGCCAGCCGCGCGATCTCGTATGGGAAGCGCGTCACGTTGAGCTTGCACACGTTTGCCAGCAGCGAATCGATCAGGTAGGTGCCCGAGGCTGTCGGTTTACCTTCCGATGAGCACGCGATGCCGCAGGCGTACATCGTCTCGTTGAGATGGACCATCTCGATTATCTTGTCCTTAACGTGCGACGCCTTGTCCGTGCCTTGGTACTGGGCCAGCGACTGCGCCGCCCCGACCAGCAAGTCACCCACGCCTGGTTTGCAGCCGCCATAGCTCTGGCGGTGGTAGCCGGCGAACCGCTCAACCAGCAGCCCGCTGTAGGCGTACTCACCAGCCATGAAGACCCGGTCCCAGGGAACAAACACACCGTTGAGGATGACCACCGCCTCGTGCCCGCCAAACTCTCGATTGCCCACGTCAATCTGGCCACCCTCGAGCCGTCGCGTGTCCGACGGCTGCCGGCCGCAGATCATCAGGATGCCCGGGGCGTCCGCCGGAATCGCACACACGACGGCGTAGTCCCTGTCTTCCTCCGAGAGCGTCTGCGTGGGCATGACGAGGATCTCGTGCGAGTTCAGGGCTCCGGTCTGGTGGAGTTTCGCCCCGCGCACCACGATGCCGTCGGGCCTTCTCTCCACGATGTGCACGAATAGATCCGGGTCGGCCTGCTGCGAAGGTTTCAGCCGCCGGTCTCCCTTCGCGTCCGTCATCGCGCCGCCCACCACCAGGTCGTGCTCTTGCACGTGCTCCAGAAACCGCCTGAATCTAGCGTGGTATTCAGTCCCCAGCGCTCGGTCCATTTCGCAGGTCACCGAATCCACCGCGTTGAACGCGTCCATGCCTACGCAGCGCTGGAAACAGCACCCGGTCCTCTGGCCGAGCAGGCGCAGCATCTTCACCTTCGCCACCAGGTCCGCGGCATTCTGGTGCAGGTGCGTGAACCGATTGACCGTCCGGCCGGTCAGGCTGGAGGTGGCCAGCATCAGGTCGGCGTGCTCGGGGTCCTGGGCCAGCTCGTAGGTCATCGCGCACGCGTTGAGCGAAGGCCGGACCAGCGGGTGGTCCACAGTGTCTTCGACCGCCTGGCCCATGATGAACACGCGCTTCTTCATCTTCCCGAGGCTTTCGATGTAGTCGTCTCTGGTCATCAACGGCATCGGGATCCTCCTTGCGGGGCGCGCGCAGGAGCTATCATGGCTCCTCACCCCCCGACTCGAGACGCTCGATATCGGCCAGATCCTGCAGCCGCCCCGACGCCTTCTTATTCGCGATCAGGTGCCGACGAGACAGAACCGCAACCGGTTCACCACCAAAGCGCGCCGGGACCCGCTCGCTCCATGCCTCGGAGAAGCCCACGCCGTCAATCTCGGTGATGATGTCAATACGAACAGGGGCCACGCCGATCTGAAATACGATACCGGGTGTTGAGAGATCCGCTTCCGTGAGGTCGTGGAGTGGAGCGCCGAACGCTACTAACCCGGCAAGAACACGCTCGGCATTCTTGGGATCGGGTCGAATCCAGACATCGAGATCCTTGGTGGCGCGCACGTGACCGTGCGCCGCGAGCGCGTGAGCCCCAACGACGATGTACTCAACGCCCTTTGCGTTGAACTCTGCTATGAGATCTCTGAAGTCGGGGTTCATCGGACCCATCCCAGGCGAGGCAAAGCTTCGTCAAGGTCCATACCGCCTCGATTCGTGCCTCCGGAGAGTCGCCAATCGCGGAGGCGGCTGAGCGCTCGCGCTGACTCGCCCGTATCACACGGGTCTCGATTCTTCCCTGGCGAGAGTCGGCGGACATCGGTCAAATTGTACCACGGATCATTGTGCCACGGATCACGGTGGGGTGTTGGCTCAGGTCGGTGCCCGTCGGCGACGCTTAGGCCGCGCCGGCTGCCTGCGTCTGCCAGGGCGCGTGTCGTCCCAGAAGCGGTTCGCGCTCTCGCGGCCCTCCCGGATCAGATCTCCGAGCTCGCCGGACCGAAGATTGGCCTTCACTGCCGGGACATCCAGAGGAGAGCCCAGTGTGGCGACCGGCTGCAGAACGAACATCTGCCCGTCCCGGCGGCGGATCTGTACCTTCCCTTCTCGTCGCGACTGATCAAGCAGACTGGCGAGACGCTGCAGCCCAACGGATCGCGCATAAGCTGCCGGTTGCGGCTACCGCAATCAAGAACGACTCATTCCTCCCTGCGGAACCTTCAGCGCCGCGGCGGTCCACAGGGCGCCGAGCAGGTCGACCACGCCGAAGAGAAGCAGCGCCGGTGGGGCCAGGCCCAGTATGACGAAGGCCCCAAACATCAAGAACACGATGGCCCGGCCCCAGATCGTGGCACGGAAGAACGGCGTCAGCTCATGTCGTGCGGCCTGAACGTAGTACCAGCCGAGCACACCCACGATGACTCCGAGAACCCGGATCCACACCTCGGTGGTAGGGGGAACCCCAAAGATCGCAAGCAGGGTGTTCGGGCTGAGAACAAGGACAATGCCAAGGGCGATGACGTAGACGCCGAACGCAAGCACCGTCTTTGCCGATCTGCTCATGGGGATCCCTCCTGTTCGAACACGTAGACCAGATCGATAAGTTCGCCCCGCCAATACGGCATACGCCCCTCGGGCAGAATCCACGCGACTTCGCCCGCCGCTGGAACGCGCACGCCGGCCAGTTCCACATGGCGTGTCAACCGTCCCTCCCAGGGCGTAGGAACAGGGGTGCCATTCACGTCGCGGAATCGCGCTGGGCTGTAGACACTCTCGACAAGGCCGTCCGCCCCGAAGCGGAAGTCGCA
>CAYLKW010000180.1:0-1838 GCA_964384245.1 uncultured bacterium
ACGATCGTGGACCCCCGCAGCGGCCAGCCCTACGACTGGCTGCGGCCGGTCCACAAGTAGGCAGCCCCATGGCCAACGTGCTGGTTACCGGCGGCGGGGGATACATCGGGTCGATCCTCGTTGATACCCTGCTGGAAGCCGGCCACGCAGTAACCGTCCTCGACCGGTTCTTCTTCGGACGCGAGGCCCTCGACGGCGTGGCAGGGAATTCCCGGCTGCGCATTGTGCAGGACGACATCCGCTGGTGCGCGCCCGAGGTGCTCGACGGGATCGAGATCGTCATGGATCTGGCGGCGCTCTCCAACGATCCCTCCGGCGAGCTCGACCCCGAGCGGACCCTGGAGATCAACCATCAAGGTCGGGTGCGGATCGCCCGTCTCGCGCGCGAGTGGGGCGCGGCCCGGTACATCCTGGCGTCGTCGTGCAGCATCTACGGTTTCCACGAGGGAGTGGTGCTCGACGAGGCGTCGCCGCCCAATCCACTGACCACCTACGCGCAGGCCAACCTGCTGGCCGAGCAGGATACGCTGCCGCTCGCCGGCGACGGGTTCGCCGTTACGGTCCTGCGCCAGGCCACCGTCTACGGCCTGTCCCCGCGGATGCGGTTCGACCTGGCGATCAACGGCATGGTGCTGGGACTGCACAAGAACGGCAAGATCCCGGTCCTGCGCGACGGCACGCAGTGGCGGCCGTTTGTGCACGTGCGCGACACCGCGCGGGCCTTCCTTCTGGCCATGGAGGCACCCGTCGAGCGTGTCAGCAGCCAGATCTTCAACATCGGCTCGGACGACCAGAACGTCCAGATCCTTCCGCTGGCCGAGACCGTGGCTCGCGCGGTTGGCCGGGACGGTGCCACCGAGTGGTACGGGCTGTTCGACCACCGGTCATACCGGGTCAGCTTCGGTAAGGCCCGAGAGGCGATGGGTTTCCTGCCGGCGTGGACCCCTGAGCAGGGCGCGCAGGAGGTAATGGCCGCGCTCCAGGAGGGACGCGTGACCGACGGCCCCCGCACGCTCACGGTCGCGTGGTACAAAGCCCTCCTCGAGTGGCAGGACCGGTTGGCCGGTGTGGTCCAGCGTGGTCGCATCCTCTAGTCCCCGCGTTGCCATCATCGGCACTGCTGGGCAACTGGGGTCAGACCTCGTCCGCGCGATGGAGGATTGGGCGCCGATCGGGTTGAGCCATGCTGACGTCGAGGTGACGGACGGGCCGGGCGTCCTCGATCGGCTGGCGGCCATCGCGCCCGACGTTGTGATCAACTGCGCGGCGTTCCACCGCGTGGACGAGTGCGAGGTCCGCCCCGAGGAGGCGTTCGGCGTCAACGCGCTGGGCGCGCGCAACGTCGCCCTGGCCTGCGCCAGGCTGGGGGCATTGGCCGTCTACATCAGCACCGACTACGTTTTCGGCGGCGACCTCGGACGGCCGTACGTCGAGTCCGACCTGCCGCGGCCGGTCAACGTCTACGGCGCCTCTAAAGTCGCCGGCGAGCACTTGACCGCGGCATCCTGTCAGCGGCACCTGATCGTGCGGGTATCCAGCCTGTTCGGCGTCGCAGGAGCCAGCGGCAAGGGCGGGAACTTCGTGGAGACGATGATCCGCAAGGCTAAGGCCGGGGAGGCCATCCGCGTGGTGGAGGATGTCGTGATGTCCCCGACCTACGCGGCCGATGCCGCCGCGGCACTGCGCGGGCTCGTCCTCGGCAGGCATACCGGGATCTTTCACGCCTCCAACACCGGGTCGTGCAGTTGGTACCAGTTCGCGCGGAAGGTCTTCGATCTACTCGGCTGGGACATAGAAGTCAGGCCGCAGCGTTCGGCTGATCTTCCCGCGGCCGCGCG
>CAYLKW010000180.1:1938-3226 GCA_964384245.1 uncultured bacterium
TTCATGCACGAGCACCTGAAGGCGCTCGGGCCGGGCGCGCGCGTGCTGGACCTGGGATGCGGGGGCGGCAGCTTCCGGTATGCGGGCTTCCCGCACCTCCAGATCGTGGCCCTGGACCTGACCGAGCCGGCTGGCGCCGCAGCGTGGCCGCCACATGTGCAGTTCCGGCAGGGCTCCGCCGAGGCGCTGCCGTTTCCTGACGAGACCTTCGATCTCGTGATCGCGAACTTCGTGCTCGAGCACACGCAGGACTTCGCCCGGGCCGTCGTCGAGGTAGAACGGGTGCTGGTGCCGGGAGGAACCGTCTGCCTCTCGGTACCCAATGCGAAGAGCTTCGAGGACGAGCTCTACCGGGCGCTGTTCGCAGGCGGCGGCCACCTCCAGAGGTTCACACTGCCCGGGGTCCTGCGGAAGGTATACGCGAACACCGGCCTGAAGCTGATGGCCTTTGCCGACTGGCCGGCGGGCTTCACGTTCTTTGAGGGACGGGAAGGACTGCGCCAGTTCACGCTGGCCCTGGTGGCGGCACTGCGCCGGTCGGGCAGGGCCGACCTGGCGCTCCGATCGAACTTCATGATGGCGTTCCGGAAGGTGGGGGGCATCGGCTACCGGTCTGTTGCCAGGGTATGCACCTACTGCGGCAGCGGTGGGGTGGAGGAGCTTCCGGCGGGCGAGGCCGGCCCTGGCTGGGGGTGCCGTAGCTGCGGGCGGACCTGGGAGCCCAGGCCCCCTCGTCTGGACGATCTGGACCTCCTCGAAGCAGAGGCGCAGGGGCTTCTGAGCGCGCATCCCCATGAACGCGGTGCGACGAGTCTTCGACCGCCGGATCCCAGGGGCCGCCATGGCTGGCTGGATAGCGTGGCCAGGCGCCTCCTGGGATTTCGTCGGACGTAGGCGCGGGGCGAGATGCCCGGCCGCCCAAAGGAGCATGCGGCGAACGGGGCTTCGAACCGGATTGTGACAGCCCTGGCCTGGCTCACCGTGCCCTGGGCGGTACTGCTGGTCTGGCACTACGCCTCGGCCGTCCTGAAGGTCCGCTCGGTCCCCGAGTTCCTGGGACTGACGTTGCTGGCGACCGCTCTCGTTGTCGGGGTGCCGGGCGCCCTGTTGGCGTACCTGGAGCGGCGCTATGGTCGCCGCATCGCGCTTTCGGCCCTGCTGGTGCTGGGAGGCGCGCCGGCGGCGTACCTTGTGGTGGCGTCCGGGGTGGCCGGCGCCGCCGCCGCGACGCTCTTCCTGCTGGCCGCGGCCTACGGGTACGGGGCGGCGGTGGCTTGCCGGCTCGGAA
>CAYLKW010000181.1:0-3210 GCA_964384245.1 uncultured bacterium
CTCCGTTGACGGTTCGCCCCCCAGGCCGTACAATCGGTGCGCGAAGTGAGAATGATTCTCACTTACCATCCGGCGGTGAACGGTGGCGGACCTGAAGCGGACGCGCAATACCCAGCAGCGCCAGCGCATCCTCCACGCGATCCAGACGGCGGGGTGCCATCTGACCGCAGGGGAGATCCACCGCCGCGTGGGGCGAGGGGGACGCGCGATCGGGCTCGCCACGGTCTACCGGGCGCTTGAAGCGTTCGCGCGCGCAGGCCTCATGGAGTCAGTGTCCATCGGTGGTGGAGCGATCCGCTACGGCCTGGCGGCCGAGCACCACGACCACCTGGTCTGCCTGGAGTGCGGGCGGTGGCAGCCGCTAGGGCGCTGCCCGGCCCCGCGCGCCCCGAGGGGCGCTGCGCCTGGATTTCGGGTTACCGGGCACCGGCTGGAGTTTCTCGGCTACTGCGTGGAGTGCCGATGAGGCGCTTTCAATGAACCGGCGCATCGCCATCGTGCTCCTTGTTGTTTCAATCCCGTTGCTGGCCCTCGTGGCCGTGCGATCCCGCACCGCCCGCGTGTCCCCGGAGCGTCCGGTGGTCGTGGCCACGATCTACCCCCTGGCGGAGTTCGCGCGCAGGATCGGCGGCGACCGCATCGTCGTGCGGACGCTGGTGCCCGCGGGCGCCGAGGCCCACGACTTCGAGCCCGGCCCGCAGGACGTGGCGGCGATCGGCCGGGCGCGGCTGCTCATCTACAACGGCGCGGGGTTCGAGCCGTGGGTCGAGCGGCTGCTCCCATCTCTGCCGCCTGAAGTCGGCGTCGTCCGGGCCACTGCCGGCCTGCCCCTGATCAGGGCGTCGGGCGAAGCGGATGCCCATGGTCACCCCGCTGCCATCGGGCTGCCCGATCCCCACGCCTGGCTGGATCCCCTGCTGGCGGCGCAGATGCTGGAGACGATCCTGACCGCGTTTGAAGCGACCGATCCCGCGGGCGCGCAAGTCTACCGTCAGGCGGCTGCCGTTGCCCGCCAGGAGCTTGCCGGACTGCACGCCCGCTTCAGCCAGGGTCTGGCGCGGTGCGAGCGGCGGCTGGTGGTGACCACGCACACCGCGTTTGCGTACTTGACGCGGCGTTACGGTCTCGAGCAGATTGGGCTGGCCGGGCTGGCGCCCGAGGCCGAACCCACGCCCGCCGCGCTCGCCCGCCTGGCCAGGACGCTGCGGGAGAGAGGGGTGCGCGTGGTCTTCGTCGAACGGCAGGCCTCGCCGCGCGCCGCAGAGACCCTGGCGCGCGAAATCGGGGCGCGCACCATGATGCTGCACCCGGTCGAGGGACTGACCCCCGAGGAGATCGCAGCCGGCGGCGACTACGTGAAGATCATGGACGAGAACCTGCGCGTTTTGCGCGAGGGGCTCGGGTGCCGCTGATGGACCGCACCCCGGTCGTCGAGGTGCGCGGCGTCTGCTACGCGTACGATCACGAGCGCGTGATCGAGGACATCTCGCTGACCGTTTACGCAGGGGACTTTCTCGGCATCATCGGTCCCAATGGTTCTGGGAAGACCACGTTGTTGAAGATCCTGGTCGGATTGCTGCGTCCCTCGTGCGGCGAGGTGCTCCTGTTTGGTAACGCTCTGACGCGGTTCACCGAATGGCAACGCATCGGTTACGTGCCCCAGCGCGTTACGGCCTTCGATCCTCGGTTCCCGGCGACGGTTAGGGAGGTCGTGGCCAGCGGCCGAGCCGGGCGGACCGGTCTACTGCGGGTCCCGGGCAAGGAGGATCGGCGCGCGGTGGAGCGCGCGCTGGAGACGGTCGGCGTCGCGGAGTTGAGCGAGCGGATGATCGGTCATCTCTCCAGCGGCCAGCAGCAGCGCGCCTTCATCGCCCGGGCGCTGGTCAGCGAGCCTGAGCTGCTGGTGCTCGATGAGCCTCTCGTTGGCGTGGACACCGGGGCGCAGGAGCGGTTCTACGACCTGCTCCGCCACCTGCACCGCGACCTCAACGTGACGCTGGTGATGATCTCCCATGACGTCGGCGTGATCGCCTCGGAGGTCACCACGCTGGCCTGCATGAACCGCACGCTCGTCTACCACGGCGAGCCGCACGCGTTTCTGGAGAGCGACGCGCTGCGCGCGGTCTACCACACGGGCGTGCGCGTCGTGTCGCACGTGCACTGATGCCGGAGATCCTGCAGCACGCGTTCATGCAGCGCGCCCTGATCGCAGGCGTGATCGTGGCGATGGTCTGTCCCCTGATCGGCGTCTTCCTGGTGCTGCGGCGCCTCTCGCTGATCGCCGACACGCTCTCGCACGTGGCGCTGGCCGGCATCGCGATAGGGCTGTTTATCGGGGTACACCCGATCCTGTCGGCGCTCGTGGTCGCCATCGCCGGCGGCGTGGGGGTCGAGGCCCTGCGCGCGAGGGGACGGCTGTTCGGCGAGGCGGCGCTCGCGGTGTTCCTCTCGGGAGGGCTCGCGGTGGCGATCGTGCTGATAGGGTTGGCGCGCGGCTTCACCGTGGACCTCTTCGGCTATCTGTTCGGCAGCATTACGACGGTGACGCTACTGGACGTGTGGGTGATCGCCGCGCTCGGCGGGCTGACCGCCGCAACCGTGCTGGGACTCTACAAGGAACTGTTTGCCATCACCTTCGATGAGGAGACGGCGCGCACGAGCGGGTTGCCGGTGCGCGCGCTTAACTTGTTGTTCACGGTACTCACCGCGCTGGTGGTCGTTTTGGCGATGCGGATCGTGGGCATACTGTTGGTGGGCGCGCTGCTGGTGCTGCCGACGCTTGCCGCGATGCAGGTGGCGTCGTCGTTCCGTGGGACGCTGGCGGCGGCGATGACCTTCGCGGTCGCCGCGGTAGTGCTGGGGTTGGTGGCGGCGTTCTACCTGGACGTGGCCGCGGGCGGGGCGATCGTGCTGGTGGCGCTGGCGCTGTTTGGGGTGGCGGCGCTGGTTGGGCGCGAGGTAGGGGCAGGTTCCTCTAGGTCGGCGTGACCGCTGACCCGCGGCTGGACTTCCACGGGCTCCCAGGTCAAGGCGCCTAACGACGTCGAAGGTCGCCTGGGACGCGAGATCAACGTTGAGATCCAGACCCCTCACGAGTGGAACGCTGGCTTCGTCTCGGAAGTCCTAAGGCCGGAGGGCTACTTGCTTCGGATCAACTCCAGACGCGCGCCCGGCGTGATGCCCTTGCGCTTGAAGTAGCCCTGGTTCACC
>CAYLKW010000182.1:0-3197 GCA_964384245.1 uncultured bacterium
GCGTTGAGCCGCTCCTGCCAGAAGTCATCGAGTCGATGGCTGGCGCTGGCCGCCTAGCCGAAGAAATGTGTCCCGCGCACGTCTACGTCTATCCGCTGAGCCCTCACTTTCGGGAACGTCTCTGCGCATGAAGCCCGCGCCGTCCCCGAAAGTTCTGGCAGCCGATAATCAACGGCTGCGCCAGGCCCTGGCCGAAGCCACCGCCCGAGCCGAGGGTCTGGCCACGCAGGCCGAGGCTCTCACCGCGCAGGCCGAGGCTTTGGCCGCGCAGATCCGAGAACTCGAGGCGATCCGCCGGGACCTGGAACATCAGGTGGCGCTTTTCAAGCGCTGCCTCTTCGGGTCCCGCTCCGAGAAAGTGAGTGCCGAGGAACTCGTGTGGCCGGCGGCGGCAACGTTCACTGGGATGGCGGTTGAGAAGTGCATAGCGCTGGTGGGTGGGAGCAGGCGGAAGTGGGCGGGGTGAAGAGGGGGTGCCGCGGCAGGGGCGGCGAGGGCGCGCTTGGCGCCCCGGAGGGGTGCGACGAGACGAAGGGGGCGGAAGGAGGCGGAGGGGATGCCTGAAGCCGGGGGGACAGCGGGGCGAGCGGGTCAGTTCTCGGGCTTGTCCCTCATGCGATAGCTGGGTCCCTCGATGACGACCGTCTCGGCGTGATGCAGCAGGCGGTCGAGGACGGCGGAGGTGATGGTGCTGTCGTTGTTGAAGATGGAAGGCCAGTGCTTGAAGGGCTTGTTGGTGGTGAGGAGGGTGGAGCCGCGTTCGTAGCGCTGGCTGATGACCTGAAAGAGGAGGTTGGCGCCGTGTTGGTCGATGGGCAGATACCCGATCTCGTCGAGGATCAGGAGCCGGGGAGAGAGGTATTTCTTGAGTTCGCGTTTGAGGTCGCCGCGCTTCTGGGCGGCGGACAGATCGTTGATCACGCTGATGGCGTTGGCGAAGAGCACGGCGTGGCCTTCGAGGCAGGCGGCATAGCCCAAGGCGGAGGCCAGGTGGGTTTTGCCGACGCCGACGTTGCCGACGAAGATCGGGTTGACGTGGTCTTTGAGGAAGTCGAGGCGGAAGAGATTCTGGACCTGGAGGCGATTGATTTTCTTGGGCCAGTCCCGGCGGAACTGTTCGAGGGTCTTGAGGACGGGAAAGCGGGCGGCGCGGACCCGGCGCTGGATGGTGCGCTGTTGACGTTGGAGGAACTCGCCTTCAACCAGACGGCTGAGGTAATCGACGTGGGTCCAGGAAGCCTGGGCGGCCTCCTGGGCGAGGGCGGCGTACTGGGCCTTGATGGCGGGCAGTTGGAGGGCGTCCAGGTGCTGATGCAGGACGGGAGTCATGGGTGGGTGGGATCGGGTTGAGGGTCGTAGGGGGTGAGGTCGGCCGGGGGCAGGTCCAGGTCGAGCAAGTCCTGACGGTGGGTCAGATGGAGGGCGGCGGGGGTGGCGGGGAAGCGCTCGCGTTGTTCGAGGATGTTGGCGATGTACTCGCAGCCGAAAGCCTCGAAGGTGAGGGCGTCCTGGAGGGCCCGGGCCACCTTGTCGGGCCCGTAGATTTCACTCAGGGCGACGATCTTCTGGATGTGGTGGGGGGCGTTGAGGCGCTTGTCCTGGAGCTTGCGAGCGTAGAGTTCGGCCTGGGGATCGAGGCGGAGAAAGGCCAGGAGCAGGGTTTGATGACGGGCCTTCTGGCGCTGGGTCAGGAGGTCGTGGAGGTGGTCGGGGTTGCGGATGTCCTGGTGGCGATCATAGCTGCGGAGGTGGGAGGCGATGAGCTTCTCGTGGTGATAGACGAGCAGTTGATCGGGGTAGATCTTCAGGCTCAGCTTCTGGGAGGCGTAGAGCGGGGGCACGGTGTAACGGTTGGTGTCCAAGACGACGCGGCAACAGCGATTGGCGCTGGAGGGGCGGATGAGGGCACAGTCGTAGGGAAGGGCGGGCAGGGGTTTTAGGTGGGGCTTTTCCTCGGCGAAGTGTTCCCGCGGTTGGCGACGGGTTTCGCCGTGGACGCGGACGTTGGCGACGGTGTCGAGCCATTGTCGCGCCGCGGGGTGGAGGGCCGCCCAGCCCGGGAGGTCCAGGCCGTGGAGGAAGTTCTTCTTCACGTAGCCGACGCCCGATTCCACGCGCCCCTTCTCGTTCGCGCGTTTGACCGTACAGGCCACGGGTTGGAAGCCGTAGTGGGCGGCGAAGTCCAGGTAGCGGGGATGGAACTGGGCGCTCTGTCCCAGGGGATGGTGGAGGACCCCCACTTTGAGGTTGTCGATCATGACCCGGGCGGGAACGGCGCCGAAGAACTCCAGCGCATGGCGGTGGCAGGAGAGGAACTGCTCCATGCCCTCGGAGAGGGTGAACTCGACGTAGAGCAGGCGGCTGTGGCAGAGGACCATGACAAAGAAGCTCAGGCGCCGCTGGGTCGAGCCCACGGGGATCGAGCCGAAGCTGCCCCAGTCAACCTGGGCACACTCGCCGGGACCAAACTCCAGCCGCAAGAAGGCCGGATGCCGCACGGGACGGACCTGCCGGACGAACTCCTTGAGGATGGAGTAGCCGCCGCCGTAGCCCTGGGTGCGGAGTTGCTGGAGGAGCTGCTGAGCGGTGTAGGGATGGCGCTGGAGCAGCGCCGCGATGGTGCCTTTGAACGGGTCGAGCTGGCTGGGGCGCTTGGGGATCCTGGCCTTGGCAAAGGTCGTGCGCCGGGCCCACTTCCGGACCGTCCGATAGGCCACCTGGAGACGGGCGGCGATCTGGGCCAGGGAGAGGTGCTCCTGGTCCCGGAGGCGGTGGATTTCGTGGAAGGTGTGGTAGTCGATCATAGGCGGTCTGCGGCCAGCACCCGGCGCAGGATGTCACCCACCGCCGCCGCCTGGCCCAGGCGGGGGGCCTCGGGGCTGGCCACGGCCCCGGTCGGGTCTTGGAGGGCGAGGACCTGGTAGAGGGGCTTGGCGTAGGCGATCAAATCAGCGGCCTGGAGCTGGTGGCGGGCGTCGGCCAGGGCGACGGGGTCCAGGTGGAGGTGGCGGGCGAGGGCGGCGTCGGAGTAGTAGCTCAAGCCCTGGGCGTCGCCGACGGTGACCAGGAACAGATACAACGCCCAGGCCGGGTGGGAGCAGCCTTCCAGGCGACGGTGACGGATGAGGCGGTGGTCCACCCAGCTAAAGCCGCTGGGGACTTGGCGCAGCCGCTCGGGGCGGATCGGGCGTTTGGTA
>CAYLKW010000183.1:0-3166 GCA_964384245.1 uncultured bacterium
CCGGCGCTACTGCTGCTGGACGAACCCCTGTCCAACCTGGACGCCAAGCTGCGTGTGCAGATGCGCAACGAGCTGGTCAAGCTGCAGCGGCAGTTGGGCATCACCACCATCTATGTGACCCATGACCAGGAAGAGGCGCTGATGCTCTCCACGCGCGTCGCGGTCATGCACCGCGGGCACCTGATGCAGATCGGCTCGCCCCAGGATGTCTACGAGCGGCCGGCCGACCCGTTTGTGGCGGACTTCCTGGGCGGAGCCAACTTCCTGCCCGGCGCGGTCCGCACCGTCTCCGATGAAGGGATCGCCGTGGTACTCGAGGGCGGGGAGGTGCTCCACGCCTCGGCGTCCCGCAACGCGGGGTTTGCGGCCGGTGAGCGCGTCACGGTGTGCCTGCGGCCCGAGGTGCTGGATCTGGTGCCCGCCGACGGCGCGGCCGATGGCGGCACCGTCCTACATGGCACACTGAGGCTGCGGAACTATCTGGGCTGGGTCATGACCTGCGAGATCGAACTCCGAGGCGGGGCGCTGATCCGCGCCCAGGCCGCAAACCCCCGCGTGCAGTTGCGCTTCGCAGAGGGCGGGCCGATCGCGGTCCGGTTCTCACCGGAAGACGTGTTGCTGCTCCCGCGCTCCGCCTAGCCCCGACGGACCTCCTCCGGCAGGGCCAGGAAACGGCGGGCTACCTCGGGATCGAAGTGCTTCCCTGTCTGCTCTAGTAAGTATGCCAGCGCCGCATACTCGGACCAAGCCTGGCGGTATGGACGGTCCGACCGCAGTGCGTCCCAGACGTCCACGACGGCGAAGATCCGGGCCACAAGAGGGATGCGGTCTCCCGCGAGTCCCTGAGGATACCCTGTGCCGTCCCACCGCTCGTGGTGGCAGTAGGGGATGTCCAGCGCCGGCCTCAGGAACGGGATGGGCGCGAGCATCTCGCGGGCAAGCGTAGGGTGCCGGCGCATTATCTCCCATTCGTCGTCGGTCAGCGGGCCGGGCTTCAACAAGATAGCGTCGGGCACGCCCATCTTGCCGATGTCGTGCAGGAGCGCCCCCCGACGGACGTTTACCAACTCGGCCTCCTGGATTCCCATGTCACCTGCCAGGCGCAGCGTCAGTTCCGTCACGCGCCGGGTGTGCCCTTCTGTCTCTCGATCCCGCAGGTCCAGCGCCCGGCCCCATCCTTCAAGGGTCGCATCGTACGCGAAGGCCAACTCGAGATGGGAACGCTGCAGCACCTCGAACATCTCGGCGTTGTCGATGGCGATGGCCGCCTGGGCGGCCAGGCCGTCGAGGAACTCGAGCCAGTCCGGCATTGGTGACAACGGGGTACGGTCAAAGATCTCCAGCACGCCCTTGACCTGTCCCTTGGCTATCAGCGGCACCACCAGGTAGGCGACGAATCCCGCCTGCGTCATGGCGCTGGCCAGGCGGGCAGGGGTTTGATTGATGTCGCTGATGGAAACCATCCGCCGCTCGACCACCGCCTGTACTGCGGGCCCGGCCGCCACCGGGAGTGGGTCCTTCCGGCCCTCCAGGAAGGGCACCCCGCGGCTGGCCGCGCACTCCAGCGCCATCGTCGCCGGGCGAAACAGGAACACGGCCGCGCCGTCCACTCGCAACGCAGCGACCACCTCCTCGGCCAGAAACCTCAGGATCATGCGGAGATCCAGGCTGGAGGTGATGGCCCGGTCAATGGCCCGCGTTGCGGTCAGGCGCTGGAGTTGCCGTTCGGTCTGCTCGCGCAGGGTCGTCCGGTGGATCGCCGTGGCCGCCATGTTGCCTATGGCGCCCAGCAGTCGAACCTCGTCGTACACGAACGGGGTATGGCGGCCGGCCCACAGGGCGCCGACGGTCTGAGTCTCGGTGATCAGCGGGACGCAGACCACCGAGTGGACCTCCGCGAAACGGTCGAGTCTCGCAAGATGCGGGTCGGTGCTCACATCGGCGCTCGCATAGGGCTCCCCCGACGCAATCACGTGCCCGCTGATCCCGGTGCCCTGGGGCAGACGCAGCCCGGTCCAGGCAGCCCAGGCCCCCACCGCATGCTCGTGCACCGCATCGCCGGTAGCGGGGTCCCGCAGCGCCAGCGAGGCGCCCTCGGCGCGCAGCAGGTCGAGCACCCGGCCGAGCAGGACAGGCAGCAACTCCGCGCGGCTCCTGGCGGTGCGCATCGCCGCCGAGACATCAGCCAGGGCCGCCAACTCCTCGGCGCGCCGGCGCGTCGCTTCGTGAAGCCGCGCGTTGGCCAGCGCCTGGCCGGCCGCGGCCGCGGCGTGATGGGCCAGCGACAGTTCGTATTCCGAGAACTCGCGGGGCTGACCGGTCATCAACGAGACAACCCCGACTGGCTGGTCGTGGATCACCAGGGGCACCACGACGAGGGTGGAGATGGGGCGGCCCCTAAGCGCCTCGGCAACGGGGGCCACGCTGGGGTTGACCATCACGTCGCGGATGACCACTGGCCCGGTGAGAACGGCTCCAAACAGCCTCTCGACCCCTGCCGCATCCAATGGAACACTGAGCCCGCGGACAGAGAGCTGGGGGGTGGTCGTTTCCTCGGCGATCACGTCGAGCCGCGTGCGATCCTCGGACAGGAGCGCGGCGGCCGCCGCCGGCACATCGAAGGCCAGGGTGAGTTCCCGGCACACTTCGCGCAGCAACGCACGGGGGTCCAGCGCCGAGGAGGCCGCGGCGATGACGCGGTTGAGGAGCAGCGTCTCGCGGATCTGGCGGCGCTGGGCCTCGTCGGAGCGCCTTCGCTCCAGCGCGGCGGCGATGATCTCCGCTGCGATGGCCAGCAGCCGGATGTCCTCGTCGGTCCACGCCTTCTCCGCCCGTACCGCGTCGAACCCCAGGAACCCTGCCAGGTCTCCTCCGACCATCAAGGGTACACCGAGCACCGAGCGGGTCCCCTGCGGTTCCAGGATCTTGCGCTCGGCGCGCGCCTCCGAGGGAAGGTCGGCGATGCGCGTGGCCTGGATAATCTCGCCCCGGCGCATCCGCGCCATCCACCAGGGAAAGGCCGCTGTCGGGAGGCCCTGGAGACCCTCGATCTCAGGGCTGATGCCCTCGGCAGCCCACTCGTGTGTGTTGTTCATGGTGGAGCCGTCCTCAGAGAGCAGGAAGAGATAGCTCCGATCCACCTGTCCGTACTCGCCGATCCGGCGCA
>CAYLKW010000184.1:0-3154 GCA_964384245.1 uncultured bacterium
CCCGTGGACCTGGGCGTGATTGACGCGACGGTGAACGGGGTGGGTCGTCTGTTCGCGGCGCTGGGCGCTGCCTCCAGGCGGCTGCAGACCGGTTACGCCCGGCAGTACGCGCTCAGCGTGCTGATCGGCGCGGTGTTGATCGTCGGGTACTGGATCCTGAGGTAGCAGGATGAGGCCGCGATGCTGACGACGCTAATCTTCCTTCCGCTGGCCGGCGCGCTGGGCATAGCGTTGCTGCCGCGCGAGAGGGAAGGCGCCGTGCGCTGGGCAGGGTTGGGCGTCAGCCTCCTGGTGCTGGTCGCCGCGGCCAGGGTGTTCCAGGCGTTTGACGCGTCCTCCGGCGCGATGCAGATGGTGGAGCAGGCGACGTGGGTGCCGGCGTTCGGGATCAGCTACCGCGTGGGCGTGGACGGGATATCGCTGCTGCTTGTCGGACTGACCGCGGTCATCTTCCCGATCGCGTTGCTCAGTTCGTGGGCAGCGATTACCGACCGGGTCAAGGCGTTCACGATGGCGATCCTGGGCCTGGAGACCGCGGTGCTCGGCACGTTCCTGAGTCTCGACCTCATCCTCTTCTACGTCTTCTGGGAGGCAGTGCTCATCCCGATGGCGTTCCTCATAGCGCTCTGGGGCGGGCCAGCCCGCCGCTACGCCGCGATCAAGTTCTTCCTGTACACGATGTCGGCCAGCGTGCTGATGCTCGTCGCGATAATCGCGACCCACATGCTGGGTGCCGTGCTGCTGGGAGAGCGCACCTTTGACATCGAGCGCCTGGCCACGATGACGCTGCCCGCCCGCACGCAGGGATTGCTCTTCGCCGCCTTCGCCCTGGCCTTCGCGGTGAAGGTGCCGGTCTGGCCCCTGCACACCTGGCTTCCGGACGCGCACACCGAGGCCCCAACCGCGGGCAGCGTGATCCTGGCGGCGATTTTATTGAAGATGGGAACCTACGGGTTCGTGCGGTTCGGGCCGACGCTGTTCCCTGATGCCCTGGTGGCGTCGGCGCCGCTGCTGGCCGGCCTGGCGATCGTCGGGATCCTCTACGGCGCCGCGGTCTCGTGGGCGCAGACCGACCTGAAACGGCTGATCGCGTTCAGCAGCGTCAGCCATCTTGGGTTCGTGATGCTGGGCATCGCGGCGATGAACGAGCAGGGATTCCAGGGCGCGCTCATCCAGATGGTCAACCACGGCGTCAGCACCGGGGCGCTGTTCCTCATCGTCGGCGTGCTCTACGAGCGCACCCATTCGCGCGAGATCGCCGACTACGGCGGCGTGGCCGCGCGCATGCCCAGGTTTGCCGCGATCTTCACCATCGTGCTGCTCTCCTCGGCGGCGCTGCCAGGGACCAACGGCTTCGTGGGCGAGTTCCTGATACTGCTCGGTGCCTTCCGCACCTCGATCTGGTGGGGCGCGCTGGCGGTCGGCGGGGTGATCCTGTCCGCGGTCTACCTCCTGTGGGCTTACCAGCAGGTCATGCACGGGCCGCTGGCGGCGAAGCATCCCGAGCGACTCGCGGAACTCACCCGGCGGGAGGTGCTCGTGTTCGTGCCGCTGGTAGCCCTCATCTTCGCCATCGGCGTCTATCCCCGGCCGCTGCTGGACCGGTCGGAGGCAGCGGTGCAGGCGGCGCTTGAGCGGCTCAACCGGTCGGTTGTGCGGGTGCAGCGATGATTGCTCCCCCGATTGTGGACCTGACCCTCATCCTGCCCGAGATCATCGTGCTGGGCGCGGCGCTCCTGGTGCTGATGGCGGATCTGTGGCTGGCGAGCGAGCGCCGCGGGCTCCTGGTTGCGGTGGGCGCAGCAGGCGTGATCTGGGCCGCCTGGGTTGCCTCGGGGACAGCCGAGGGGGTTTCATTTGCCGGCATGTACGTGCGCGACGCCCTGACACGCGTCGGTCAGATGATCGCGCTGGCCGCGACCGGGCTGGGTTTGCTGGTCGCCCCCGAGTACCTGCGGCGCTGTAACCTGGATCGCGGGGAGTACTACGTGCTCGTGCTGACCGCGGGCGCCGGCGCGATGCTGATGGCGGCCAGCCGCGACCTGCTCGTGCTGTTCCTGGCGCTGGAGACGCTGTCCATACCGCTCTACGTGCTGGCGGCATGGGCGCGCGGGGAGGCCCGGAGCCAGGAAGCCGGCATGAAGTACTTCCTGCTCGGCGCGTTTGCCAGCGCCTTCTTCCTGTACGGGATAGCGCTGCTCTACGGCGCGGCTGGCACGACCCGTCTCCCGGACCTCGGGGCCGCGCTGGCGGCGCGGCCCGCCGACATCTCTGCCGCGGCCGGCGTGGGGCTGCTGACCATCGGCCTGGGCTTCAAGGCCGCGCTGGTGCCGTTCCACGCCTGGGCGCCCGACGTCTATGAGGGCGCGCCGCTTCCCGCCGTTGCGTTCATGTCGGTCATCGCCAAGATCGGCGCGTTCGTGGCGCTGCTGCGCGTGTTTCCGCTGGCGTTGGGCGCGCTGGCCTCTCAGTGGACGCTGACCCTCGGGGTGCTGGCCGCCTTGACCATGATCGTCGGAAACCTGGCCGCGCTGGCGCAGTCCAGCTACAAGCGCATGCTGGCGTACTCGAGCATCGCCCATGCCGGCTACCTGCTGGTCGGCGTGGCGACCGCGACGCCGCCCGCGGCGTCGGCGGTGATGACCTACCTGGCGATCTACGCGGCGATGGGCACGGGCGCCTTTGCGGTGGCCGTCGCGCTGGAGCGCAGTGGGGGAGAGGCCGACCGGATCGAGGACTACGCGGGATTGGCAGGCCGCGCGCCTCTGCTGGCCGCGGCCGGGGCGCTGTTCCTGGTCGCGCTTGTAGGCCTTCCGCCTACAGGCGGCTTCATCGCAAAGTTAGGCATCTTCGCCGCCGCGATCGAGTCAGGCACCCCGGGCGGCCTGGCGCTGGCGGTGATAGGCGTCCTGACCAGCGTCATCTCGGCTTACTACTACATGCGCGTGGCGTACGTGATGTACGCCGGAGAGCCCGCATCTTCCGCCGCCGGCGCAGGCACGGGGAACGCGGGCGCGTCCGACCCCCCCGGTGATCTGCGCCTGCACCCAAGCCCCCTGCTGAACGTCGCCCTGTTTATCGCCGCGGCCGCGGTCATCTACACGGGCATCCTGCCCGGGACGATTACCTCGTTTGCGCAACAGGTGGGTGCGCT
>CAYLKW010000185.1:0-3080 GCA_964384245.1 uncultured bacterium
GCCTCGGCGCCGAAGTAGTTGGGCAGCGCGACGGCGATCAGGACCCCGAGGATCAGGATCACCGCCAGGACCTCGACGAAGGTGAAGCCTCCTTCACCCGATTTGCGTTGTTTCATTTCCTTTCACCTCCTGCTGTGATGTGTCTTGCCTTACCGCAGTATGGCCCTGGGTAGCCCGAAGATCGGCAGGTACAGGGACAACAGGATTACCGCAACTACGCCACCCAGTGCCAGCGTCAGCAGCGGCTCGGCCAGCGTGACCAGCCGCTTGATCGAGAACTCTATCTCGCGGTCCAACAGATCGGAGGCCCGTCGCAGCAACTCCTCCAGGCGGCCGGCCTCCTCGCCCATCGCGGTCATCCGGTGCACCATCGGGGGGAAGAGGGCGACCCCCCGCATCGCCTCGCTCAGGCGCTGCCCGGAGGTGATCCTCTCCTTGAGGTGGCCAGCCGCGGCCGCCACTTCGGGCTCGGAGGCCGATCCGGCCGTGATGTCCAGCGCCTGCATCACGGGCACGCCGCTCGTGTACATGGCGCCGAAGGTCCGCAAGAAGCGGTTGACCTGCACCAGCCGCACCAGCGTACCCACGCGCGGGATCCGGCAGAGCAGGCGCGCCCCGGTGGCCCCGAGCTTCGCCCACGTGCCGGTCTGCACCAGTATCCAGGCCGCGACTGGGGCCGCGACCAGGCCCACGATCCAGTACCCCCGCAACAGGCGGCTGAACTCGATCAGGACCGCGGTGGGGAGAGGGAGGGGTGCCCCGGCAGACCGGTAGACCCTCTCGAACGCGGGGATCACGAAGACTCCGAACACGGTGATGACCACCGCGGCCAGGGAGAGCACAACCGCCGGGTAGACCGCCATCGAGTTGACCTTCTGTCGCAGCGCCACCTCGCGGTCTAGGTAGTCGGTCAGGCGCAGCAGGGCCTGGTCGAGCACGCCGCCGACCTCGCCGGAACGCACGATCCCGACGTACACTGGGGAGAAGACCCGGGGGTAGCGGCCCATTGCGGCGGAGAGGCTCTGTCCGGCCTCGATGGCGTCGCGCAGGTCGCCAATCACATCGCGCAGCGTCGCGTCTTCCTCCTGCTCGCGCGCCACCTCGAGGCCGCGGAGCAGCGGGATGCCAGACGAAGCGAGCCCTGCCAGGTGGTAGGTGAAGGCCGCCACGGCTTCCAGGCCGGGTTGGCGCCGGCGCCTGCCCGCGGCCGCCCACCGGGCCCGCGGCCGCAGCGAGGTGACGAACAGCCCCTGCTCGCGCAGCCGAGCGCTGGCCACCGCTTCGTCCTCGGCCGCTATTACGCCCCGGACCGGAACGCCGGTGCCGTCCCTGCCCGTGTACGCGTAGGCCGGCATGGATCGCTCCACCTCAGTCAATCCCCGCGAAGACAACGCGGCGCAGTTCGTCCACGCTGGTCGTGCCATCGAGTGCCTTGGCCACACCGGCCTCGTTCATCACCCGCATTCCCTCGCGCCACGCCGCGTCGCGGATCGTGGTAGCCGGGCGCCGCTGCAGGATCAGGTCCCGGATCCCGTCCGTTACCCGCATGATCTCGAACACGCCGGCGCGCCCCCTGTACCCCAGGTATCCGCACTCAGGGCAGCCTTCCGGGTTCCACAGAGTAGCCGGCGGATCGGTTGGCAGTCCCATCTCCCGGGCCTGATCCAGGGTCGCCCCGTGCGGGCGGCGGCAGGCAGGGCAGAGAGCGCGGACCAACCGCTGACCGATCGAGGCCAGCAGGGTAGAGGTGATCAGGTACGGCTCCACGCCCATGTCAATGAGCCGGACGATCGCGCCCGCGGCGTCGTTGGTGTGGAGGGTGCTGAGCACCAGGTGTCCGGTAAGGGCGGCCTGGACCGCGATCTGTGCGGTCTCGGCGTCGCGGATCTCGCCCACCATCACCACGTCGGGATCGTGGCGTATGATGGCGCGCAGCCCTGCCGCGAACGAGACCGCCATCCGCGTGCGCACGGCGATCTGGGTGATGCCCTCCAGGTGGTACTCCACCGGATCCTCGACGGTCATGATGTTGCGCGTGCGCTCGTTGATCCGGTTGAGACAGGCATACAGCGTGGTTGTCTTACCGGAGCCCGTGGGCCCAGTGGCGAGGATCATCCCGTAGGGCTTGGCCAGCAGCCCTTCGAGGATTGCCTCCTGGTCGGGGAGGAGGCCCAGCCGCTCCAGGCCCAGCAGCACGCGGTGCTTGTCCAGCACCCGGACGGTCACGCGTTCCCCGAAGGTGGAGCCCACCGAGGCGATGCGCAGGTCGTGCTCGCGGCCGCCGAACTCGTACAGCAGGCGGCCGTCTTGGGGCCGCACCCGCTCTGCGATGTCCAGGCCGGCCAGGGCCTTGACGCGCGAGGTGACCGAACCGCCCACGCCGCGGGGTAGCTGCGCCTTGTCATATAGGATGCCGTCTATGCGGTAGCGCACGGCGGTACCGTTGGCCTGCGGCTCGACGTGGATGTCGGTCGCGCCGTCGCGCACCGCGCCCTGGATCACCGAGTCCACGAGCCGCACCACCGGGGGATCGAGCGGGGAGTCGCTGGCGACCACGGTGGCGAACTCGGAGTCGGCACTGCCCACGGCCCCGGATGCCTCCAGATCGTCGCCCACGCTCTGTGTAACGTTGAACCGAGTGGACAGCAGCCACTCGAAGTCCCGCTCCGTGGTGAAGAACGGGCGCACGCGGGCGCGCAGCAAGCCTGAGAGCCGGTCAATGGCCACGACGTCTGTGGGATCGGGCATGGCCACGTGGACATCCTGCCCGACCCGCGCGAAGGGTGCCGCCCTAAGTTCGGTGATCACCGTTAGCGGGACGCTGCGCAGCAGCTCGTCGTCAATCGGGGTGGTGGCCAGGTTGACATAAGGATTGCCCCGCTGCGCGCCCAGCACCAGGCCCATGGCGTGCTTCGTGACCAGCCCCCGCCCGATCAGCACCTGGCCCAGACGCTGCCCGGTCTTGGCCTGTTCTGCCAGGGCGTCCTCCAACTGCGCTTCGGTCAGGAGACCGGCCTCGACCAACATCTGGCCCAGGCGCCTCTTGGCCTGCTCGGGCGGGTCCTGGTTAGCGGGAGACA
>CAYLKW010000186.1:0-3079 GCA_964384245.1 uncultured bacterium
TCGCGGAACGGCTCCACCAGCCGCAGCCGCATGCGCTCGGGCAGGCCGCCGACGTTGTGGTGGGTCTTGATGCGGGCCGCAGTCCGGGTGCCGCTCTCGATCACGTCGGGGTAGAGCGTGCCCTGCACGAGGTACTCGATCGCGCCCAGTCGCTGCGCCTCTTCCTCGAAGACGCGGACGAACTCCTCGCCGATCGTGCGCCGCTTCTGCTCTGGATCGGTCAGGCCAGCCAGGCGGGCCAGGAACCGCGCGCGGGCGTCCACGTGGATCAGCGGCACCTGGAAGGCGTCGCGGAAGGTCTTGACCACCTGCTCGGGCTCACCTTTTCGCAACAGGCCGTGATCCACGAAGATGCAGGTGAGCTGGTCTCCGATGGCGCGGTGCACCAGCGCGGCGGCGGTGGCCGAATCCACCCCGCCCGAGAGCGCGCAAAGCGCCCTACCACTGCCCACCTGCTCCTGGATGATGCTAACGCTGCGGTCTATGAACGATGCCATGGTCCACGACGGCTCGCAGCCGCAGACCCCGTAGAGGAAGTTGCGCAGCACCTCGATCCCCCACGGCGTGTGGGAAACCTCGGGGTGGAACTGCAGGCCGTAGAGACGGCGGGAGCGGTCGGCCATCGCAGCCACAGGGCCGCTGTCGGTGTGGGCGAGCGCCGCAAACCCAGGCGGCAACCCGGCCACCGAATCGCCGTGGCTCATCCAGCAGATGAGTCGGTGCTCCAGCCCTGCAAAGAGGTCTGCTCCGTCGTCCACAAACAGGCGCGTGCGGCCGTACTCCCGCTGCTCGGCCGCGGCGGTGCGGCCGCCCAGCAGGTGCGCCATCAGTTGCATGCCGTAGCAGATCCCCAGCACCGGCACGCCGGCGTCGAGCAGCGCCGGATCCACCAATGGCGCCCCTTGCTCGCACACGCTCGCCGGACCGCCGGAGAGAACGATTCCCTGCGGCCGGTGGGCCATGATCTGATCCAGCGGGGTATCGTAGGGCAGGATGAGACTGTAAACCCGGCTTTCCCGGATGCGCCGGGCAATCAGTTGGGCGTACTGCGCGCCGAAGTCGAGAACGATCACCGGGCGGGGCGGGGTGCCCGGCTGCGTCGGGAGCAGGAGCTGCGGCTGCGCGGGCGTCAGCGTCCCTGCCCCACCTTCTGGCTGAACTGCGCGGCCTTGCCCTCGGTCGGGAGCGCCGGGGCGAGGACGATCTCCGCGGCGTGCATCTGGCGGATCGTCGCGGCCCCGCACAGCCCCATCGCGGTGCGCAGCGCCTCGATCAGGTTGTGCGATCCGTCGTCCACCGCGGCCGGACCCAGCAGAATCTGCCGGAGCGTGCCCGTTGTGCCTACGCGGATCCGGGTGCCGCGGGGGAGCGCGGCATGCGGCGTGGCCATCCCCCAGTGAAAGCCGCGGCCCGGGGCCTCTTCTGCCTTCGCCAGCGCCGAGCCCAGCATGACCGCGTCGGCCCCGCACGCGATCGCCTTTGCCACGTCCCCGCCCACCGCGATGCCGCCGTCGGCCACCACCGGCACATAGGTCCCGGTCCGGCGCAGGTGATCGTCGCGGGCCGCGGCCACGTCACAGACCGCGGTTGCCTGCGGCACGCCGATGCCGAGCACCCGGCGGCTGGTGCACGCAGCGCCCGGACCGACCCCCACGAATAGCGCCGCCGCTCCCGCCTGCAGCAGGCCTGCCGCCGCTTCGTATCCAACGCAGTTGCCCGCCATCACCGGGATGCGCGTCCCGGCCGTGAGCGCCCGGAGCGAGATCGCCCTGCCGCGCGAAGACCGGTGCTCCTCGGTAACCACCGTGGACTGCACCAGCAACAGGTCAGCGCCGGCCTCCTCGGCCAGCGGCGCCAGGTGCCCTGCGGCAGTCGGCGTCATCGAGACCGCGCACGCGGCGCCTACCTCCTTGATGGCTCGGATGCGAGCGGCCACCAGCGCATCGTCAACCGGCGCGCGGTAGAGCCGCTGAAGCAGGCCGACCACCTCGTCGGGTGGCGCGGCGGCGATCGCGGCGAGCGATTCCGTGGGGTCGGCGTACCGCGCCTGCAGGCCTTCCAGGTTGAGCACGGCCAGGCCGCCGAGATCCGCGATGGCCCCGGCGGTGCGCACGTCCACCACGCTGTCCATCGCCGACGCTACCACCGGAAGCCGGAAGGTGTGGCCGCCTACCTGCCAGGAGCAGTCCACGTCGTCGGGATCCAGGGTCGAAGCCGCCGGCACCAGGGCGATGTCGTCGAGACTGAAGGTTCGCCGCACCCTCCGGCCCGCTCCCAGCGCTTCGCCGGGTGCGTCGGGCCCGCTGACCCGGGCGGCATCGCGCGTCGGGGTCCGGACGATCATGGGCTCTCGCCTCCCTGTGGCTAGATGCCGTAGAGTTCGGGCTTAAGGACGCCGATGAAGGGCAGGTTCCGGTAGCGACCCGAGTAGTCGAGTCCGTACCCGATGACGAACTTGTCGGGGATCTCGAACCCGCGGAAGTCAATCGGCACCTCGCGCCGGCGGCGGGGGCGCTTGTCCAGCAGCGCGCACACCCGCAGCGAGGCCGGGTACCTGGCCTTGAGCGTCTCGAGCAGGTAGTCCATGGTCAGGCCGGTGTCAATGATGTCGTCAACGATCAGCACGTGCCGGCCCTCGATGCTCTGGTTGAGGTCTTTGAGGATGCGTACGATGCCGCTGCTCTCGGTGCTGTCCCCGTAAGAGGCCGTGGCCATGAAGTCCACGTGGCAGGGGATCGTGATCGCCTTCAGGAGGTCCGCAAGAAAGACGAAGGCACCCGTTAGGATGCCGACGAGCAGTGGTTCTTTCGTGCCGTACTCAGTGCTGATGCGCCGTCCGAGTTCCCGGATTCGGTCCTGCAAGGCCTCCTCCGGGATGAGGATTTCATCAACGTCGTCTGCCAGACCCAACGGCGGTTCTCTCCTCGCGCGGGGATTTCAGTCATTATAGGCCGGCCCAAAGAGGGCGTCAATCGGGAAGTCAGGGGGGTAGTGTACGGTAGGTTGTGTACTTTCGTTGGGGTGCCCACTGGAGGGTACCCCAACGAAGAGGGCGTATCCCTGACCCAAACCCAGTGGC
>CAYLKW010000187.1:0-3042 GCA_964384245.1 uncultured bacterium
CGCACCCGCGCGGCCAGTTCGCGGTAGGTGAACCGCCGATCGCTGTCCACAACGGCCGGGCGGCGCGGCGTGATGAGGTCACGCCGGTCGAGCCAGTGCCAGATCCCCTGCATCAGCCATCACCCCACTGGATGGCCACCGCGCCCCAGGAGTAACCGGTGCCAGCGCTGACCGCCACGGCCAGCATGCCGTCCCGCAGTCGGCCGGTCCTGCGGCCCTCGTGCAGCACCACCAGGGGGTCGGCCGCGGACAAGTGCCCGGTCTCCTCCAGGTAGACCGACTGATCCTCGCGCAGTCCCAGCGCCGCCAACAGTTGGTCGTGGAGCGATCGCTTGGTGTGCAGCACCGCCAGGAACCCGATCTCACTCGGGGCACGCCCGCTGCGCTCGCACGCGCCTCGGATGACCTGAAGGAAGTTGGTGATGGTCAGCGGGTCGAGGCGCTCTTTCATCCCAGCAGGATCCGGGACATCGAATGAGTGCATGCCGCGCGCGACGGTCTCGGCGCTGGCAGGGTGCACCGAGCCGCCGGCCGGCACCATGACATCCATGGCGAACGCGCCGTCGGTGAGGAACGCACCCCCCAGGATGCGGTTGCTCGCGTGACCGCGGCGCAGCAGCGCGGCCGCGGCTCCGTCGCCGAAGTTGAACATGAACCGCGAGCGGGCGTTCTTGTAGTCCAGGAGGTAGGACTCGCGGGACCCGGCCACGACCAGGATATTCCGGAGCGTCGCGTCGGCCCGCAGCATGTCCGCCGCCACCTTCAGGGTGATCGGCCCGCCGGCGCTGGTGTTCATCAGCTCGAATACGTGCGCCTGCCGGAGCCCCAGCGCGTGCTGTATGCGCGGGGCCACCGGCCAGACGTAGTAGTCCCGGTGATAGCTCCCAAAGTAGATGACGACGTCAATCTCCTCGGCGGGTATCGCCGAGAGCAGGGGGCGTGCGGCCTCGATGCACAGGTGCGAGAGGTGCTCGTTGTGGGCGGCGATGTGCTTGCCCCGCAGGCCGAACTTCTCCCTCACGACCTCGGCGGGAATCCCGGAGCGGTCGGCGACCTCCTCGGCGCTCATGATCTGCGCCGGAAGGTAGACCGCCACGTCCACTATGCCCACCGGCGGGATCATGATCCGCCGCCCTGCCGCCGAGCGCCGCTTCCCGGCCGTCGTCCCGCGCTCTTCGAAGCCGGCGCGGCCGCGGGCGCCAGGCCCGAGGCGATGAACTCGAACATGCTCTCCAGCGCGCGCCGCGGCAGGCCGGCCCGGTTCCACAGCGAGTAGCGCATCCCGATGAAGTTCCCTATTCCCATCAGGCAATACGACAGGGCCTCGGGGTCGGTGCGCCGGATCTCGCCGGCGTCCATCGCCGCGGACAGTCCCCGCACGTACCCCTCGGCCAGGCGCCGATAGTACCATCGGTAGACAGGCGGGTTCACGGACTCGGCCTGCAGCACGATGCGGTAGAGGTTGCGGTGGGAGGCGACGAACCGGAGGAAGGTCTCAAACCCCTTGCGCTCCACCGCCAGGCGGTCCCCGACCCCTGCCACCGCCTGCTGGATCGTGTGGCGCAGCGTCCGGCTGAGGTGGCGCACCAGCTCGGCGAAGATCTCCCGCTTGCCCGGGAAGTAGACGTAGAACGTGCCCTGCGCCACCCGTGCGCGGCGCGTGATGTCCGCCACCGAGGTGGCGAAGTAGCCCCGCTGGCCGAACTCCACCTCGGCGGCGTCCAGGAGTTGCTGCCTGGTACGCCGTCCCCGCTCTCCCTTGGGATGGGTGACCGGCCGGCGTTGATCTGGCAGGTGAATCACCCTTCAACTTTGATGTTGCAACACGCCATTCGCCGTGCTGTTCCGATCTCCTGCTCCCCTGTGCCTCCTGGATCTACCGGTGTGCTTCCCTGGATCTACCCGGGGGGTTGAGCGGCCATCTCACGCGCCGCGCGCCTTACGGCCTTCACGATGTTGTGGTATCCGGTGCACCTGCACAGATTGCCTTCCAGGCCGCGCCGGATCTCCTCGTCGGTCGGATTCGGATGGCGCTCGATGATCTGCAGCGCGGTGAGCATCATGCCCGGCGTGCAGAACCCGCACTGCAGCCCGTGTTCATCCCAGAAGGCTTCCTGGATCGGGTGGAGCCGGCCGTCTTGGGCCAGACCCTCCACCGTGAGGATCTTCCCACCGTCGGCCTGCACGGCCAGTAACGTGCACGACTTCACCGCCAGGCCGTTGAGCATCACCGTGCACGCCCCGCAACTGGTGGTGTCACACCCGATGTGCGTGCCGGTCAGCCCCAGCACCTCTCGTAGATACTGCACGAGCAGGAGTCTGGGTTCCACGTCATGGGTGGCGGTGACGCCGTTGGTCGTGATCGTAACCTTCAAGCCTGCTTCTCCTCCTTAGGTGGCGTGCGAAATCGCACGCCGTGCTGCATTCCTGCGTATTCTTCGGGGAAGGACCGTATCCCTTTGCTGGTGCAGCGGGCTTGCACCAGGCGGAATCCCAACCCTACAATGGCGGTGCCATGCCCACCCGTGACGCCGCCAACAGCCCTCCGGGAACCCCGAACCCTATCGTCTGGACACCCGACCCTGCCTGGGCGCGGGTCTGCCGCCTGCAGCGCTTCATCGAGCGCCAGGGCCTGCGTGACTACGACGAGCTGTACCGCCGCTCGATCGAGGACCCCGCGTGGTTCTGGGGCGAGGTGGACGCCGATCTGGGGCTGCGATGGATGCGTCCATACGACCGCGTGCTGGATACCTCGCGCGGGATTGAATGGGCCCGCTGGTTTGCTGGCGGCCTGACCAACCTCACGGACAACGCCCTCGACCGGCACCTGGACGCCGGGGCAGGCGACAGGACGGCCGTGATCTGGGAGGGTGAAGACGGCAGCACGCGCACGCTCACCTACGCGGAGTTGCACGCCGAGGTATGCCGCTTCGCCTCGGCGCTGCGGGCGATGGGAATCGGCCGCGGAGATGTGGCCGGGGTCTTCATGCCGCTTATTCCGGAGACGGTCGTCGCCACGCTGGCGCTGTCGCGCATCGGCGC
>CAYLKW010000188.1:0-3034 GCA_964384245.1 uncultured bacterium
CCGCACTGGATGCAGGGGTTGAACTCCTGTTGCCAGGCAGCTCGTGGGTCGGGCGACGCAGAGGACGGCGCAATTCCTACTGGCACGGCAGACTGCTTGTCTCCACTCAACACCGTGTCCCCCCCGTGGAGGCCTTCTCCACCCGGGCGGACTCTGCCGGGCATGCACGGCCCCCATTCTCTTACCTACAATTCCACGCCACCCGGCCTAGTGAGAGAATACGGCGACAGCCCTATTCCTGCCTGCCAGAGGGGCCCATGCCCGGTTGCGGGTTTCCCCTATCGGTCCTCTTTCAGCCCTAGGGTCGTCGCCCGAGGTAGCCCACGCGTTTTCCCAGGGGCCTCGCCCAGCGACGGCGAATGAGAACATGGGTGATGCAGATGAGACCTGGGAGCCGAGACCTGACAGCCATCGTTCGACCTTCGACCATAGCCGTCATCGGTGCCTCCCGCGATCCGGCCAAGGTAGGGCATGCGATCTTCCACAACATCCTTACCGGCGGGTTTCAGGGTGCGGTGCATCCGGTGAATCCCACTGCCCGCGCCATCAGCGGGGTGCGCGCCTATCGGTCCGTACTCGAAGTGCCGGATCCCGTGGACCTGGCAGTGGTGATCACCCCGGCCGCCCTGGTGCCGGGCGTGCTGGACGAGTGCGGCCAGGCAGGCGTGCGCGGGGTGATCGTGATCTCAGGCGGGTTCCGCGAGGTGGGGGAGGAGGGCCGGAAACGGGAGGACCTGGTTCGCGAGCGAATCGCGCGTTGGGGTTTTGCCCTGATCGGCCCCAACTGCCTGGGGGTGATCAACACCGCCCCGGACGTCCGGCTGAACGCCACCTTCGCCGCGCAGATCCCCGCCGCCGGCAACATTGGCTTCCTGTCCCAGTCCGGAGCGCTCACCGCGGCCGCGCTCGACTACGCCCGCACCAAGCGCATCGGATTCTCCAAGGTCTTCAACCTCGGCAACAAGGCGGATGTGACCGAGATGGAGCTGCTGGATGTGTTGGCCGCCGATCCGGACACGCACGTCATCCTGCTCTATGTGGAGGAACTGAGCGAGGGGCGGCGCTTCATCGAGACCGCCCGCGAGATCAGCGAGCAGTCGCCCCCCAAGCCCGTCCTCGTGCTCAAGGCGGGCCGCACCGCGGCCGGCGCCAGGGCGGTCTCGAGCCACACCGGGTCGCTGGCCGGCTCCGATCAGGTCTACGAGGCAATCTTCGCCCAGGCCGGCGTGCTGCGCGTTGAGAGCATCGAGGAGCTGTTCGACTACGCGGGGGCGTTCTCGCGTCAGCCGCTTCCTAAGGGCAGGCACGTAGCGATTGTCACCAATGCAGGCGGCCCTGGTATCCTGGCCACCGATGCCTGCATACGCCAAGGGCTGGAGCTGAGCAAGTTTTCGACGGCAACGATCGGGACGCTGCGGGGCGTCGTGCCAGGCGAAGCCCATGTGGGCAACCCCCTTGACATCATCGGCGATGCCGACGACCGTCGGTACGACGCCGCGATGGAGGCGGTGCTGGCCGACCCGTCGGTGGACGCAGGGGTCGTGCTGGTGACCCGCCAGGCGACAATTGACGTTGAGGCCGCGGCCGATGCCGTCATCCGGAGGGCGCGCGCCTCTGGCAAGCCGGTGCTGGCCTCGTTCGTTGGCGCCCTGGCCGTGGAATCGGGTGTGGCGCGCCTGGAGGAGGCCGGGATTCCCCACTATCCGTTTCCCGAGGCGATCGCGCGAACGCTGGCTGCGATGGCGCGATACGTCTCGTGGATCGAACGGCCCCGCACCGGCTACCACACGTTCAACGATGTGGACCTACCCCGCGCGCGCAAGATCATCGCCGGCGCCGAGCCAGGGTTTCTATCGGAGTCGGCTGCTCTGGGGTTGCTGGAGGCCTACCGGCTTCCGCTGCTGCCGTGGGCTGTGGCCACCAGCGCCAGCGAGGCGGCGGAGCGCGCGCTGGCCATTGGCCTTCCGGTAGCGCTCAAGATTCTCTCCCCGCAGATCATCCACAAGGTGGACGTGGGCGGGGTGCGCCTCCACCTGGGGACCGCGGCTGAGGTCGCCGCGGCCTACGAGGCCATGATGGTTTCGATACGCAAACACTACCCCGACGCGGAGTTGGATGGAGTGCTGGTGCAGGCGATGGCGCGCAAGGGGCATGAGGTGATCCTCGGGATCAGCCACGACGCGCAGTTCGGCCCGGTGCTGATGTTTGGACTGGGCGGAATCTACGTGGAGGTCCTGAAGGACGTCACCTTCCGCCTGGCGCCGGTCAGGGAGCTCGGGGCCCGGCGGATGGTCGAGGAGACCCGCACCGCGGCCATCCTGCAGGGGGTCCGCGGCGAGCCCCCATCGGACCTGGAGGCCATAGTCGAGTGCCTGCTGCGCCTATCCCAGTTGGCGGTTGACTGTCCTGAGGTAGCGGAGCTCGACATAAACCCCCTGTTTGTGTACGCGGCAGGGCAGGGCGCGGCGGTGGCGGACGCGCGGGTGCGGATCGCGCCTCCTCCGGGGTAACCCCGCTGAGACGCCTGGGGCGGCTCCCGCTGCTCTACAAGATACTGGCGGCCAATGCCGCGATCGTGGTGCTGGGTGCGGTTGTTGGAACGGCCATCTCGCTCCGGCACGGCGCCGCGCACCCTGGCGAGCCGCACGGCGAGCTCATGGCGTCCTTTGTCCTGGCTGGCGTCGCGATCAGCCTGGCCGCGAACTACATGGTGCTGCGCGCACTGCTCCGGCCGCTGGATCACCTGCAGCGTGCGGTGGACGCCGTGCGTGCGGGTGAGTCGGGCGTGCGGGTTGCGCGTGAGGGCCTATCGGACGAGCGGTTCGAGCACCTGGCGGATACCTTCAACCGCATGCTCGCGACCCTGGAGGAGCACGCGGGGCGGCTGCGTCTGCTGCCAGGGCAGATCCTGCGCGCGCAGGAAGAGGAGCGCCGCAGGATCGCCCGCGAACTGCACGACGAGGCCGCGCAATCAATAACCTCGCTCTTGGTTCGCCTGCGCCTGCTGGAGCAGTCCGAGGCGCCCGAAGTGGCA
>CAYLKW010000189.1:0-2987 GCA_964384245.1 uncultured bacterium
TCGCCGGCGTTGCGAGCGTAGAAGAACTGTTCGCGGAGATCCCCTCCGCCGTCCGGATGAAGCGGCCGCTGGAACTCCCGCCGGCCCTTTCGGAGGGAGAGCTGTTGACCCACCTGCGGCGACTCGCGGACAGGAACGCCCACGCAGACCGCATGATCAGCTTCTTGGGCGCCGGCGCCTACGACCACGCGATTCCCAGCGTGGTCTGGCGCCTGGCGGGCCGGGCCGAGTTCGTGACGGCCTACACGCCTTATCAGGCCGAGGTGGTGCAGGGAGAGCTGCAGGCGGCCTACGAGTACCAGACGATGCTCTGCGAGCTGACCGGCATGGAAGTGGCAAACGCTTCGATGTACGACGGCGCCAGCGCGCTAGGGGAGGCGGCGGTGATGGCCCGCGACCTGACCGGGCGCAGCCGGGTGGTGGCCTCGAGCGCGGTGCATCCCCACTATCGAGAGGTGCTGCGCACGTACTCGCGCCACCTGGGAGTCGAGGTGACCGAAGTTCCGCACCGCGACGGGGTGACGCCGATTGACGAGATCCGCGCGGCAACCGGGCCGGAGACCGCGGCGCTCATTGTGCAGTCGCCCAACATCTTCGGGTGCATCGAGCAGGGGCCTGCCCTGGCGCAGGCAGCGCACGAGGCCGGGGCGCTGTTGATCTCCGCGGTGGCCGAACCGATCAGCCTGGGCTTGCTGCGCCCGCCCGGCGACTACGGCGCCGACATCGTGGCAGGAGAAGGGCAGCCGCTGGGCAACCACCTCAACTACGGCGGCCCGTATCTGGGGATGCTCGCCGCGCGTCGGGCGTTTGTCCGGCGCATGCCCGGCCGCCTGGTGGGGATGACCGCGGATCGCGACGGCCGCAGGGGCTTCGTCCTCACCATTCAGGCGCGCGAGCAACACATCCGGCGCGAGAAGGCGACCAGCAACATCTGCACCAACGAGGCCCTAAACGCGCTCGCGGCCGCGGTCTACATGGCCGCGCTGGGCCCTGACGGGATGCGCCGCGTGGCCGAGGTCAACGCCCGCCGGGCGAACTACGCGCTGGAGCAACTGACCGCGCTTCCAGGGATCAGCCGGGCGTTCGCCGCCCCGGTCTTCAACGAGTTCGTGGTAAGGACGCCGTTGCCGCCCGAGCAGCTCAACGCGCGCCTGAGCGAGAAGGGGTTCCTGGGAGGCCTTGCGCTGGGGGCCTGGTATCCGAATCTGCCGGACGGCTGGCTTGTCTGCGTCACCGAGGCGCGCACCCGAGAGCAGATTGACGCGTTTGTGGAAGCCGTGAAGGAGGCGATCGCCCGATGACAATGCCCGTGATCTTCGAACGCAGCGTGCCCGGCCGCATCGCCTCGGCTCCCCCTGCCCCGGACGTGCCGGAGGTGCCGATAGAGACGATCGTGGGCGCGGAGCATCTTCGGAACACCCCACCTGCCCTGCCCGAGGTGAGTGAGCTCGACCTCGTGCGGCACTACACGCGGCTCTCGCACCGGAACTACTCCGTTGATACAGGTTTCTACCCGCTCGGGTCGTGCACGATGAAGTACAACCCAAAGGTGAACGAAGACGCCGCAGGCCTGGCGGGATTTGCCCGGCTTCACCCCAACACGCCCGCGCCCCTGGCGCAGGGCGCGCTCGAACTCCTGTGGCGCCTCGAGCAGATGCTCTGCGAGATCAGCGGGATGGACCGGGTCACCTTCCAGCCGTCGGCCGGGGCGCACGGGGAGATGACCGCGCTCATGATGATCCGGGCCTATCTCGAGGATCGCGGCGAGCGCCGCACGCGCGTGGTCGTGCCCGACTCGGCGCACGGCACCAACCCGGCATCCGCGGCCATGTGCGGGTTCGAGGTCACCACCGTGCGTAGCGACGCCCGCGGGAACATTGACCATGCCGCGCTGCGCCGCGCCACCGACGGCTCCGTTGCGGCGCTCATGCTGACCAACCCCAACACCCTGGGGCTCTTCGAGGAAGGCATCCAAGAGGTGGCCGAGATAGTGCACGACTGCGGCGCGCTGATGTACCTGGACGGCGCGAACTTCAACGCGATGCTGGGTATCACGCGCCCGGGTGACCAGGGGTTCGACGTCATGCACATGAACGTGCACAAGACCTTCAGCACGCCCCACGGCGGCGGAGGCCCGGGCGCCGGGCCGGTCGCGGTGAGGCGCCTGCTCGAGCCGTACCTGCCGGCCCCGACGGTTGAGCGCGAGGGCGACCGTTTCCTCCTTGACGGCGACCGGCCCAAGTCCATCGGCCGCGTGCGCGCCTTCAACGGCAACTTCGGGATCTTCGTGCGCGCCTACGCCTACCTGCTGGCATACGGGCCCCTGCTGCGCCAGGTGTCCGAGGCGGCGGTGCTCAACGCCAACTACCTGCTGGAGCTGCTGAGGCCCTACTTCGATTTACCCTATGACCGCAGGTGCATGCACGAGTTCGTGCTGTCGGGCCGGAGACAGAAGGAACAGTACGGGATCAGGACGCTCGAGATAGCCAAGCGCCTGCTCGACTACGGATTCCATGCGCCCACGGTCTACTTCCCGCTGATCGTGAACGAGGCGATCATGATCGAACCGACCGAGACCGAGAGCAGGCAGACGCTGGACGAGTTCGCCGACGCTATGATCCGCGTGGCCGGGGAGTGCGCGACTGATCCCGAGACCGTGCGGAACGCGCCGCACAGCACCGTGGTGACGCGCCTCGACGAGGTGACCGCGGCCCGCAGGCTCAATCTGCGGTGGGACACGGGAGGGAGGAGAGGCTCATGACCGGGCCTGCGCCCGGCCGCCTGCCTGAACTGGCCGACATCCGGGACGCGGTCGCGCGGGTCGCGCCCTACGCGCGCCGCACCCCGGTGCACCCATGGGACGAGCGCCAAGGAATCTTCATGAAGCTGGAGAGCCTCCAGCCCACCGGGTCGTTCAAGGTGCGGGGAGCAGCGAACCACCTCAGCACGATCGCTGGCAAGGTATCGGGCGTGGTCACCGCTTCCTC
>CAYLKW010000190.1:0-2933 GCA_964384245.1 uncultured bacterium
TCCCTCCTTCCCTCCCTTTTATCAAAGGGAGGAATTACCCCTCTTTGGCAAAGAGGGGTCAGGGGAGATTTTCAGAAAAGGATGTCTTTTTAATTATGGACTCATTAATAAATTCGGTTCCAGGTCCTTCTCAAAGTCTAACCTTGGGCCATTTCACATAAATGATTCGAGGTTCTTTATCACCGGTTTTAGTTGAGGTCTGTAATTGAGACGAAGATATAGATTATGGCGGACTCCAACCAAGCTTCTGTAACGCTCCTTCAGCAATGCGGCGAACACCTTCATCCTCATCCGTCAACAAATGAGTTAAAGGCTTTATGGCCCGTTTGTCGCCAATCTCACGTAATGCAACTGCAGCAGAAGCCCGTACCACTTTGTTCCTATCTTTTAACACTAGGATTAGAGGTTCCACGGCTCGCTTGTCCCCTATTTTACCCAGTGCATATGCACAACCTTGCCGAGCCCGAGCCTCTTCATCCTTCAATCCATCAATAAGAGGCCCTACAGAGCGTTTGTCACCTATCCTCCCTAACGCTGATGCCGCATTGCCACGAACCATACCATGTTCATCCTTTAGCGCATCGATTAGGGGACCTACAGCTCCACTATCACCTATTTTGTACAATGCAGTTACAGCACAGTAACGGACTGGAGCATCATTATCCTTTAAGGCTTCGACCAGGATCTCCACTGCTCGCCTATCACCGATCTTTTCCAATGCATTTATGGCACAATAACGGACCCGCTGCTCTCCATCTCTTAATGCTGTGTTAACTAAGGCATCTACACCACGTTTGTCACCAATCTCACCTAATGCAAATGCAGCATTATGCCGTACGCCAGGATCTTTATCCTTTAATGCAGTAATTAGCGGATCTACAGCTCGGTCATCCGCTTTGCCCAAAGCACCTGTGGCAATTAAACGCACCTGATCATCTTCATCCCTTGATAAGGTTATAACTTGCTCTATGTTTTCTTTTACTATTTTCGCAACCTTATCCCACTCCTTCCTACCCATCGATTCAGAGAGAGTTTGATATAGAGCAAATTTATCCAGTTTAGGTGATGAAGTTGGTTGAAGTTGCTTCGATGTATCGCGGGTCCATTCTTTAGCCTTTTCTTCCCAATAAATGGCACGTTCTTTTTTCCCTATCATAGTTCTGTATTTCTTGGACGCAAGCCCTGCGGCTTTTATAAATAACGGAATATCCAGGGGATCCAAACTGAGTCTAAGTGAATCAAAAACTTCTAATACCTCCATCATATAATGCAATTCCATAAAGACAAAAGATGGTTGAGTGGCTGCTTTTTTTACTTCAATGTCAATAATCGTCTTTAGAATTTCTTTGGAGGAATGTTTTATGCTTGGATCATTAGGCAGTAGTTCCAGTGCATATCTTAGATATTTTGAAATAAACTGGAGGTTTTTATCGTGCTTTGCCCAATGAATATATATATTTGCTAAATCCAATTTTGGTTTGTAGACCAGTTTCTCCAATTCTGGAAAACCTCGGGAGAATTCGGTTGCAGCTTTCGCTATTTCATTGACTATCTCTTCCCCTCTGGAATATTGACCAAAATTACTTTTTAGATTCAACCTCATGTATGAAGCAAGAAGCTTCACCCACATCTCTCTAATAAGATTTTGACTCCGATCAAGTGCAATTGCCTTTTCTATATCTGGCCGCCAATCGTTCAATCCATAAAAATCCCCTGTATATCTCACAAATCCCTTACTTTTATCCACGCGGTAAAAATATGTTGAGGCAAGAAGTCCTTTTCCTTCCTTACCTAGGATTCCTCTCTTTTCAAGGTCTTCGAGTATCTTAATCGAATCGTCCCATAATCCATATTTAGCGAGAGACTTGGCTATAAGAAAATCGGTAGATGGATCTCCGCCCCAGTAGACATCTCCTTTTCCAATCCTGGCACTTCGCATATATAAACCTGTTTTAGCATCCATCATAAAACCCAATATTGCTTCTTTGAGAAACTTCGAATCGATGAGTGGTGACTCCTCTACTGTTCTGTAACTGAGAGATGTATAAACCACAAACACATCGTATTCACGGCCATGAAATTGATCAAAATGTTTTTCCCTTTTGGACTCTATAATTTTCCATTTGCTGGATTCTTTCAAAACATTCATTAAGGCCCTAATATGATCTGCTGGATCGGTTAGGAACCCAAACATTGCCTCACCAAATCTTTCTACAGATTTTACTATGTCTTCTCTGTCTTGTTCTAAAAATGCTTTTTTCTTAGATTCGTAATATTCAGTAGTCAATTTTTGCCAGAGGACTTTTGGATTTTTAGACCTGATTTGGGATAGCTCCATTTGATAATAATAAGAAATATCAAAAATGGTCTTAAAATCCTTCTTTTGAACGGCAGATAAAAGCTTTTCTACTTGTTTTTCAGGGGGGGAAGTCCCGCAATATACCCATGTTTTTGATAACGTTAAAAAAATTGCACTTATAAATACAATGCTAATAAGGCGTAATTTTCGTCGAGTAGACACCTTTTATAACCCCCTTTCTCAGTTATTTATTTCCCCTAACAAACCAGGTTTTGGGGTAAGATAGTTATAAAGAGTAGCCTGTCCTATTTTTAAAAGTAGTCGGGAGAATCACTCATCCCTTCGGGAATCCATCCCTTCTCTGTTTTTCTAAACCAGATGTAAAATTTATCGTTAGGCGCAATGTGCCCTTTTTTTATTGTAGGTTGCCAAAGGGATCCTCCGAAATCTTTAAGAAATTTTATTTTGGTTTCACATCGCATTACGTACATCTTACTTCCCATCCATTCTTTTTCTTCTCCGTCAATTTTTTTAAAAAATATTAACTCAGCGACTCCTTTCTCCTCAATTTGGGGTTTTACCCAAGCCTCAGCGTCTCTTTCGCTAGGGGCTTTCGAGCAGCCTAATATTATTG
>CAYLKW010000191.1:0-2853 GCA_964384245.1 uncultured bacterium
ATCACGGGATGATATTAACGATGTCCGTTACTAATGTCAAGGCTTTTTAAGCCGGTGTCATTTAAGAATCAAAACCGGACTTCTGTAAAATTCAAAACCGGACTCAGTAGTTCATTCTCTTGAGGGCGCTGGTTTTGATCTTTTGTGTATCTGTAAGTTTGCCATTGTGCCAGAAGCGTATCTCGGTCAGATTTGTCATTTTGTCTGGTATCATCCTAAGTTCCACTTTTTCATAGGGGTCTACACCAGCTACTCTGAGTTCAATGCCATCAATGGAGATTTTCCGGTAGGCGTTCGTCGTTCTTTCTTCTTTGATACAGAAGATATCTTTTGTGGATTCGAAGGGGAACGGTACCTAAGCAAGAGTGGGGTCAGGTCTTGCAATCAAGCATTTTTTTGTACGTAAGGAGCCTAAACTGTAGTAATGCAAGATCTGACCCTTTGCTCCTGATACTTTTTAGCGAGGAGCCTTTTTTCTTTCATCCAATGTCCTGCCCATAATATACGAATTCTGTATAATATGATATTAAGGATCAATTGCGGCAGTCAATAAAAATTCCCTTTAGAATTATTTGTTTGTTTGGCTAAAATATAATAGCATCAAGCATAAATCGAACGACCAAACCTCCCCCGTATAATAATTGTTGGCCAGGTGACTATTGAACGGGAATCTGATAAATAATGCCTATGAACCGTGACGATATTATTCGAGGCTTGGCTGAACGATCTGCCCGGGCTGTGGTCCATTATTGGAAGACGCGGCAGGGGCAGAGGGACAAACAGAAACAGACGGGGAAAGCCGACCAAGGTCTTCGCAGTGCTGTAACAGGCGGAGCTCAAATGGATGGCTTCAACGATCTTTTCACGGAGCTGATTACCGATTCCGGCATCGCTCATAGGCACGTCTTCAGGAAAAAGGCGGTTGAACTTCCAGGCTTTTTCCGTCCCACCAAAGAATGGGATCTGCTTGTGGTCCGGGATGATATGCTCTTGGTTGCCATCGAAGCGAAGTCACAGGTCGGGCCGTCTTTCGGCAACAACTTCAACAACAGGACCGAAGAGGCGATGGGAAGCGCCCTGGATCTGTGGACCGCCTTCAGGGAACGGGCTTACCTTAACAGCCCCCAGCCTTTCTTGGGCTATTTTTTCATGCTGGAGGACTGCGAGTCTTCGAATCGACCGGTCAAGGTGCAGGAACCCCACTTCAAGGTATTTCCGGAATTTGTAGGCGCTTCGTATCTGCGCAGGTATGAGCTTTTCTGCCGTAAACTTGTGCTTGAGCGCCACTATACGGCAGCGGCCTTTATTACGTCGACATCTGAGGCGGGCCTTTTGGGGCATTTTTCGACACCGGCGGACGATCTCTCCCTTGAACGCTTTGCCCGAGTTCTTGCGGCCCACTTAACGGCATTCGTATAGGGCTATGGAAAAGACAACTGTTTATAGATTGATTAACGGTGATGCACGGGATCTTTCATTCCTCGATGACGATTCGATCCATCTCGTTGTGACTTCACCCCCTTACTGGAATCTGAAGCGCTACAACGACAACCCTGACCAACTGGGCCACATTCAGGATTATGAATCATTTCTCTTCGAGTTGGAGAAAGTATGGCGACATGTCTACCGAGTTCTTATTCCAGGTGGACGTCTTGTATGTGTTGTGGGTGATGTCTGCGTCGCTAGAAGGAATTTTGGGCGTCACTTGGTTTTTCCTCTTCATTCCGACATTAGCGTTATATGTCGGCGTATCGGCTTCGACAACCTTAACCCGATCATCTGGCATAAAATCGCAAACGCTTCCTATGAAGTAGAAAACGGATCGAAATTCCTTGGAAAGCCTTACGAGCCCAATGCCATAGTCAAGAACGATATTGAGTTTATCCTAATGCAGCGCAAACCTGGGGGCTACAGAAAACCAACGATTAAACAACGAGAAGAAAGCCGAATTGGCAAAGAAGACTTTGACCGGTGGTTTCAGCAAATATGGAATATCACCGGTGCCTCTACCAAGCAGCACCCTGCTCCCTTTCCTATGGAACTTGCCACTCGTCTTGTTCGAATGTTTTCATTCACTGGTGACACAGTGTTGGACCCTTTTTGCGGATCCGGGACCACAATGATAGCGGCATTTAGGACGGGCCGAAACAGCATTGGCATTGAGATTGATCCGGAATATTGTCGAATGGCAGCCCGTTTCCTCAAGGCGGAAAGCGCTAACCTCTTTTCGACAGCGGAGCTACGGTTCGAAAAGATAGCCACTGAAACGGCTAACCTTGTAAGCGAAGATCAGGCTCTTTATGAACTTCGGCCGGCAAGTAAACGATTGGAATAGGCCAACGAATAAGGATAGATCGTGAGAGCGAAGTGATCCACGATCTTATCCTGTAGTTGGACGAGCCCGCCGGAATCCAGGGGGGGTATTATTATATAGGAAAATATCTTTTTTCAGAAGGAAGCTGATATCAGGCCGAGTTGGATGAAAGCCTTTTTTAGGGCGAGCACGAGCGCTAAGCCTGTGGAGAGACTTTAAAAATGGGAATCTACAACCGGTTCAACCCGACCGGAAAAAGCGCCGGTGCGTGAACCGGAACGTTCGGCCAAAAGGAAAATTATGGCAAACCTCATTAGATCTATTGGCTACTCGCTCGGCAAAGTCCACGCAAACGGTAGCTTTCCCAAGCGACACGCATCGATCCCCAAGGCGATTGCCAGAGGGGTCTTGCCCGTGCCCGTTTTTCCAGAAAGAATCACGTTCCGCCGGTTGCGGATATACTCGCCCGTCTTTAACTCTTCGATTAACTCTTCGATCAACCTCCGGTCAAGATGAAGAGCTGATTCATACTGATACTG
>CAYLKW010000192.1:0-2812 GCA_964384245.1 uncultured bacterium
GAGTGCAGGGTCGCTCGATCACGCATCCCGACAGCCTAACCACCATGTACATGAGGGCCTGCAACGTGATGCCTGACATCACCGTTCGGAGGCGGGAGGGGTTGTCACCGTACCACGTGATCACGCGAAACTTCTCCGTGGACGCGGATGCGTTCCGGCGCGTCGGCGGCTTCGACGAGGGGTTCGAGGGGTATGGGTGGGAGGACATCGAGCTGGCGTTCCGCATGGTGCGCCAGGGTGTCACGCTGCGATACGAGCACAAGGCGGCAGCCCACCACTACCACATCCAGACGCTCGAGGAGGCCCGGGAGAAGCTGCGGCAGGCCGGAGAGGGCGCGGTCTACTTCTGGGAGAAGCACGGCCGTAGCCTGCACCTGGGGACGTTCTTGGAGATCCTGCCGGTGATGCTGCCGCTCAAGTGGCTCGTCTACCGCAGCGGGCTGGTGACGGCCGCGCTGGTCCCGGTCCGGTGGCTTGCCGAGCGCGCGGGGCTAACCATCGTGTGCAGCGAGGTCTACAGCCACCTGTTGTGGCGGTCTTTCTACCAGGGCGTCTTCGACGCGCGCCGGCGACGGCGATGACGCCTCGGGTGCTTTTCGTCAGCAACGGCGTCGGCGAGGACCTGATCGCATCCAGTATCGCCGCGGTGCTGCGATCGGCCGGGGTCCTGGTGACCGCCTACCCCCTGGTGGGTGAAGGCGCCTACCCTGCTGGCATCCCGCTGCTCGATCCGCGAAGGACGCTGCCCAGCGGCGGGTTCTCGATGCGCAGCGGTTCCCGGGGGCTGGGCGCGGACCTGGCCGCCGGCCTGATCGGGCTCTGGCGCGGGCAGAGGCGGACGCTCGCGGGGCAGCGTGGCAGGCACGATCTTGTCGTGGCAGTGGGCGATGCCTACTGCCTGTGGATGGCAGCGCGAGCGGCGCCCCTCGTCGCGTTCGTGTCCACAGCCGACTCGGTGCGGATCTGCGATTTCGGACCGCTTGCGGTCTGGGTCATGCGCCGTCACGCCCGGAGGATCTTCGCGCGCGATCCGGACACGGCTGAGGCCCTGGCCGCGATGGGGTTGCCGGCAGTCGCGCCGGGCAACGTGATGATGGACCTAGTGGAGAACACCGGCGAGACCTTCGGCCTGCCCCCATCTGCACAGGTGGTAACTCTGCTGCCGGGAAGCCGCGCCGACGCACCCGGAAACGCCGCGCTGCTCGCGCACGCAGCGCAGGTGATTGCCGCGGAGGAACCGGGCACACGATTCCTCCTGGCGTTGGCGCCGACAGTCGCAGTCGAGGACGTTCTGCGGCACCTCCCCCGGGCGGAATCCCAGGAGGGCGGCGCGGTGGTCGGCGGCGCGCACCTTGTCCTCACCAGCGCGTTCGCAGGCGCGGTGGCAAGGGCCAGCGTCGTCATCGGGATGGCGGGCACCGCCAACGAGCAGGCGGCAGGGTTGGGCCGACCGGTGGTGGCGTTTCCCGGCCCGGGCACGCAGTTCACCCCGGCCTTCCTCGGGATGCAGCACCGGCTGCTGGGTGACGCCCTGCTCCCGACGCGCGACTGGCGGGAAGCGGCAGTAACCGTGGTGCGGCTGCTCCGTGACCCGGACGAGCGTGAGCGGCGTGGCGCGGCAGGGCGGGCGCGCATGGGACCGCCTGGCGGCTCTCACCGCATCGCAGAAGCCCTTCTGACGATGATATCGGGCTAACGGCCCGACCCCGACATCGAGGCGGCGAGCACGAGCCAGAATACCAGAATTGGACTCGTGACTGCCTGGGACATGGCGTCGAACATGCCGTGCACCAGAACCGCTACAAGCGCGGCGACCGCAGGGGCTGAGGCCAGACTCCTTTGTGAGAACGCTCTCACAAGCGCCAGCGCCAGCAAGAGAGCGAACGCGATCGCAGCCGGAATGCCTGCCGTCGCCGCAACCTGGAGCAGGTCGTTGTGCGCGTGTGCCGCGCCCAGATGGGCGGGCATCTCCACGACCGCGATCGTTGTGTCCGCTGGGTCCTTATACCGTAGGTAAACCACCCCGAACGCGCCGTGTCCGATGCCGAACCACGGGTGGCTTTCGATGATGCGCATCGTGGTTCGCCAGATGGCGAGCCGCTCTGGAAAGCCCCGGCTGGGGGTGAAGCCGACAACCAGGGCGCGGGGCCATGGGTTGCCGCTCTGGCCGTCGTGCAGATACTGGCCGACCATGGTTCGCGACAGCGGGAGCGATAGGGTGATCGCCGCCGCGATCACGACGGTGGCCAGCGCAGCGGCCACGGTGCGAGGCTGCTCCCGAATCGTTCGCGCCGTCCAGACCGTCAATCCCAGGCAGAAGCCGAGTAGAGCCCAGCGGCTGAGCGTTCCGATCAGCGCAAACAGCCCTGCAGCAAGACACGCGAGCGAGATCCAGCGGCGACGAGGGAACGCCCCCAGACTGAGCAGCATCGCGGCCTCGAGGAGATAGGCGGACACGCCAGGGGGTTGCGGCCCCAGACTGAACCGCCGGAACGACCCCAGGTGTGGGTTGTGGATGTACAGGTAGCTCAGCAGCCCGACTACAGCCGCGATCGGCAGGCCGATGCACGCCCAGCGATAGAGCACATCGGTCAGGTCTGGCCGTGCCTGGAACCACCTGTAGGGAAGCTGATACGCCAGGTAGATGGCGCAGGCAAAGCCGAGCACCACCAGAAACGCTTGGGTTCGAAACTCGGAGGCAGCCGCCGCAAGGATGGACCAAACCAGGAACGCTGCCAGCGGCAGGTCCAGCGGGGTCCTGACCCACAGCCGTCTATCCCCAACCGCGGCCCAGGCGAGGGCAGCGGCAGCG
>CAYLKW010000193.1:0-2776 GCA_964384245.1 uncultured bacterium
CGTTGAGTCAAGGCCGACCCGTGTGGTGATCACGGTAGGGGATTAACGCACGGCAGGAGACCAGCACACGGCCGGGGGCGGCCGCCGGGCCGATCCAGGGCGTTACAGGGGACCGTGGAACGAGCCCCTCCCCCCTTGGTATACTACTTGTATGCCCGTTCTTCAGATGGTCACCGATCTGGCGCCGCAAGGCGACCAGCCGCAGGCGATCGCCGGTCTGGTGGCCGGACTCCGGGCAGGCCACCGCTGCCAGACCCTCATGGGGGTCACCGGCAGCGGAAAGACCTACACGATGTCGAGGGTGATCGAGCAGATCCAGCGCCCCACCCTGGTCCTGGCCCACAACAAGACGCTGGCCGCGCAGCTCTACGGCGAGTTCCGCGACTCCTTTCCTCACAACGCCGTGCGGTATTTCGTCTCGTACTACGACTACTATCAGCCGGAAGCCTACGTGCCGCAGACCGATCTCTACGTCGCCAAGGACGCGTCAATCAACGAGGAGATAGACCGGCTGCGCCACGCTTCGACCAAGGCGCTGATGGAGCGGCGCGACGTGATCGTGGTGGCGTCGGTCTCGTGCATCTACGGCCTGGGCAGGCCCGAGGACTACAAGGAGGTTATGCTCCTCGTCCGGAAGGGCGAGCGCCGGTCGCGTGACGAGATCGTCCGCCGCCTGGTCGAGATTCAGTACGAGCGCAACGACATTGACTTCGCCCGGGGGAAGTTCAGGGTGCGGGGCGACGTCATTGAGGTCTTCCCGGCGTACGAGGAGCGGGCCGTGCGGGTGGATCTCTACGGCGACGAGGTCGAGCGGATCGTGGAGCTGGATCCGCTGACCGGTGAGATCTTCGAGCACAAGGACGCGGTCGCGCTCTGGCCGGCCAAGCATTGGGTGACCACAGAAGAGCGCCTGGCGCGAGCGCTGGCCTCGATCGAGGCCGAGCTTGGGGAGCGGCTGGACTGGTTTCGCTCCCAGGGTAAGTTGCTGGAAGCCCAGCGCCTGGAGTTCCGGACCCGCTACGACATGGAGCTGCTGCGCGAGGCAGGCACCTGCCCCGGGATCGAAAACTACTCGCGGCACCTCGACGGCCGCGCGCCAGGCGAGCGGCCGGGCTGCCTGCTCGACTACTTCCCGCGCGACTTTCTGTTGTTTGCGGACGAGAGCCACGTGACCCTGCCCCAGGTGCGGGGGATGCTAGAGGGCGACCGCTCGCGCAAGAGGAACCTGGTGGAGTTCGGGTTCCGTCTGCCGTCGGCGTTCGACAACAGGCCACTGGCCTGGGAGGAGTTCGACGCGCTCATCCCCCAGGCGGTGTTCGTCTCCGCCACGCCCGGGCCCTACGAGATGGAAGTGAGCCGGCGCGTCGTGGAGCAGGTCGTGAGGCCCACCGGCCTCGTGGACCCCCTCGTTGAGGTGCGCCCGGCGCAGGGACAAGTGGACGACCTGATCGGGGAGATCAAGGGCCAGGTCGAGCACGGCGAGCGCACCCTGGTCACCACGCTGACCAAGCGCATGGCCGAGGACCTCAGCGCCTACCTGGCGGAGCTGGGGCTCAAGGTGCACTATCTGCACTCCGAGGTGGACACCCTCCAGCGCGTGCAGATTCTCAAAGACTTGCGGCTGGGCGCCTACGACGTCCTGGTCGGCATAAATCTACTGCGGGAAGGGCTCGACCTTCCCGAGGTCTCGCTGGTGGCGATCCTCGACGCCGACCGGGAAGGCTTCCTGCGGTCGGAGACCGCGCTGATACAGACCATGGGCCGGGCGGCGCGGCACATCGGTGGGCGCGTGCTGCTCTACGCGGATGAGGTCACCGACTCGATGCGCCGGGCGATCGCCGAGACCAACCGCCGCCGCGAGGTCCAGGTTCGGTACAACGCCGAGCACGGGATCACACCGGCGTCGGTGTCCAAGCCGATCCGCGACATGATTGACCTGCTGCAGGTGGCCGAGGAGATCGAGACCTACCAGCCATCGAGCGGACTCTTGACCGCGGAGGAGTTGGTACGGCTGGCCGAGACGCAGCGGGCGAAGGTGCCGTGGGACGTGGCCCGGCTGCTGATGCTCTCGCCGGCCGAGCTGGAGCAGACCGTGGAGGCGCTGGAGCGCGCGATGCGACGCGCCGCGGCCGAGCTGCAGTTCGAGAAGGCCGCTGCGCTGCGCGACCAGATCGCTGAGCTGCGCAAAGGGCTTGGGGAACCGTTCTTTGCCCCGGCGGGGCGGGGTAAGGCATCAGGCCGGGGTCGCGGCCCTGCGCGCGCCCGGAGGAATGCACGCCGTCATGCCGATTGATCGCATCGTTGTTCGCGGAGCCCGCGAGCACAATCTGAAGAACGTTACAGTCGAAATCCCGCGCGACCGGCTAGTGGTGCTCACAGGCATCTCCGGTTCGGGGAAGTCGTCGCTCGCCTTCGACACTATCTACGCCGAGGGGCAGCGCAAGTACGTCGAGTCGCTCTCGGCCTACGCGCGGCAGTTCCTCGGCCTGATGGAGAAGCCCGACGTGGACGGGATAGACGGTCTGTCGCCGGCGGTTTCGATAGACCAGAAGGGCGCCCCGCGCAACCCACGCTCGACCGTCGGCACCGTAACCGAGATCTACGATTATCTACGGTTGCTGTACGCCCGCGTCGGGCAACCCCACTGTCCGCAGTGCGGCCGCGCGATCAGCCGGCAGACCCGCGAGCAGATCGTGGACCGGGTCCTGGCGCTGGAAGAGGGCACGCGGGTGCAGGTGCTGGGCCCGATCGTCCGCGGCCGCAAGGGCGAGTACCG
>CAYLKW010000194.1:0-2764 GCA_964384245.1 uncultured bacterium
GTTCATATATACTACACCGGTCCCCCAATCAGCATAAAACAAATACCGCCACCGAAAAATTTGAGAATATTGAGATAAATCTCGATAGAATAGGTTAATAGATACTAAAGCGACACTTATGAAAACAACCTTTTATTACCGGCAGAAAGAATAACAACCCCATTCCGTCATACCTGCGAAAGCAGGTATCCAGTGTTTTATTAAGCCCCAAAGAATCCTGTATTTCCGTTTTCACGAGAATGATAAAAAAGTCGCTGTAGGGTTAAGTTAAGTTTTTAATGCATGGCCGCCCATCCACAATAGCCTGTCATTAAACTCGTTATGCCCCGGATCTCAAAGTTCCTTACCCCTATGCCATTAATATACTATTTCCTCTGGATATCCCGCAACGAATCATGATCGAAAAATTACCATCGTATATAATCATTTCACCTGTAAAGGATGAAGGTCGGTACCTGGAGCTTACGCTTCAATCTGTAACCGAACAGACTTTAAAACCTTCAACCTGGGTGATCGTGGACGATGGTTCAACTGACAACACTCCGGAAATTATCAAAAGATACCTATCAGAACAAACCGTTATTCGATTAGTCCACAACCCCGATGCCGGCATCCGGCAAACCGGGTCTGCCGTGATTCGTGCCTTCAATTACGGCTACAAATTCATTGAAGATGACAAATTTGATTTCATTGTAAAACTCGACTGCGATTTAAGCTTTGAATCGGATTACTTCGAAAATCTTTTGAAAAGATTGATGATTGATAAAAACATTGGAATCAGCTCTGGTGTATACTTCGAAAAGAATGGAGGAGGTGATTGGAGGGAAGTGGCAATGCCTTCCTATCACACCACAGGTGCTTGCAAGGTAGTTCGAAGGGAATGTTTCGACGAAATTGGGGGATTCATCGAGTCTGCAGGCTGGGACACGGTGGATGAAATCCGGGCAATGACCCGAGGATGGAGAACCTGTCATTTTAGAGACTTACATATCAAGCATCATAAGCCTGAGGGGTCTGGTATTGGTAAGATCAGAACAAACGCTATGCATGGAGAGATTTATTACCTTACAGGGGGTGACAAAGTCTTTTTCGTCTTAAAGGTTCTCCATCGAATGACTATTAGACCTTATCTGATAGGTGGGCTTTCCTTATTATGGGGCTATTTGAAGTCCGTTCTAAAACGAGAGGCGCTCATAGTATCAGAAACCGAAGCTAAATATTACAAGGCGAGGTTACGGGAGCGTCTAAAAGAAAGGGCGCGGATCCTAATAAGCCGGAAGAAGAAATCGTTGGTAGATTGATTTTAAATATTAGATTTAAGTCTCTATGGATTTATCCATTATCATTGTAAACTGGAACTCCAAAGACTATCTCCGGAAGTGCATTGATTCCATTGTCTCTACTGTGTACGGAATCCAATATGAGATTGTGGTTATTGACAACGCATCTTTCGATGGATGTGATGAGATGCTGAGGCAATTTTACCCACAGGTTCGATTCATTCAGGGCAAACAAAACCGTGGTTTTGCATGGGCGAACAACATGGCCTTTCAGAAATCAAAAGGTCGCAACTTGCTTTTTCTAAACCCGGATACAGAGGTCAAAGATTCTTCAATCGAAACGCTGTACCATCATCTTAATAGTTTACCGAATGCTGGTATTGTGGGAGCCACTCTTCTCAACAGCGATGGATCCGTCCAGACAAGCTGTATCCAGGCATTTCCAACCATCCTGAATCAGTTATTAGATTCTAATGCGTTGCGAAACCTATTTCCGGAGGCTGATTTATGGGGTATGAAACCTCTTTTTACCGGAGACGCTCATCCGAAGCAAGTGGATGCCGTCTCGGGTGCCTGTTTGATGATTAAAAGGTCGATATTTGAGGATGTCGGAATGTTTAATAACGAATACTTCATGTATTCAGAGGACATTGACCTTTGCTTCAAGGTGCGGAAGGCCTCTTTAAATACGTATTATGTTCCAACGGCCGTCATCCTCCACCACGGAGGAAAGAGTAGTTCTAATAGTGGCTCAAACGCCTTCTCCAGTGTAATGATGCTGGAATCCCGCTGGCGTTTCTTCAGAAAAACCAGGGGTACATGGTATGGCAGGGCATACCGTGCAGGGATGTTTTGCATAAGTTCAATTCGCATCATACTCCTGGTGGTAGTAATGGGGCCTGTTCTCTGGATTTTCGGCAAAGCCTCGTTGCTTCGAAACCCAATCAAAAAATGGAAAGCACGGTTGGGATGGACTCTATGTTTCGAAAAGTGGGCAAAGAACTATTAAATCAATCCCGTAATGATGGATTCCTCAGGCACAGAGACATATGAATGATTTCTCAATAGGGTTTGTGCTTATAAATGCAGTAGCTTTGCTATTGCTACCGCGCCGTTGGGCTCCTTTACCTCTCCTGATTGGAGCATGTTACATGACCCTCGGTCAGGGCATCGAGATGGGCCCTTTTACTTTCACTATCATCAGAATACTGGTAGGTGCCGGTGTGGTGCGAGTGATCATACGAGGTGAACGCCTCCAAGGTGGAATGAACGGATTGGATTGGTTGATGGTGGTATGGGCCCTGTGGGCGCTGATGAGCAGTGTTTTTCATAAAGAACATTCAGAGGCGCTTGTATTCCGGCTTGGCCTAGCCTATAACACCTGTGGCATCTATTTCCTCATCCGGATATTTTGTCATTCTCTGGACGATATCTTGTGTGTTCTCCGAAATACGGCCATCCTGCTGGTGCCATTGGCTCTCATC
>CAYLKW010000195.1:0-2763 GCA_964384245.1 uncultured bacterium
TCATCTCCAAATTGGGTCTTTCAGTGATGAGGCAAGAGCAAGGGTTCTGGCCGAACAGTTGAAGAAAGATTTCGAGAACGTTCATGTGGCAACGGTGGAGACCCAGACACAGAAGTACCATCGAGTAAGAATCGGGCCTTTTGTAACGAAAGAGGCGGCTCTGCCCCTGGCGGAGAAACTGACTCAAATGGGATTTAATGTGCTGGTGACGAATAGGTAGGGTAAATCCAAGTTCGGAGTGATGGGTTCGGAGTTCGGAGAGAATGACGATAGGCGAGGGATGAGGGAAGAAAACAGTAGGCAAATTGAAAAAGTTTGGGATGAAAAGTAAACAGATTCTGCAATTCAGACACTGGGGAGGGCTGAAGAGAAAAGAGGGGGTGGTGCGTGCGGTTGGGTGGGTGGTTTTGGGAAGGTGTTTTAAAAAGGTAGGGGAGGCCGATGATCTGGCGGGTTAATTCTCGGACTCAAGGAAATAGGTATCCAGCCTCAGTCGAGCTGAAGTATGTGGGAGCATGGGGAGGGGGATCTCAGGAAACGAGGGCTGTCATCACGGCGGCCGAGCATATTCAAGCACATGAGCCAAGCTTCGCCGGAGGCGGCGGGTTTTGGTCAGGATCTTTTTTCGTGCAGACTCACTGAGGGTTAGGACCAATTCCTGATGTTGAAGCGGTGTGAGGAAGGCCATGTAATTTTGATAATAGATGATGATGACCGTAAGCGCGGGGCGCAAGAGGTCCAGGATGCGGGTCTGAGTTTTTGGGTTGAGCTCCTTGCGACCCATCCGTAAGAGAAACCATTGTAAAAGGCTATAGGTCAGTAAAACGAAAACGACCTGATGAACGACCAGAGAAAAAGCGCGAGAGGGAAAGGATTCCAGATCACTAAAGCACTTGAGTTGCCGGTGTCGTTCTTCAATGCTGGTGCGCAAGCCATATGCCTGGCGGGTACGGGCCGGATTGCGAATGGGGGCGGTATCGAGCAGTACCCAGTAATCGATGTGCCCGTCGGCATAAATCTCCCGGTTGACGAGGACATCGAGAGGAACCGGAGAACTGGAAAAGGTCTCCACCCGACTCACGGCTGCGATCTCAGAGCGAACTCGCACCCTCGAAGGGTCAGGGGGAGGCGGAGAAGGGGCTTGGAGCTTTTTTCGGGCCAAGGTTCTTTGGCGTGCTTCTTCTCGCTTTTGAATCCATTCAGGGCGGTAAACCGGGATCGGTTTCGAGGAGGAAAGGGGTGGCGCCCAGGGTTGGAAGGACAGCTCTCCCGCTTCGGCCAGACCAACCACATCCTGGTAGATGTCCATGTTCTGGCGGACCGGAATGAGGATATTGATTCCCCACTCTTGTTTGCAACGTCCGATCTGGGCACCGTCCAAAAACCCGCGGTCCAGAATCAGCCGCTTCATCACTCCCCGGCCGTGGCGCTTCACAAAGGCTTCCACCAGGCGGTAAAGAAGAGGAGCTTCATGGTCCTGACCGGCACTGACAACGAGCCCCGCGTAAAGAAAAAACTCGCCGGCCCCGTTTGTATGAATCAGGCTGACCAGCTTGTAACAGCGCTTCCAGGTGCACCGGGCGCGCTCTTTCGCCGTCAACTTCGATCGATCTACGGGATGATTGTGCTCATCAAAGAGCATCAGCGATGAGTTCTCATACTTCGGATTGTTGGGGACAAACAGATAGGTGGCATCTCCGATGAAGATCCCTTCGGGATCAAAGGCATGATGTTGCTTGAAGATCCCCACCACGTCCCGATTGAACCAGTTCTGTAGAAGTTCGGGTTGCGTCCGTCGGGCCACCTTGCGTAAGTAATCCTGGTCACACGGCGTCTGACGGTCAAACGTATTCTTATGGTTGAACCCTCCACAGGCCAACGAAATATCCCCCGTTTCGGGATGGACCGCCTTATGGCCCATCTCGGGACCAAAGGCCTGAACCATCCCACCGGAACGGACCACGTAGGGAAAGGCATGAAAAGAATGAACACCATGAAACCGCATCGACAGATCACTGGCAATGTAGACCCAAAGGGGAACCTCGTGTTTCTTGCAAGGAGACGGATAGGTCTCGGCCAGCTTACGTAAAATATTTTTCCCCGCGATGGCCCGAAAAAAATCCGCCTCTGAAACTTCTCCTACTCCCTCCAGATAATCAAACTCCCCCTGACGGAACGCCTCGATCACGTACGCATCGTTGCGCTCATACAGCATGGGAACGGTTCGATCCTTCATCTCAAGGGCTCCTCCCTGCGAAGTTTCTCAATCCGGTCCAGTAGCGCCAAGATGTCTCGATGAATCTCTGTGACCCGCGCCCGGGCGCGACGAAACCCTAAGTACTCCTCGCTCTTCTTCTTCACCTCCGCAACACGCTCCAACGGAAGCGACAGCAGCCGCCCCTTCCCCTTCTCACTCCAGGTCAACACCATGCTCCGATGCAGTTGCCCCCGTGTACAGACACAGTTGGCCTTCCCACATTTGCGGGCTAACTCATAGACATTGCCTTTGACCAGCGCCGATCTCCCGAAGACCACCTTCAGGACTCGCTGCAGGTCCGCAAGACGGCCCCGCAGAGCCGATCGCAAACGGCTAAGTTCTTCTCGATCCCGCCTTTTCTGCATTCTATTATATATAATTACATACAGATTTCCAAATGTCAAGAGAAAAAAATAGGTGCCTCCCAAAAAATGTTACGGCTATATCAAGGAAACCCTACGCTGGCGCGGGCAGAAAAAAGACATTCCCCAGTGTCTGAATTGCAG
>CAYLKW010000196.1:0-2763 GCA_964384245.1 uncultured bacterium
CGTCCCCGGTTGTGGCCTTGTCGAGGAAGATCAGGTGCCCGCTCTGCTCGCCCCCGAGCGTGGCGCCCGTCTCCATCATGCGTTCAAGCACGTAGCGGTCACCGACCGCGGCCCGCTCGAGCCGGATTCCCTCCTGCTGCAGGCGTTGCTCCAGGCCCAGGTTGCTCATCACGGTGGCCACCACGATCCCGCCGGCCAGCCTGTCCGTGCGGTGTCGGTCCAGCGCGCATATCCCCATGAGCGCGTCGCCGTCCACCTCTTCGCCCATCTCGTCCACGGCCAGCACGCGGTCGGCATCGCCGTCGTGCGCGAAACCAACGTCCGCGCCGTGAGCCAGCACCGCCCGCCTCAGCGGACCCAGATCGGTGGAACCACACGCGACGTTGATCCGGGAACCGTCGGGCTCGCCGTGGAGCGTGACAACTTCGGCGCCCAGCATCTCCCACAGGCGCGGCGCCACGCGCACCGCGGCCCCGAACGCGCAGTCCACCACGATCTTTGCGCCATCCAGCGCGCCCGTGGAGAGGCCGGCAAGATGCGCCAGGTAGCGGTCCACGCCGTCCGGGATCGCCTCGATCGTGCCCATGGCGGTACCGGTCGGACGCGGCAGATCATCGCGGTCGAGCAGGGATTCAATCGCGGCTTCGCGCCCGTCCGGCAGTTTGAAGCCGTCGGAGCCAAACAGCTTGATACCGTTGTCCTCAACCGGGTTGTGCGACGCGGAGATGACCACGCCGCACGCGGCGCCCAGGTCGCGGGCCAGGTAGGCCACCGCCGGCGTGGTGAGAATGCCGCCCAGCCCAACGTGAACGCCCACGGAACAGAGCCCAGCGGCGAGCGCGGCTTCCAGCATCGGGCCCGAGAGGCGGGTGTCGCGGCCCAGGACGAACGTCGCGTCCGCACCGCCCAACGCGGCGCCGGCCGCGCGGCCCACGCGGAATGCCAGTTCGGGCGTGAGGTCGGCGTTGGCAACCCCGCGGATGCCATCGGTTCCAAACAGCCGTCGCAACGCTGCCATGCCGTTCTAAGGCCGCGCGATCGTGACGAGCACGACCGGAGGAGTGGCCTGAGCCGAGGTGACCCCTGGCGGCACCGGCACCCTGAGCGTCACGCGGTACGTCCCGGCATCCATTTCACCCACCGGCGCGATCGCGCGCACGTCGGACGGCCTCACCGCCAGCACGGCCGGGGTCGGCCCGCGGATCTCCAGGTCCACGGTCCGCGGGTATGCCGTTGCCGCCAGGTCGCCGGGCAACCCGGTGAAGGTCACCTCGACGTTGCGGACGACCAGCGAGGCCACCATTGCCGGTTCGGGCCTAGGGCTCTGCGCGCTGCCCACGTAGTGCCACATCGCGGTGGCGATCGCCAGCGACAGCAGCAGCAGTCGCGTGCGTTCAGAGAGCAGCGCGGCGAGGCGGGCCTTCATGCGTCCGCCTGGGTCCGGCGCCACGGCCACAGGGACGGCCCGCGCGGTCCTCCCTGGGCCAGCAGGCCCAGGAGCGCAATCTTCAACTCCTCTTCGGACAGAGGGGGACTCAAGACGCCGTCGCGCGCCAGCGAGATCGATCCCGTTTCTTCGGAAACGACCACCGCCACGGCATCGGTCACCTCGCTGATCCCCACCGCCGCGCGGTGCCGGGTGCCCAGGGCCCGGCTGAGGCGCGGGCTCTCGCTGAGCGGGAGCAGGCAACCAGCCGCCATCAACCGGTTACCGCGGATCACGACGGCCCCGTCGTGCAGCGGCGTGTTGTGAAAGAAGGTCGTAATGAGCAACTGCACCGACGCCAGCCCGTCAATCTTGATTCCTGACTCGATGACGTCGTTGAGTCCGGTGCGCCGTTCCAGCACGACCAGCGCGCCCGTCTTGCGGGTCGCCAGAACGCGGCATGCCCTCGCCACGTCGTTTACGAGCCGGATCGTCTCCTCGCGCCCCAACCCCGGGCCCAGCCCCGAAACAAACACCCCACCGCGGCCGAGCTGCTCCAGCATGCGCCGCAACTCCGGCTGGAAGATCACAAGAACGGCGATCGGAATGACCACGCCTAGATAGGAAAGCACCCACTGCAGGGTGTTCAGCTTGAGGAGCCTGCTGGCGGTGTAGACCACGAAGAGCACGGCCAGCCCGACCGAGAGCTGCACCGCCCGCGTCCCGCGTACGAGCCACAGGACCTGAAAGATCAACGCCGTCACGATGGCGATGTCCAGCAGGTCTAGAACTCGGATCGGCATGGGCGACGACTCAGGTGCTCTCTATAGAGTCAGTGCCAGCAGGGCTTCTTGTGCATGCGGTTCACAGGAGCATGATACTACATCGCCCGCTCTGCTTCGAGGGTTGGCGGGCCGAAGCCCTTCGCCGGCGCCGGTGGTCGCGGCGGCCTTATGGTCTCTAGCGCTTGCTGTACTGGGCGGCCTTGCGCGCGCGCTTGAGTCCGTACTTCTTGCGTTCCTTCTCGCGTGGGTCCCGCGTCAGGAACCCTCCCTGGCGCATTGCCGGGCGCAGCGTCTCGTCGGCCGCCAGCAGCGCCCGCGCGATGCCGTGGCGCACTGCCCCGGCCTGCCCGGAGACTCCGCCACCGGATACGCTCACGATGACGTCGAAACGGTCGTCGGCCTTTGCCGACAGCAACGGCTGGCGGACCATCACCTGCAGCGGGGAGGTCGGAAAGTAGGCGTTCATATCCTTGCCGTTAATGGTGATCTTGCCTGCGCCGGGGATCAATCGCACCCGTGCGACCGCCGTCTTACGGCTGCCTGACGTCATCG
>CAYLKW010000197.1:0-2749 GCA_964384245.1 uncultured bacterium
AGGGCGACGGCGACCTGGATCACTCGGCACTGCATAGGCTGCTCTGGACCTAGCCGGACTCCACGGTGCCCCGAACGGCGTCAAGGTTCTCCGGCGGCACCTGCAGCGGCAGCACGCACCCTGGGGCAAGCAGGTGGCGCCATCCCCTGGTCCGTCCCAGCACCGCGAGCACATCCTGCGCGGCCTGGTCTGGTGTGCCCTCCAGCAACACCCCCCGCTCGTCCAGCCCACCAGCGGCCGCACCCCAGGAACGCAGGCGGCAGCCTTCTTCTAGATCGGGCGGCGTGCGGCGGTCGTGCCAGTTGAACAGGGGCAGCGGGTACTCGGCGAACAACCCGAACGGCACCGCCTCGCCGTGCAGGTGCAGCACCGAGAGGTGCGACCAGCCTGCGAGCGCTTCCAGGACGCGCAAATCATATGGCACCCCGAACGCGCGGTACGGCTCGGTCCCCGGCCCGTCCGTCCCGGCGAGCTGCGTAGCGAAGAAGATTCCGTCGGCGCCCGCCTCCATGCAGGCCCGCACGAACGCCACCTCCGTCCTGGTAATCGCCTCAAGACCTTCCCGGACCGCGTCCGGGGCCTGACGCAGCATCGCGACTAGCCGGTCCCGACCTGCCAACTTGGCCGCGGTCGTCAACGGGCTGAACACTGTCTGGACAATGGGCACGTCAGGCCCAAGCGCCTCCCTGACCAGCCGTAGGCACCGCAGCTCGCGGCCGCGTGCCCCCTGCTCGGGCGGTGCAACCTGCAGCCGCATCCAGTCACGGGCGCTGCCGATCGGTCCCTCAATCAACCGCTTGGCCCCGATCACCGGATCGGGATCGCCCGCGACCGCACCAAAGTCCTCAGTCCCGTACATGCCGCTGGGCATGAGCTTGACAAGATCGAGATCGTGCGCGCGCTGAAAAGCGATCGTAGCATCGGCCAGTTGGCCGGCGTCGTCGTCTATGCTCGCGAAGTGCCGCCAGAAGCTGACCGGCACGCGGTCCGGGCGGCCGCCCGCCACCGAGGCTTCCACCCGCTCGCGTTTTGTCACGTCGGCGCCTCCTACCGGCCCGGCTCGAGCCAGGTATTCCAGAAGAAGTGCGACGGCAGCCCGACGTAACCCTTGAGTTCGGGACGGTGAGCGTGCATGAAGAACCCGTCGCCGATCAACACCATGGGGACATCCTGCCAGAAACGCAACTGCGCGCGCCGCCACAGGTCCGCCCGCACCTTGGGGTCCATGTGCCGGCGCAGCAGCGTAACGAAGGCACTCATCTCCCGACTCTCGTACCAGCCAGCGTAGGTAGGGCTGAGCGCGAGGTGGAGCGTCGGGTCCGCCACTGCCGAGAAGTGCACCGGCGTGACGTCCCACCCTTCGGTTCGGGCCCGGCGGGCAAGGTTGGTCGGCCAGTCCATGTACTGGAGGTCCACGGTGAACCCAGCACGATCGAGCATCGCCTTGGCAACCGGCGCTGAGTTGGCGGCCCACGGGAACTCGGCGATCACGAGCCAGCGGATCGGCTCTCCGCGGTACCCGGCCTCCTCCAGGAGCTTGCGTGCCAGGATCGGGTTGTTCTGACTGTAGAACTCCTTACCTGAATCGGTCCACATATGGTGCTCTCTCGGCACCAGGCTGGGATTAGGCCGGTAGAAGTGCTGGTGGCCGTACGTCGCCTTCAGGATCGGGCCCGCATCCAGCGCGGCCAGAAACGCCTGCCGGATCTTGAGGTTTGTCATTGGGCCGCTGCGCTTGTTCAGCACGAACGCCAGGGTGCTGGGAAGTGGCGCCCTAACAGGAACGATGTTCGGCTCGCGGCGCAGGCGCTCGTAGTCGTCAGGGAACAGAATCTCGCCGAACTGGATCTCGCTCCGCTGTACCTGGGCTACCCGCACCGCGGCGTCGGGTACCGTGGCGAACACGAGCGCGTCCAGGTAGGCAGTCCGCCTGCCGCTCATCCCGTCCGGCTCCTCATTGCGTGCAGCGTACCGGTCGAAACGCTCCAGGCGGACGTGCCGGTCTGGAACGTACTCAACGAAGCGGTAGGGACCCGTGCCTATGAACCGCCGCAGGACCCCGGGACCGGCTTCCTCGATGACCTCCTTGGGATAGATCACGGCCGGCTGCGCCCACCAAGCCAGGTCGGTGACCAGGAGCACGTTCGGCTCCTTCAATCGAAAGACCACCGTGTGCGGCGCCGTGGCGGTGAACGACTCGACGTTCGCGAAGATCGGTCGGGCGCGCGCCGTGAGGCGTCCCCAGCGCGTCAGCGACGCTACGACGTCGTCGCCGGTCATCTCACGGCCGTGGTGGAAGAGCACTCCCTTGCGCAGGGCGATCGTGTAGGTGCGGCGGTCCGGCGTGACGGTCACCCGTTCCGCGAGCATAGGGACGGGCTCGAGCCGACTGTTGAGCGTGAAGAGCGTTTCGAACACGTGGTGCATCAGATACGCGGAGACCAGCGCGGTGGTGGCGTGCGGGTCCAGGGTGGGCGGTTCGGCGGCCAGGGCAAAGTTCAGCACGCCGCCCCTCCTGGGTTGCGGAGTGCCGCTCCCTGCTACGGGCACGGCGAGAAGCATGAAAGCGGTGCAGAGTGCTACGATTCTGAGAGGCATTTCACCTACCTCCTTAAGCGGTGCCTTCCCGTATTATCGCCGCGATCGCCGCGACGTCCAGATCCCCCATCCCCGCGTCGCAGGCGCGGTCGTAGGCGGCGCGGGCCGCCGTCGTGACCTCCAGACGTGCGCCCACGGCCTCGGCCAGCGC
>CAYLKW010000198.1:0-2733 GCA_964384245.1 uncultured bacterium
AGCCTGGGTGGACGGGAAGGATCTTGCCACGGATATTGGAAATGCAATGTATGAGCGAATCCTCCATCGTGAGTTCAAAGATGTGAAGATGATTGAATTGAACGGTTGCATCCAGTCTTTTCTCTGGACGAAGAAACCGGTCCGATCCCTGGCAGATACGAAAGGAATGAAGATCCGAACCCCCGGGGGACATCAGACCCATTATATCAAGGCCCTTGGCGCGGAGCCGATATTTATGCCCCTGCCAGATGTCTACCTTGCGATTGAAACAGGGACTATTGATGGGTTGGTCACTTGCCCACCTCTGGTTCTGGGTTTCAAACTTCACGAGGTGGCCAAGCATGGGGTCGTGGCGACTTTCGGATGCGTGACCGAGGGTGTGGTCATGAATCTTGAGAGCTGGAAAAGAGTACCGGACGATCAGAAGAAAATTATCGAAGAGGTGGGTCGCAATCCATTCAAAACCACCGGCGGATTAAACCGGGAAGTTTACAAGGTCATGATGAAGGAGATCGCCGACAAAGGGGTGACCCTTTATGACCTTCCTTCAGGAGAGGCGGAGAAATGGTATGATGGCTTCAGGGAGGTCACAAGGAAATGGGCGGCCGACCTTGAGGCAAAAGGACTTCCTGCGAAAGAGGTCGTCCGGATGTACAATCAGGAGTGCGAAAAGAGAGGCGTTAAGGTGGTGGCTTTCCCGCGAGAATGGACTTAAACCCTTAAAGAAGGTTTCAGAGGGTGAAAGAAGGGGCGATAAAAATCGCCCCTTCAGTTACCCGTGACATGAGGCCAGTCTGCTATGAGAATCAAGAACCTGATCCGGCGGATGAATTATTATGTATGCGCAGGAGGAATGTGCGTGCTCATTCCCCTGATGCTTTTAACCACAGGGGATGCGGTGGGAAGAAAATTCTTTGCAAAGACCATCCCGGGCGCTTTTGAAATATCACAGTACCTTCTTGCGGTCTTCATTCTTCTGGGAGTGGCCTATGCCCAGCAGGTGAAGGGGCATGTGGGAGTCGATTTCGTGACCTCCAGGTTCTCTCCTCGCGGCCGAGCCCTCTGTGAGATGTTTACCACACTTCTCAGTCTTTTCATCATAGCGATCCTGGTCTGGGAGGGTTGGGTCGAAGGGATCAAAGAGAGGACTGTTTCGGATATGTTAAGAATTCCACAGTATCCCTTCCGGCTTCTCGTCTCCATCGGAGGTTTTCTCCTCTGGCTGGAGCTTCTGATCGGTCTCTTCGAATCAGCCATGAAGTTTAAGAGGGGGACGCTATGAGCCCGGTGAGCGTCGGAATTCTCGGCAGTATTCTGCTTGTGATTCTGCTCTTTTTGGGAATGCCCATTGCCTTTGTGATGATGCTAGTGGGTTTTTTGGGTATCAGCTACCTGGCATCGGTCAGTGCGGCCCTGCCTGTGATCGCCAATACGGTCTATGAAACCGCTTCTTTTTATCCTTATACCATTATCCCTCTCTTCATTCTGATGGGAGGGTTTGCAGGAAATGCCGGCATTACCAGGGAACTCTACCAGACGTTCGACAAATGGTTCAGACGCTTTCCGGGAGGACTCGGAATTGCCACCATTGCCTCCTGCGCCTTCTTTGCGGCGCTGAGCGGATCTTCGGTGGCTGCGGCAGCCGCCATGGGAAATATCGCCATCCCGGAGATGAAACGCTTTCAGTATGCGCCAAAATTAGCCGTGGGTGCGGTGGCCGCCGGGGGAACGCTCAGTTTTCTCATTCCTCCCAGCCTCGGTTTTGTGGTCTACGGGATGTTGACCGAACAGTCCATCGGAAAACTCTTAATTTCAGGGGTCCTTCCGGGCCTTCTTCTTTCCCTCGCCTTTATCGTTGTCATTATCGTTCAGGTGAAGATGAATCCGACGCTTGCTCCGGCCACTCCCGGTGAGGTCAGTTTTAAAGAGAAGCTATTGGCTTTTTCAGGAGTATGGGAGACCCTGCTCGTCTTTTTTATCGTGATGGGCGGAATTTATCTGGGTTTTATCAATCCGACGGAGGCCGGCGCCATCGGCGCTACTGCCCTGTTGATTATCATATTGCTGAAGAAGAGATTGACGCTGAAGAATTTATCGGCTTCGCTGTTTGAGGCGGCTCGAATCTCTGTCCTGGTCCTGTTTCTCGTCGCAGGGGCAAATGTCTTCAGCTATTTTCTTGCCCTCTCAACCATACCCATGGCCGTTTCCTCTTGGATGGCAGAACTGGCGGTTTCCCGGTATGTGATCCTCGCCATCATCATCTTCATCTATTTGATCCTTGGCTGTTTCCTTGACGCGATCTCCATGATGGTGCTCACCATGCCTGTTATTTTTCCAGTGATTAAAGCGCTGGGCTTTGATCCAATCTGGTTCGGAGTCATCTGTGTCATCATGATGGAGGCAGGGCTCATCACTCCGCCAGTGGGGCTCAATGTCTATACGCTTGCCGGCGTGGTCAAGGATGTCCCGATGCAGACGATCTTTCGCGGGGCCGCTCCATTTCTTTTATCCATGATAGCGGTCGTTATTTTGATCATCCTTTTTCCAAAGATCGCTCTTTTATTGCCAAGCATGATGGGAAGGTAAAGTGATGATAAATACGAAGCACGAAATCCGAAGCACGAAATAAATCCAAATTTTCAAATTTTCAAAACAATTTTGGTCATTTGAATTTTGGTCATTGTAATTTGTTTCGGATTTCGATATTCGGATTTCGAATTTTAATTTCGATGG
>CAYLKW010000199.1:0-2731 GCA_964384245.1 uncultured bacterium
CTAGGGCAGCCCGGCGAACCGTTCGATCAACCGCGCCACCAGGTAGATCGTCTCCTCGAAGTCCGCCAGCCGGATGTTCTCGTCGGGCGCGTGGGCACGGCTGCCCCAGTAGGATCCTCCAACGCTGACCACGGGGATCCCCAGCACAGCGCCCAGGTCGTACATCGGGCCGGTGCCGGGAGAGGTCGGGTAGAGCTTGACCTCGCGGCCGGTGGCCTCCCTGGCCACGTCCGCCACTAGTGAAACAAACGGGTCGTCCAGGTCGGTGCGGTAGGCGCGTTCGCCTCCCAGCAGCGACACCGTGATCTCGATCCCCATCCGCCTGAAGTGCGCCTCCACCAGATTCGCGATCTCGTGGGGATCCTGATCCGGCACCAGCCGGAAGTCCACCTTGGCGCGGGCGCGGCGTGGCAGCACCGTCTTGGAGCCCTGCCCGGTGTAGCCGCTCTCCAGACCGCAGACCGTGCAGGTGGGCTGGTAAAGGAGCCGCAGCACCGCGTCGAATCCACTCGCCCCGCCGATGAAGCGCTCCACGCCCACGTGCGCCTTGAGCTCGACCTCATCGAAGGGGATCGTCCGCGTGGCCTCGATCTCGCGCGCGCTGGGCTCCCGCACGCGGTCGTAGAAACCGTCCACCAGAACGCGGCCGGTGGCCGGGTCCTTCAGGGAAGCCAGCGCCCAGGCCATTCGATTGCCGGCCCCTTCCACAATGGCGCCCAGCGACGAGTGGAGATCCCGGCTCGTCGCGTGCAACTCCAGGTCAAGGTAGCAGATCCCCTTGATGCCCGTAGTGATCTGCAGCCGCTCCTTGAGGTCGCGCTGCCCGGACTCCCAGATGCACGCGTCGGAGCGCAGCGCGCCCGCGTGCGCCTGCACATAGGAGCCGAACCTCGGCGATCCGATCTCCTCCTCGCCTTCAACCAGAAACTTCACCCGGCAGGGCAGCCGGCCGTGGGCGGCTTTGAGTGCCCGCACCGCTGCCAGGCGGGTAACCAGATCTCCCTTGTTGTCGGCGACGCCGCGCGCGTGGAGACGGCCGTCGCGGACCACCGGCTCGAACGGCGGCGAACTCCACTCGCCCAGCGGGTCAGCGGGTTGTACGTCGTAGTGGTCGTAGAACAGGAGCGTGCGGTCGCTCGCGCCGGAGAACTCGGCTATCACGATCGGGGCGGCGTCCCCCTGCTGGTGCACCGCTACGGCGCCGCCGGCATCCTCGAAGGCGCGGCGGACTAGGTCCGCGCACTCGGCAACCCCCTCGCCGGTCGCGGCCACGCTCGGTTGGCGTAGCAGCGCGCGCAGGACCTCCAGCGCGGGATCGGTGTGCTCTCTTGCAATGTCACGCAGCGACGGCATCAGAACCCCCGATCCATTGCTCGCGCCACTATTCGAGCGCGAAACGCTCCAGCAGGTGGGCAATCATGACGATTGTCTCTTCGAAGTCGGCGGCCCGGATGTGCTCGTCCGGCGCGTGCGCGTTGCAGCCCCAGTAGCCGCTCCCAATGCTGATGATGGGCACGCCCAGCAGATCCCCTATGGGATGCATCGGCCCGGTGCCCGCCGAGGTGGGAACGAGCATCGTCTCGCGGCCCGTGGACGCGCGGACGGCGTCCAGAACGGTTCGCACGAAAGGGTGGGACAGATCGGTCTGGAATGCACGCTCGCCCCCCAGGGCAGTGATGGCGCAGTCCCCAAATCCGGCGCGATCAAGATGAGCGCGCAGGAGCCCTACGATCTCCTCGGGGTCTTGGTCGGGCACCAGCCGAAAGTCTATCTTCGCCCGGGCCCTGCGGGGCAGCACGGTCTTCATCCCAAGACCGGTGTAACCCGCCTCGAGGCCGCAGACGGTGCAGGTGGGTTCGAAGAGCAGGGCCCGCACCGCATCCCCTCCGGTGCGCCCACCGATGAAACCGCGGACGCCCGCGTGCACCTGCATCTGCCCCTCTTCAAAGGGCAGCGCGCGGGCAGCGGCGACCGCCTCGGCCCGCGGCGGCGTCACCCTGTCGTAGAACCCGGGAATCAGGATGCGCCCGGTGGCGTCGCGCAGCCCGGCAACGGCCCATGCCAGCCGGGTGGCAGCTCCCTCCACGACCGCGCCCAGCGAGGAGTGAAGGTCCCGGCTGGCGGCGGTCAGTTCAATCTCGACATAGCAGATGCCCTTCACACCGGCGATGACGTTCAGCCGCTCGGCGGGGTCCCGGTCGCCATACTCCCACACGCAGGCATCCGCCCGCAGCCGCCCGCGCAGGTCAGAGACATAAGAGTCGAAGTGAGGCGATCCGATCTCCTCTTCGCCCTCAACGAGGAAGAGCACTCGGCAGGGAAGCCCGCCCGCGGTGTCGCGCAGCGCCCGCAGCGCCGCCAGGCGCGTGATCAGATCCCCTTTGTTATCACTTGTCCCCCGCCCGTAGATGCGGCCGTCGCGCACCGTCACTTGAAAGGGCGGAACCGTCCACTCTTCGAGGGGCTCTGCCGGCTGCACGTCGTAGTGGTCGTAGAACAGGAGCGTCCGGTCGCTGCGTCCGCCGAACTCGGCCAGGACCGCGGGCGCCGCGCCGGGGTGTCGAAGGATGTTGGCCGTTCCTCCGGCAGCCTCGAACAGGCCGCGGACAGCCGCCGCGGTTTCCTCCAGCCCTTGCCCCTGGGCGGCAACGCTGGGCAGCCGGACGAGACGGTCAAGGAGATCAATGTGCTCGGTCAGGTGAGCGGCGGCGTGTGCGCGGAGTGTATTCAT
>CAYLKW010000200.1:0-2687 GCA_964384245.1 uncultured bacterium
TTTTCGATAAATCGATCCGGAGAAGTTGGTTAAAAAATCCTTTCATCCCTTTCATCTTAAAAGAAATGGAGGATTCAAATCAAGAGTTTCTTCCTCGATGCTCATCGATATAAGATTTCTGAAAAAGTCCAGAAATCTATGATAACACCGATTGTGGAACAATGAGATCGATCAAAATGCCCCGAAAACGAAATCTGTGGAATCGATTTTTTGAAATCTGCGTAATCAGAGAGCATAAAGTCGTTTTTTAGAGTTCTCTAAATTTCTTCTTGACAATATGCTTTTATTAGCATATCGTAAATCAACTTTCTTTGCAAAAGAGACAGGTGATGGAGATTAAAACAAAATTCTGGATCGAGAATAGGGGAGAGGTCGTCCTCGGGAGCGGCAAAACGGCCTTGCTTCTTGCGATCGACCGGTTAGGCTCCATTCAGAGGGCGGCGGATGAATTCGGGATGTCCTATCGGCACGCCTGGGGTGCCATTCAGAAAATAGAACAACGGGCAGGATTTAAAATCGTTGAGACGAAATTGGGCGGCAAAGAGGGGGGTGGCGCCCAACTAACCCCAAAGGGGAGACAGTTCGTCAAGAAAACAGATTCCCTCTTAAAGGATCTTCAGAAGATAGTGGAGAAAAGATTTAAGCAAAAATTTGGAAATCATTCATGCAGATAGGATGGGCCGCGATGCGCTTGTGGGGAAATGATTACAACAAGATGGAACTCGCCGGCGCCTTTGGCGACCTGGGGACGTTGATCCCATTTGTCCTGGGCTACATCTTCAAAATATTCGTGGGGCTTTATTTCAAAACGCCTATCCCCGTCCAGCCGATGAAGGCCATCGGCGGAATGGCCATTGCCCAGCCCGGAAGCATCACGCCCGGGATGATCTGGGGGTCCGGGATTTTCACGGGGCTCTTCTGGCTGGTCATGGGACTGACAGGTGCGATCAGCTGGATTGAGAAGGTCACCACCAAACCGGTCATCAGGGGAATCATGTTAGGGTTGGGTCTGAGTTTTATCATAGAGGGGCTGGGGATGATGAAGACCCAGCCCTTATTTGCCATCGGTGGAGTAATCCTGACTTTCTTACTTCTCAATAATCGTAGATTTCCTGCCATGCTCGTTCTCTTAGGTTATGGAGCGACTTTGGCCTTCATACAGAACCCCAAATTAATCGGAGAACTGACTCACCTCTCCATTCAATTCCGAATCCCGGAATTGACTTTCGGAAAAATATCATGGAAGGAGCTTTTCTCAGGTTTCATCCTATTAGGTCTTCCTCAGGCCCCTCTCACGCTCGGAAATGCCATCATGGCCACTGTTGCAGAAAACAATGCCCACTTTCCAGATCGAAAGGTGACCGCAAAGACCATTGCCATGGACCATGGTTTGATGAACCTGATCAGCGCCTCTCTCGGGGGGATTCCGATGTGTCATGGGGCAGGGGGGATGGCAGGCCATCTTCGGTTTGGCGCCAGGACAGGAGGGGCTTTGGTGATTTTGGGTGGGATGGTATTGTTGATGGGGCTTTTTTTGAGCGACTCAGTGGCCTTTCTCCTTCAGGTATTTCCCCGTTCGATTCTGGGTGTCATCCTCTGTTTTGCGGGAGTGGAACTGGCATTGGTCGTGCAGGATATCAAATTGAAAAAACAGAACCTCTTCGTTCTCGTCATCACCGCAGGCATTGCCATGTGGAACATGGGAGCGGCTTACCTAACAGGATTGATTCTATACTACAGTCTCCAGCGCCGCTGGTTTAAAGTTTAAAAAAGGAATCGAGATCATTTAATGTCAGGGTTTTGGACAGCATGACCATTCACATTTCAATGCCTGACACGAAAGCATTCTGCAAATGGGGATGGGGAATGCTCGTTATTTGAAGAGATCCGAGTGGGTGCCTGTTCTTTCGAAAATGATTCGTTTTTCTTCAACCTTATAAATCAGTAACCAATCCGATTCAATATGGCACTCCCTTCGTTCCTGATAATCTCCGGTTAGTTTGTGATCACGATGGATTGGATCTAAAGATTTTCCGTCAATGAGCGCTCGGATCATCATCTTGATTTTATCGAGGTCCTTCCTTCTCTTTTTGGCTCGTTTGATATCCTTCTCGAATTGTCGAGTATAGACCGGAATGAGCATTAGATCCCCAACTTTTTAAACAGATCATTCGCATCTTTGCAGAGGACTAAATTCCGGTCAGCCTCCGTGTCTTCCATGGTCTTCAGGGTTGTTTTGTTGGGGATCACCACATTGAAAGGCAATCCTTTTCGCAGATCCACCTGACGGTAGAAGAGGGTAATGGCCTCTGTTGTGGAAAGACCAAGCTTTCCAAGCACGCTTTCAACGCGCCTTTTCAAATCTGGCTCTATTCTTGCCCTAATGGTTGCTTCCTTAGCCATAACTACCTCCGTCGGACACCTAATAACGTAGCACAAATGGGGCACAAATACAAATGGGTTGATTGGAATCTGCATTTGTCATTGAAGTCGGCTTATCTTTCGAGAATGATGCCAGAGCTAAGCAACGTAGAACTTTACCTGTTGAATGTTTTTTGACTCCTTTTCCTCTTTAAAAACCCAGCAAAATCCACGTGTCCAGATCAGACGTCCACCCATGGATACAGATACCCCGGAATGGGAGGATGTCTCCGAATTACCGATGCCTGACCTTGAAGCCGGAGATT
>CAYLKW010000201.1:0-2654 GCA_964384245.1 uncultured bacterium
CCCCGCAAGCCAGCCGCCGCAGCTCCAGACGACGCGATCGGCCTCGAGCAGGGTGCCGTCCACGACGACAGCCGCGCCGTCCGGCACCGCGCGACCGCGCATCAAGTGAGCACCGCGCGCCACGGCGCAGCGGGCGAGGGCCTGCACCGCCGCCGCCGCGCGCAAGACGCCGGCCTCGGGTTCGTGCAGCACCCACGCCAGGTCGTCGCCGCCAGGCGACAACCCGGGCGCCTCTGGCCCTACCTCGTGAGTACGGGGATCATCGGTGTGGTGACGCTTCTGAGCGTCGCCACGTACGAGCACCTGCAGCCCACGAACATGACCATGCTCTATCTGCTGACGGTTGTGATCGTCGCTCTCCAGTGGGGTCGCGGCCCGGCCATCCTTGCAGCCACCCTCGGCGTCGTCGCATTCGACTACTTCCTCGTCCCGCCCAGATTCACGATGGCGGTGTCCGACACCGAGTACCTCCTGACCTTCGCGGGCCTGTTGATCGTCGGGCTGGTCATCAGTACGCTCGCCAGCCGCGTGCGCGGGCAAGTGCGCGCAACGCGTGAGCGCGAGGCGTTCACGGCCGCGCTGTACGCGCTCAGCCGTGACCTGGCGGCTGCCCACGGCATGCAGGAGATCCTTGCCGCAGTCGCCCGCCACGTGGCCAGCGTGTTCGGGCGCTCCGTCGCGATCTTTCTGCCGGCGAATGGCCGGCTCGACGTGACGCTCCAGAGCGGCGACTTCTCCATCAACGAGAACGAACACGCAGTCGCGGCCTGGGTCTTTGAGCATGGCGAGTCTGCTGGCCGCGGCACCGAAACGCTCCCAGGCGCCAGCGCCCGCTACCTGCCGCTGAAAACGGCCCAGGGCATCAGGGGGGTGCTTGGCGTCCGTCCCCCCGATCCGCACGAACCTGCGTTGACCCCGGAGCAGCGCCGGTTGCTGGAGGCGTTTTCCAGCCAGGCCGCCCTGGCCATCGAGCGCGCTCAACTGGCGGCAGAGGCCCGACGGGCTCAGGTGGTGCAGGAGGCCGAGCGGTTCCAGGAGGCGCTGCTCAACTCGGTCTCGCATGATCTCCGGACGCCACTGGCATCGATTACCGACGCCCTCAGCGGCCTGAAAGAGGACGAGGTGTTCACGGACGACCCGACGCGGCGGGAACTGCTTGACACCGCGAAGGAGGGTGCGGAGCGGCTCAACCGCCTCGTGGGCGATCTTCTGGACATGACACGCCTGGAAGGCGGGGCCCTGCGGCTTCGGAGGCACCCTTCCGACGTTCAGGATCTGATCGGCGCGGCGGTGACGCAGCTCGGGGAGAGCGTCAGCGGCCGATCCGTCGAGATCGACGTCCCTCCTGGCCTGCAATTCGTTTCGCTCGATTCCGTCCTCATCAGCCGTGTCCTCGTGAACCTGCTCGAGAACGCGGTGAAATACTCGCCGCCGGGAAGCCCAATGGCGATCCGCGCCCGGGCCAGCGGCTCGGATCTTGAGATCGAAGTCGCAGACCGGGGGCCGGGCGCTCCGGAGGCAGACCTGTCGAGGATGTTCACCAGGTTCCACCGGAGCCGGCGATCCGGCGACAGGGGCGTCGGGCTTGGCCTGGCGATCTGCAAAGGATTTGTCGAGGCTCACGGCGGACGCATTAAGGCAGAGAACCGCCCTGGAGGCGGTCTCAGCATCTTCTTCACGCTTCCTCTCGGTGAGCGTAGTTCGGAGGAGGAACCAGGCGTAGATGAGCGAGCAGGGCCTGCGCGTGTTGGTGATCGATGATGAGCAGGCGATCCGCCGGCTGCTCCGCGCTGCCCTGCACGCTCAAGGCCACCACGTCATAGAAGCGGGAACCGGCGGTGAGGGGGTCGCGGCCGCTGCGAGCGGGCGACCCGACGTGGTCATCCTCGCTCTTGGCTTGCCCGATATGGACGGCGTCGAAGTGATTCGGCGTCTCAGGGAATGGACCCCAACCCCAATCGTCATCCTGTCCGTGCGCGACGACGAAGAGGGCAAGATCGCCGCGCTGGACGCCGGCGCGGACGACTATGTCACGAAACCGTTCGCGATGGGCGAACTCCTGGCGCGTATCCGTGTCGCGGTGCGGCATGCGACTCGCCAGGCGGACGAGCCTGTCTTCACCGTCAGTGACCTCACGGTCGATCTCGCCCGGCGATTGGTGAGTGTTGCAGGGCGTGAGATTAGCCTGACTCCGACCGAGTATGAAGTGTTGAAGACATTGGTTGCTCACGCGGGACGGGTCTTGACACATCGTCAGTTGCTGCCTAGTGCGCTACCCAAAGAGGTCACTCCGCGTTGGAGGAACTGATGACGAGGAAACAGCCGGCAGAGGGCTCGCAGGAGAAAACTGGCCCAAGATGCTCGCAAGTTGCTTGCGTTCATCTGCTTCCCGGTAGTTCCACTCCACGAAGGGGCGTCCCCGACACTGAACCGGTCCCGGTCTCGTGGACGGTTCTGTGGCTTCGTTGATCATACCGCGACCGCCCGAATGGTACACGCGTAGGTCACCGGTAGTGTCCTGTGGCGGCCTCCGCCTGTTCCCATGACTCCCCACTCTCACTTCCTCTCCGGGTCCCATCGGGTCTGAGTCGACGCGGATCCTGGTCACCAGTCTGTCGTGATCCTGACAAGATCAACAAAGTCGAGCATCTCGG
>CAYLKW010000202.1:0-2621 GCA_964384245.1 uncultured bacterium
CAGCGCCAGCAGGCGGCGTTCTCAGGCGTCGGGGTGGTGCTGATGCCGCGCGAGGGGCGCTTCTACGTGCGCGACGTCATACCCGGCAGCCCGGCCGAGGCCGCCGGCGTGCAGCCGTTGGACCGCATCTTGAGGATTGACGCGATCCCTACCGCCGGACTCCAGGTGGAGCAGGTGGCCGGGACGATTCGCGGTCCTGCGGGGACCTCGGTGACGCTCACGCTCGACCGCCCCGGCCGGGCGGATGCGATCACGCTGACCGTAACGCGGGCTCCGATTCAGATCCCCGCGATCTTCCAGGCCCGGGTCCTCGATGGCGGAATCGGCTATCTGCAGCTCTACCAGTTCGTCACCCGCACCGGGCAGGAGTTCCGCCAGGCGCTGGAGCGCATGCTCACCGGCGGGATGAGGGCGCTGGTGCTCGACCTCCGGTCCAACAGCGGCGGCTTTCTGCACGAGCTGACCGCGGTTGCGAACACCCTGTTGCTCCCGGGCCAGCCCATCTACCAGGAGATCTCCCGTGGGGGAAGCACGCGGACGGTTCGGGCATCCGCGGCGCCGATCCTGCCCTCGCACGTGCCGGTCGTCGTGCTCATTGACGAGGGAAGCGCCTCATCCGCCGAGCTCCTGGCCGCCGCGCTGCAGGAGCACGGGCGCGCCACGCTTATGGGCGCCAAGACCAGCGGCGCGGTCGAGGCCGCGGTGCTCCACGATCTCTCGGATGGGTCAGCGCTCAGCGTGACCGTGCTCAGGCTTTCCACCGGGATGGGGCGGCGCCTGGAAGGGGTCGGGGTCTCACCCGACATCCCGGTGGCGCTGGCGGTCTTCGATCTCGACCAGGGCCGCGACACCCAGCTCCAACGCGGGGTGCTTGTGGCCCGGCAGCGCCTGGGCTTGGCGCGCAAGGCAGCGCCGGCTGCCGCCGGCCGGTAGGGGGGATTCGAGATGTTGCCTTCCGACCGCCTGCGCGACAAGCTGATCGTGAGCAACGGCAAGGGCACCCAGGTCTACCGGACCCTGGCTGGCGCCTACCGCTTCGATCGTTTTGAGCTCCACCTCGATGTCGTGCACGCCGATCCCTTTGCGCCGTCCTGCTGGGCCCGCGTGCGCATGGACCAGGCCGAGGCAGCGGTCCCGCTGGCGATGTTGGGGAGTCCTTCCGGCCGGTTGGCGGCGGAGGACTTCCTGTCGCGCGCGGTGCACGAGGCCATAGGACGCCATGTCCGCACCCGCTGGCAGGGGAAGACCGCGCCGGTGACGATTCATGCGATCGGGGGGGAGATCCTACGGCGCTCGTGCTGCACGGTCAGTGAGGAGTGCGTCGAGATCCGCCTGACGATCGGGCTCCCTGCTGAAGGACGCAAAGTGCTGGCCAAGCTGGCACAGACGCTGTTCTTCGATGAGCTGCCCGCGGTGGTTCAGGCCGGTCTGGTGTGGGCGAACCTCGACGCGGCCGCCGGATGGCGCCACCGTGACACGCTCGAGGACTATCTGGCCCTGCAGGAGGCCCTGGGCACGCTGGGGCTGACGGCATTCATTGCCGACGGCTCGGCATTGCCGAGGGAGGATGGCCCGGGCGACCGGCCGCTGCGCGGCGGTCGCGCCGTTACCCTGCGCGCACCGGACGAGCTGGCCGTTACGATCACCCTGCCGCACCGGGGTCCGGTGCGCGGGTTGGGCATTGGCCGCGGCGTCACGGTAGTCGCCGGAGGGACTTTCTCCGGGAAGTCTACGCTGCTGGCCGCGCTCTCGGCCGGCGTGTACCCCCACATTCCCGGGGACGGGCGCGAGCTCGTGGCCACGCTCCCCGACGCGGTCAGGATCGTTGCCGAGCCCGGCCGGCGCGTCGAGCGCGTGGACGTCAGCGCATTTGTGCGGCACCTGCCAGGTCGCTCTGACGCCTCCGCGGCCTCGTTTGAGCACGCGAGCGGAATGGTTTCAATGGCCGCCGGCGTCGCGGAGGCCGTCGAGGTGGGAGCCCGGGCGCTGCTGTTCGATGAGGACGACAGCGCGGTGGCGTTCCTTGCGCGGGACGCTGCGATGCAGCATCTCGCGCCGGCCGAGCGCGATCCGGCGACCCCGCTAGTGGACCGCGCCCGCGCGCTGTGGGAGGTCTGCGGGATCTCCTCGGTGATCGCCACCGGGAGTCTCGGGGATTACCTCGAGGTTGCGGATACGGTGATCGTCATGGAAGGGTTCCAGCCGCACGCGGCGACCGAGCGGGCGCGCGGCATCGTTGCGGGCCTCGGCGGGCGCCGCACGCGCGCCGGAGGGGAGTTCGGCATGCCTGCGCCGCGCTGCCCTCTGCCCAGGGGATTTGGCGGGATGCGGGGACGCGGCCCACGGACCGAGCCGCGCGAAGGCGCACAGATCGGCATCGGGCGCGAGACCGTGAGCACCTCCGCGCTCAGGCAGCTCGTTGACGCGGGCCAGGCACGCGCGGCCGGCGATGCGGTTCTCTACGCGCTGGCGAAGAACTACGTGGACGGGAACGCCTCGATCGCCGAGATCCTGGACCGCGTCTTCGCGGAAATAGACGAACGCGGGCTGGGCGTGCTTGCGCCGGAAGGCGTCCATGCCGGCGGCTACGCGCTTCCCAGGCTGCACGAGGTGGCAGGGGT
>CAYLKW010000203.1:0-2602 GCA_964384245.1 uncultured bacterium
CAACCGCGGCTATCACGTAGGTCCGCGGATACACCACCGTCTTGAACGCAAAGAGCTCCATCTGCTCCTCTGACGACCCCGCCTTTATGAAGGCGTCCACCAAGACCCTGCCCGCGGGCAGCCCCATGCACACCCCGATCGCGGCCGTCAGCATGTTTTCCAGCGTGATCATCCCAAGGATCTTCCAGCGGCCGATGCCCAGCGTGCGCATCGTGGCCACCTCACTGCTCCGTTCGAGCACGTTGATGGTTATCATGTTGAAGACTATCGAGAAGGCCAGGGCCATTCCGAACAGGAGCATGATCGCGAAGATGTTGCGCATCAAGGCAAGCATGTCGTCCAGCATCCTGCGAAGATCTGCGAGGACGTTCACGCCGCCGGCCCCGGGCAGGTTCAGCAGGCGTTCCTTCACCTCCGCCAGGTAGCGTGGGTCAACCTTGACACGTACGCCCGTGATGGCGCCGGGCGGGAGGGGAAGGTCTTCCCGGAACAGTTGCCTTGCACGGTCCAGTGGCAGGTAGGCCACCGTCCCGATCGATTCCCACACGAACCCGGCGACCCTTGCCGTGCGCTGCACCGGTTCCTGCTCTGCGCGAGTGCGCGGCAAAGAGACGAGGACCGTGTCGCCCTGCTCGACCCCCAGCTTCGCCCGCAGCACCTGGCCGAACAGGAAGCCGGCATCGGTCGGGCGCATTCTCTCCCCAGTCTCAGATTGGAGGCGGTGGAGCCGGCTTCCGTTCTCGAGTCCTACGAGCAGCGCCGAATAGGTGCGCGCTCCCTTCCTGAACTCCACGGGCATCTCGAGCGCGCCCTCGGCCCAGATGACCCCGGGCCAGCCACGCACGCTGTTGACCACGCCCCGGTCCTGGTAGAGTACGAACTCTACCCGGATATCGTCGTACAGAGTTTCGCGGATGAAGGAGTTCATCGCCGCTTCCGAGGAGTCCAGCAGCCCCTGGGACACCATGATCAGCGAGATCGCCGCCGCAACGCCGAAGACCGTGGAGACGGCCCGCCGGGGGTGGCGGAAGACGTTGCGCAGCGGGATGCGCCAGGCCAGTGCCATGGTCCTGAGCCCGGGTATCACCCTGTCGAGCGGGATGACGCGTCCGGCGACAGGCACCTCGGCTCGGAGGGCCTCGGCCGGGCCGATCCGCGCGGCCGCACGGGCAGGCAGGATGCCGGCCGCCAGGCAGACTCCGGTTCCGATGAGGAATCCGAACAGTATCGCTCCCCAGCGGGGCACGACCAGGATGTAGGGGAGGGACAAGAACGAAGTGTAGCCGCGGGTGGCCCACCCCGAGAGCCAGAACCCCAATGCGCTGCCCAGCAGGCTCGCCAGCGCGCCTATGAGCAGCGAAGCGGACAGGTAGTGCAGGACGACCCTCCGCCGCGAGAACCCTATCGCCATCAGCATCCCTATCACGGGTCGCTGCATGTGGACCATGCGCATCAGCAGCGTGTAGACCGTGAGCCCGGCGACGCTCAGGAAAAGGAACGGGAACAGTACGGAGTAGGCCTGGAACCCCTGCAGGTCCTGTTCGAGGAGCTGGTGGCTGGGCTGGTCCTCTCGGGCCACCGGCTCCTCCGCCCCGTAGATGTCAAGCAGCCTCTTTGCCTCCCGCATGATCGCAGGCCGCCGCAGGGGGTCGGCGATGGTGGCCACGATGTGACTGACCAGCCCTGGCTTGCCCACGAGCGGTCCGAGGACATCGCTGGACACGAACATCACCCCGAAGGACTCGGGGAAGGGCATGATGTCCTGCTTGCTGCGGACGACGTACAGGTACTCGGGGCTCATGGCTATCCCGGCGATCTGGAACCTGACCCGGGCGCCGGCGCGCTCAATCTCAATGGTGTCTCCGGGCCGGAGCTTGTGGTGTTTGGCGAAGCTGCTCTCGAGGACTACCTCGCGCGCGGTCCGACCGGAGAGATACCGGCCCTGGACGATGAACAGGTTGTTGACAGAAGGCCGGCGGTCGGCCGGGATGGAGATGAGCCTTCCTATGAGCTTCTTCGTGGACCTGCCGGGAATCTGAATCACGACGTCTTCGACGAGCCGTCCCTCGACCGCCCCCACGCCCGGTATTCGCCGCACCCGTTCCGTAACTCGCTCCGGCGCGGCGTGGAACGATATGCCGAAGTCTTCGAACTGCAGGCGATCGTAGGAGTACCGGTAGGACGCATCCAGGTTCCCGTAGGACATGTAGGCGGCGCCATAGAAGGTCACGCCCAACATCACGGTGAAGCCCACGGCAAGGTACTGCCAGCGCGATCGCCACAGGTCTCTGACCAGCTTCAGCGCGAGTAGCGACATCTCACCACTTCAATTCCCCGGGATCCGTCGGCGCGGGGTTCTCCTCTTTCGAGTCCACGGCGCCGCTGCGCAGGCGGACCACCAGGTCGGCCATTGACGCGATCGCCGAGTTGTGCGTGACCAGGAGCACGGTGCGGCCCTCGGAGCGGTTGATCTCCCCGATTACCTGGAGGATCCTTCGGCCGGTCTCGTGGTCGAGCTCTCCGGTCGGCTCGTCGCAGAGCAGGACCGGAGGGTTCTTCACGAGGGCCCTGGCGATTGCCACCCGCTGCTGCTCTCCGCCGC
>CAYLKW010000204.1:0-2554 GCA_964384245.1 uncultured bacterium
CAGACGCTCAGGAGTTGATCGGCATCGAACCTCTGGCCGCAGGCGGTGCACTCGATATGTGTGAGAGAACTGAACGCGCGGGTCGCCGTCTTCATGGGGATATCTTCGGGACGGATCTGGCCCCGGCCTCTTCCCTCCGCACAGCGAGCTGCGCGATGCGACCTCTCGGGACCATGGCTGTCGCCGCCAAACCCAACGCGGCCGCGACCAGCGCGATGACGAACACACTCTGGATGGCGCCGGCCAGCGCGGCGTGCAGCCGGAAGCTGAGCAGCGGGCCCATCACGCTCACGCCGAGCGCCCCGCCCATGCTGCGGCTGAACTGCAGCGTCGAGGTCGCGGTGCCAGACCTGCCGGCAGACTGAGTTGGCTGGAGTGCGCGCTGATGCGCGACATCTGGAAGGTGCCCGGCGTCAGCAGGATCATGCCGGTGAGCGTGACGGCGCGGTAGCCGATCCGCAGCAGGAGCCGGCTGCCCACGACGCTCGCCAGCACCCACCCGAGCATCAGCGGCATGAGCGTGGCGACCACGGTGGACTCCATGGAGGCCATGAAGAGACTGAGCATGACGCCCAGCGTGATGAGGGTCCTGGGTCGCGTCACTGACGGTCACCCTGGGGGCTCGTGTTGGTCCGGCGAGGGCGTCCGCGCCGGCGTCCTCCTGGAGGTGGCGCTCCTGCCAGATGCGCCGCCACGTTCTCCGCCTTCCAGCGCAGGGCAGGGTGGGACCGGATGCGGTCCTGCAGGCCGGGCTCACCGGCCACCCGCTCGGGTTCGATCCGACCTGCCATCACCGCGTCCAGAAACGCCCGCTCACTGGGAGACCACGTCAACAGGTTCGTGAGGAGAGGCCTCACGACTGCGGCCATCGTATCCCTGTCAGCCTCCTCACTGCGGCGCAGCATGGGCAGGAGGTTTGCCCTAATGTCGCGCTCCCGGACCGAGGCAAGCACCGCGTCCGCCGTGACTGCGCGCACGTCATCTGTCATCGTCGCGCCTAGAATGAGGAATGCCAGTCGCAGTCGGCCCGGGTCGAGACCATCGATCGGATTGCGGACCGTGCGATACACGTCGAACAGGTCCCGGGCGGCCGCGCGCTCGACCAGGGCCTTGATCTTTCCGGCGACGAGTTCCTCCGGGCTGACACAGACAAGCACCACCGCCGGGACCCCTTCCAGTTGTGTAGACTGGACCTCGCGGGTGCCGAACAACGGGACGCGGTGCAGGAAGCTGACCTGGATGCGCAGTGCATCGGGGCCGCCCGTCACCGTGGTGTACCCCAGCACCCAGGTGGTCGTCGCGTAGCTGCTCTCCAGCCGGCGCACGCCATAGGCCTGACCCGCTGCGACCCGTTCGATCCACTGCTCCAGCTCCGGCCTCTCGGACTGCATCGCTTCTCGTTCAACGGCGCCGATGTAGTTGAAATCCAGATCCACGGAGAGCCGCGCAAGACCGAGGTATCCCAGGTTGAGCGCGGTGCCTCCCTTCAGTGCCAGGCGGCCCTCCAACCGGGGCGCCTGCTGCAGCACCGCAAGGACCTCAAGGAGACGAAACGCCTTCTCAAGCCAGATGATCCTGAAGCCGGTCGAGACTTCCAGACGCTGTAGTGTTGCGCGCGCCGGAGGCATCTAGCCGGCGGGCACCATCAGGTTCCACCGCGCGACGAAGCGACCCGGCGTGCCGCGTCCCGCCAGATAGACGGGACTGCGCGGCAGACGCCTATGGAAGGGCTCCATGTCCGTTTCGGTGAGACCCCAAAGCCCGGCGAACCGCTCGAGTACGTACCCGACCCTGGCGTAGAGCGTAACCTTGCCCAGGATGGCCAGGTAGGTCAGCAATTCGCCGGGATCGATCGTAGGCCAGGCCTCGATGCTGTGGAACAGTTCTTCAAGACCGCCCGCCAGACCCAACCGGTCCAGACAGTCAACCAGCGTCCGCGCGCGGCTGGAGTGCGAGACCCGAAGGCCGTCGCGCTCCTGCATCACCACTCCGGCGCGCTCATTCCTCGCAACTATCAGCGCCTTGGGCGGCGCCACCCGCTGGAAGGTAACATCCCGCCAGATCACCGGCCTGCGGTATCGTGCGCTGACATAGTAGACTGCCCGGGTGGCGCTTTGGGCCGTGCCGAGTAGCTCGAGTGCCGTATGGTAGGCCAACACCGAGTCCGGCGCCAGCCGCGATCCGACCAGGTAGGGGTCAACCGCCGTCGTTTCGGGCCGCTGCCCCGGGGGAACCACGAAGTACACCCCCAACCTCACGCGGCCGACACGGCCCTGGCGGACGAGATCCTTCAGCCGCTGGCGGGATACCCGAGGCGACCATTCAGGCATCATCCCAGGGACCTCATCCGAGCGGAAGACAGGGAAACTGAACAGCCGTTCGTAGAGCTTCTGCATGACAGTAGAGTTTTGCTGCTGAATGGAATTCGGCACCTAATCCGGTACCCAAAATGATGTTATCAGCAAAAATACGCTAGGGCAAGTGGCAGGCGCTTATCCGACCACCTCGCGGAACACCCGCAGGAAGTTCAGCCCGAGCAGCTTGCGCAGCTCGC
>CAYLKW010000205.1:0-2429 GCA_964384245.1 uncultured bacterium
TACAACCCTCCGGTTAACAGCCGGACGCTCTACCATTGAGCTACCGCGGAACGCGGGACGGGCTTGACCAGCGCACTCATTCTAGGAAACGCCCGAAGGGGCGTCAAGGCGAACCGCGAAGCTTCCCAGAAGCAGTATCTCCGAGAAACAGCATCTGCGACCCGTGAGGGGGTGACCGCACTGGGCTCGCGTTCCGAACTGGTCATCAACACTTCCATCGTTGTGCTCGCGGCTCTCGCCGTCGTGGGCGTTGTCCGCCTGCTCCTCGAGATAGGCGAGATTCTGGTCGTGGTCCTCATCGCCGCGATCCTGGCAACAGGGCTGAGCCCCGTGGTCGAGCGGCTGGCGGGCCGCACCTGGACCCGGCGCCGCCGGCGCCTTCCGCGTTCGGGGGCGATCGCCGTGGTGTACCTGGGCGTGCTCGTGGTGCTGGTGCTCGCGGGCGGCCTGCTGATCACGCCGATCGTGGCCGAGTCGCGGCAGTTCGTGGAGAAGGCGCCCGAGTTCTACCAGGGGCTGCGGGCGATGCTGGAGGGATTCCAGCATCGCTACGCCTGGCTCCCGGACCTGGCCGCCCTGTTGGACCGTCTTCCCCACGAAGCCGGCCGCCTCACCGCTTATGTCGGCGCGGCCACCGGCGTGGCCTTCCGCGTCTTCGGCGTCGTGGTTTCAGCCATCACGGCCCTGATCCTCAGCATCTACATGCTGCTGGAGGGGCCGGCGATCAAGCAGGGGGTCCTTGGGCTCTTCGGCCGGCAGCGCCGGCCGCAGGTCGAGGCCGTGCTGGCGCACGTCGGGCGGAAGTTCGGCGGATGGCTGCGCGGTCAGCTCCTGCTCGGCCTCATCGTCGGCGTGGTGGCTGGCCTGGGGACCTGGGCGATCGGTCTCCCGTATCCGCTCCTGCTGGGCCTGGCTGCCGGCGTCACCGAGTTGATACCCATGATCGGGCCGGTGCTGGGCGCGGTTCCCGCGGTGCTGGTCGCGCTCTTTGGGCCCACCTGGCAGGTGGTGGCCGTGGTCGTCTTTTTCACCGTAATCCAGCAGGTCGAGGGCAACGTTCTGGTGCCGCGCGTCATGAAGCAGGCCGTCGGACTCTCGCCGCTGCTGACGATCGTGGCGATCATGGTTGGCGCCAAGCTCATGGGGATTCTCGGCGCGCTGCTGGCCGTACCGGTGGCAGCGGCGCTGCAGGTGGTGGTTGGAGAGGTGATTCGGAACTTGCGCGCGCAGGGCTAGGGCTCGTCCGCCTCGATGGCGGAGAGCGCCAGCGACAGCGCCGCGGTGAAGAAGGCCGTGGCCTCGTGCTCGCAGAGATCGTTGAAACCCCGGCGATCGAGGAACGCCCTCAGCGCAGGAATCAACTTGGAGAGCTTGCGCGAAGTATACGAGAACAGGTCCCAGTACGCTTCCTCCGCGGCCGGATGGCCCATGCCGGTGCGCTCGGTCAGCGAGAGATACCGGCTGTGCAGGTCGCGATACTGCACGTCCTCCTCGTGCTCGGTCTGGGTCCGGTCAAGCAGCCGCGATACTTCGGGGTCATCCAACGCCTCCTGCGCCAGGAAACTCATGTCCAACAGGAGTTCGGCCAGCTCCTCGGTCGGATGACCCAGGTAGAGATCCTGCTTGTGGCTCTCGGCCCCGATCAGGCGCCGCAGCTCGCGGCTCATCTCGTCGTCGGCCTTGGGAAGGCGCGGGGGCTTCGGCGTTGGCCCGTTCACACGCTCGCGAATCGTGATCCGTTCCAGCAGGTCGGGGCCGAACCGCTCGGTGAGAAACGCTTCAATCAGAGCCCGGCCCGGCGCGTGGCTGTGCGCCAGGGTGACGCTCTGTCCCCGGAAGGTGGTGTAGCGCCATCCGGCGCCGGCCAGGGCGTCGAGCACGCCGGCGATTCGGCTCAGATGAGGTCCGGACCCGCCGGCCTCGCGCCGAAGCGCGGTCGAAAGCGCGCGCAACGACCGGCCGCGAAATGCGAACGCGCGCGGGCGGTCGAATATCTGGACGTCTATCTCGGTGATGGTATTGGACTTGGGCATGCGTGGAAGCGTTTCATACCTCCGGCTCGCCCCTATCGTCGGGGATGCGCCAGCGGTTGTCAACTACGTGAGCTTGCTACTACGGCTGCTCGCGCCAGGAGGTCAGGGTGTTGAACGCGCCGCCGCTGATGGCGAAGCCGGTCGTGTTGTAGCGGAACTGGGTATCCTGGTCGAACTGGACTGTCCGTGACTGAATCGCGCCGTTGGAGAGACTCGCCTGGTCAAGCTGTACCCTGCCGTTGGGAGCCAGGATGATCGCGTTGATCCCGCCTGTCTGGTGGAACTCCACCGCATAATCGGTGCCCACATCGCCGGAGCAGCTCTGTAGCACGAAGCGTCCCGGGTCAATGTTGGCGTTCGCGCCGTCCACCCCGAAGAGCGTTCTCTGGCCGATCT
>CAYLKW010000206.1:0-2351 GCA_964384245.1 uncultured bacterium
TGCCTGTTCGAGCGCGATGGCATTCTTGAAGAGGATGCCGTTCATGGCGCCGAGCCCCGTGCCGACCATCACCGCGGTGGGCGTCGCCAAGCCCAGGGCGTCCGGGCACGCGATGACGACCACGGTGATCGCCAGCGTCAGCGCGAACACCAGTGTTGCGCCGGACACGTAGTACCAGCCGACGAACGTGGCCAGGCCGAAGACGACCGCGGCCCCGACGAGCCACTGCGCCGCGGCATCGGCCAGGCGCTGCGCCGGCGCCTTCGAGTTCTGCGCCATCTGTACGAGTTTGACGATCTGGGCCAGGGCGGTGTCCGTGCCGACCTTCGTGGCCCGGAACTTGAAAGCGCCGGTCTTGTTCATCGTGGCACCAGTGACGGTAGCCGCAGGTCGCTTCTTCACCGGCATGCTCTCGCCGGTGATCATAGACTCGTCGATGTCGCTCTCGCCCTCGATGATCGCGCCGTCCACCGGGATCTTGTCCCCCGGCCTCACAATGACGATGTCGCCGGCCAGCACGTCGGCCGTGGGAATCTCGACTTCCTGGCCGTGGCGGATGACGCGCGCCTTCGGCGGGGCCAGATCGAGGAGCGCGCGGATCGCCTGGGACGCGCCGGCCCGGGCGCGCATCTCCATCCAGTGGCCGAAGAGAATGAAGGTCGCCAACACCGCGGAGGCCTCGTAGAAGACCTCGCTCTCGAAGAGGAAAGTCGCGCCGAGACTGAAGAGGTAGCCGGCTCCAACGCTGAGGGCCACCAGCACCGCCATGTTGAGGACGCGGTTGCGCAGCGCCTGGACGGCACCGACAAAGAACGGCCATGTGCTGTAGAAGATCACGGGGGTCGTCAGAACGAACAGCAGGAGGTTGACGTTGAGGCCGAACGGGGCCGCCAGCCGGAGGCCTACGACCTCAGTGGATAGGGGCGAGTACAGGAAGATCGGGATGGACAGAATGAACGCCACCCAGAACCGCCGCGCCATGTCCCGGGCCATCTCGTCCATGGACATGTCGCCGTGGCCGGCGTGCTCCGTCCCCGCCGCTTCTGCATGGGCGGCCGCCGGCGCGGCCGGGGCCTGAGGGTGGACATGCGCGGCGTGCGCCGCAGCCGGCGCGGGCGCGGGAGGATCAACAGGATGGCAAAGATGCGTCGGCAACGACTCCCCGGCGCAGTGGTACCCGCACTCTGCCACCAGGCGTTTGATCTCGGCCAGGGTGATGACGCTCTCGTCGTACGCCACCGTGGCCATGCCGTTCATGAAGTTGGCTTCGATACGATGGATTCCCGGGTGGCCGCTCAGGTGTTTCTCCACCCCCCGCGCGCTCATCACGGACAGTAGCCCGTCCACCTGGATGACCATCTCCTTCATTGCATGCGCTCCCCCGTCGCTTAGAACCTCGAGATGCGGATTTCCCTCGTACCGGGCCTCATGCGGCCAGCTCGGCTTTCGTCTGAATCATCCGCAGGACGTTGTCGCGGGCCACGATGCCGACTGCCCGCGCAGCATCTGCTGCAGGCTAACGTGTCGCAGGCTCGTCTGCGCGGCATTCAGCAGGAACCAGCCGATAAAGGCGATCCAGAGACCGTTCACCCAGTTGCCGCCGAATCCCAGGAACGCCCCCCACGCGATGAACCCGTACGCCACGATCTGGCCGCTCGTGGCGGCCATCTGCGTCGCCCGCGTGAGGCTTCGCGTCCCGGCCCACACCAGGGCGCGCAAGACGCGGCCGCCGTCGAGGGGAAACCCGGGAATGAGGTTGAACGCGGCCAGCATCAGGTTCATCCGCGCGAGCCAGGCGGCAAGGCCCGCTAGCGGTGTCCCGCCGCCGGCCATTCGGGTGAGTGCCAGGAACGCCAGGCCCAGCGAGAGACTGACCGCGGGTCCTGCCAGGGCCATCCGGAGTTCATCCCAGGGGCGTCGCGGTTCCCCCTTCATCTCGGCGGGGAAGAGGTGTCCCGCCAGGGACCAGGTCATCAGCGCAAAGACGATCCACCAGCTATGATCGAGGCGGACCTCGATACCAAAGATCCTGCCCAGCCGCACGTGTGGCTCAACTCCCCTTCAGAGTTCAGATCAATCGTTTCCCACTCTAGCAGCTTCCTCCGCGAGGGATGTTAACGACGAATTAAGTAGGCGACCACGAGAGCGATCCCCTTGAGAGGACCAATCAGGGGATCACGACGTCGTGCGGAATGGCCCCAGTGCGCAGGCGGCCTTACCGCCAGCCGATGTGAATCACGCCCACACCCGCTCGGGCAACGCAGGGATGACCCCTCACAACCCCTGTGACGCACTGGGCGCCGAGCGGCGCGCAAGGCTCCTGTTCCAGGAGATGCGTCTGACGGCTGCCA
>CAYLKW010000207.1:0-2314 GCA_964384245.1 uncultured bacterium
CGGCGGACGTTGTCTTCCACTGCCAGCAACTGGCGGAGAAAGCGATGAAGGCGTTCCTTGCCTGGCACGATCACGCCTTCCGTAAGACGCACAACCTGGTGGAGCTCGGCCAGCAGTGCGCGGCGATCGCCCCCGACCTCGAGCCCATGTTGCGCCGGGCCGCGTGGCTCACGGAGTACGCGTGGAAGTTCCGCTGTCCCGGCGAACCGGGTGTGCCTTCGAGTGAAGAGACCGGGGAAGCGCTCGGGATCGCCACCGAGGTCTACGCGGCCATCCTCAGCCGGCTGCCGCCAGACGTGCGCCCCTGATCCGGCCTACCACACCGCCGGCAGCCCAACCCCTGGCTCCACCACCCGCGCCTCCGGCACGAGTTCCTGCCACAACCCCGGGACCTCCGTGTGCACCGGCACCAGGACTTCCGGCCGCAGCCGCCTGACCATCCGCACCAGATCGGCCTGGCCGGCGTGTCCGGAGGCGTGGCTGCGCAGACGGCCGCGCACGCCCAGCAGGTCCAGCCAGTTGTCCAGGCGTCGCTCATCAGCAGCCTGCTCCTCGCTGTGCGCCTCGCTGGCAGAGTGGATGAACAGAGCGTCCTCGCCGACGCCCACGCCCAGATCAATCAGGTTGTGGATGTCCCAGAACGAGAGCGCCAGCATGAGGTTTGAGCGCGCTGGCCGTAGATCGTCCGCCGTCCCCACGGTGGGCCACCTCAGCACCTGGCGTTCCCACGTCGGGTAGTCCTGATCCCGGTAGGTGCCGCTGCCCTTGCGCTCCTTGAGAATCAGGATCGGCTCCTTCATCGGGTCGGGTACCAGCGGATGGCGGCCGTGCAGGTGCTCTAGCAGGAAAGCATCCTGGGGAAGGACGACCAGGGAGCGGCCGGTTTCCCTTGCGATGCCCAGGAAGGTGGAGAGCCGGTAGAGGTCGCGCGGCGCGAAGTCGGCGATCACCGGCCCCGCGCAGCCGCGCACCGCCTCCAGGCACTCGGCGAAGACGTCCTCCTCGGTCCGGCGCTCGGTGGCGTCCAGGCGCGTGCCCTCGGCGATCAGCATCCAGACGCCCTCTGAGGCCGCGGATTCCAGCATGGCTTCGCTGAGGTGCGCCTCGGGTCCGTGGAAGCGCAGGTCGCCGGTGTAGAGGATGTTTCCCCGCGAGGTGCGCACCAGGAAGGCCAGGCAGCCGAGCATGGAGTGGTCCACCGGCAGGGCGCGGCAGGACAGCACTCCGGCCGCGAACTCACCCTCGACGGTTTCGAAGCGACGCGGCACCACATCGTCGTAGGGCGGGAGGGCCGGCCGGGGAAGGAAGTTGAGTATCTCGGTCTCGAAGTCGCGCGACCGGCACAGCGTCATGGCCTCGAGGGTGGCGTGGCACAGGGGAGAGCAGTACACCGGGATCCGCTCGTCCAGGAAGGCGATGTGGCCGGCGTGGTCGAGGTGGGCGTGGGAGAGCAGGACCGCCTGCGCCGCAGGTTCGTCGTGGACCGGCAGCGCGTGGTGCTGCGCCATTTCCAGCAGGTCGCGGCGGTAGAGGCCGGGGACCGCTGGGAGCACGCCGGTTACCAGCAGGTCGGTCAGGCCGGCCGCGGTGCGCGGCTTGAGGTACTCCTCGAAGAACATCCCCCGGCGGGTGTAGCTGATGCCGAAGTCGAGGAGGAGGCCCGAGCCCTCATCCTCCAACAGGATCTTGTTGCCGCCTATCTCTCCGACGCCTCCCAGGACCGTCAGGCGCAGCATGGGGTCGCCTACCCGGCCCTGCCTGCCAGGCGGCGCGCCAGCGCGAGCAGGATGCGGATGTCGTCCTCGCTCAGGTACTCGAGAACGGCGAGCAGGGATCGGAGCGACCCGCGCTCACGCGTTGGCGTCTTGTAGGCGTCAATCGCCGGATCGAAGTTGAAGCGGCTGAAGGCCCACCCCCGGCGGGTGCGCGGGGACTCCATGCGCGGTGATTCGATGCGCATAGCGGCAACGTCGGGCTGGTCCGGCTCCCCGTACGAGCCGTCGAGCGGCTGGTCCGGCTCCCCGGACGGCGTCTCTGCCATCACCTCTGGCCGCGCCTCGGGCATAGCTGCCGGTAGGGCCTCCGACATGACCTCGATGTAGGCGAGCATCTCGCTGGGAGACCGGCCGAGCGCCTCTGCCAGACGAGCCAGCACGTCGGTCGAGGGCCGCTTGTAGCCGCGCTCAACTTCATAGAGATACGACGGGGAAACGCCCGATTCAGCGGCCAGGGCGTCCCGGGTCATCCCGCGCTCCCGCCGCAGCCGCTCGATGGCCTCGCCGTAGTTGAGGTGGGTCCTGGCGCGCCCAGGCCC
>CAYLKW010000208.1:0-2249 GCA_964384245.1 uncultured bacterium
ACAAGGTCAAGACGCCACTAGAACTGGATCGGTTGAGGGCCGAGGGCTCCTTCCTCGACCTGTGGCAGTGGCGGGCCTACCGGTCGAGCCCGATTGGATACGCCGGGGACGACTACGTGCTGGAGTACCGGCTCTCCGACGGAGGCCGCAGCCCGTTCACGACCCCGGCGCGTCCATCGTTCATGTACGACCAGGCTCGGACGGGGTTCAGGGCGATCCCGGAGGCCCGATTCACCGAGCTCCTGCCGCAACTACCGCTGGTGACGGACCGCAACGCGGTGCCGCTTGACCCCGCGGTCCGGTTTGCGGCCGGAGATCTCCTCCCACGGAACATCCTGCGCACGCCGGACGGCAGCAGTGCGGACATCATGGCCAACGGGTCATGGGAGGGCGGCAAGTGGGTGGTCGAGCTTCGCCGCAAGCTCACCACCGGCAACCCCGAGGACAAGCCGTTCGGGTCCGGCCGGGTTGTTCGGTTCAGCCTTGCGCTGTTTGATGACCACGTGGGGAACCGATACCATCAGGTCTCGTTCGTGCAGACGCTCGGGTTGGGAGAGAAGACCACCGCGACCGTCCGCGCGGTCCGGATCGCACGGTAGCGCACGGTCTCGGGACCACTCGCGGCCCGGTCGCAGAGAGGCCGGGGGCTGCGGCCCCCGGCCTCTCGCCTGTCGCCTTGCCGTCTACTCGTGGTCGGACCTTCAGTCTACTTGAGTGCGTCCAGCGAGTTTAGCACCACCTGCCGCACGAAGCGAGGGTTGTGCACGCCCCAACTCCCGTCGCCCTCGACCAGCCAGAAGTTCCAGCCGGCCCTGATGATGGGGTCGCCGGTGGCGAACGACGGCCGGCCCGCAGCGTCCCGGAGCTCGCCAATCTGCGTTGTCATCTTCCGGCCACCGGTGAAGTGGATCGTGATCCCCTGCTGGCCAGCCACCTCAATGAGTTCCACCTTGGTGATGGTCGCGGGATCGACGGTGACGGTGTCCACGTAGGCGGAGGCCATAGCGTTCCACACGCGGACGGTTCGGATCCGATCCTTGGCGACCATGATCTTGCTCTCGATCGCCGCTTCCAGTTCGTGAATGAGAGTCTTCGTGCTGCTCTGCACGCGGGCCGCGGTGTACTCAGGGCCGTGGCAACGGCTGCACGCGAGGGGATCGGCCTTGAACGCGTGCGGGGTCTTGCTCATCCGGAAATGGCAGGTGACGCAGGAGTCGCCGGTAAACGAGGCGTGCGGCGAGATGAAGTTGTTGCCGAAATCGAGGAAGAACGAGTTCTTGCCCATGATCACGTCGGACTGAGACGCCGTATGGGGCGCCGTGTACCGCCGCGGGTCCTCTTGGTTCCAGACGATTGCGCCGTTGCGTGAGTTGTGGCAGAGCATGCACTGGGCGCCTCGCCCTACCCCGATGGCACGGAAGCCAGCAGGCAGGAGCGGGGTACTGCTTGCCTGTCGGAGGCTGTAGTCAGCCTGGTGGCAGGTCGTGCAGGTGATCGGCCGCACGCTGAACCGGCTCAGGCCGATTCCGACCAGGTACTGGATGTCCGCCGCGGACCCGTCGGGCTTGGCGATGAGACCAGGGTTGCCCCGCTGCATTTGAGGCAGCCAGGCTAAGAACCCCTGCTCGCTGTGACACCGGCCGCAGTGGGCCGCGGTCAGGCCGCGCCGGCCGTCGGCCGTGGCTTCCAGCGTCGGCCGCAGGCGGTTGGCGTGCTTCGACTTGGCCCACTGCGCGCGCTGGTCTGCCTGCGCCTGGGCCGTCACGACGCCGGTCCCGAACAGAACCGCCATGGCCAGGACAACGATCCACAACGAGCTGAACCTCCCTACTCGCCGCATGAGACAACTCCCCCCCCTGATTGGGCCCAGTACTACCTCTTTGGCTTCGATTTCGGATCCCCGGGAAGAGTCCCGGCCTTCAGTTCGTCCAGGTTGCCGATTCCATCGCCGTCGGAGTCGAGTCTCTCGACGGCGCGGAAGACCTTTTCGTCAACCGGCTTACCGGCCGCCGCCTTCTGTAAGTCCTTCCCATACGGGTTCATGTCTGCCTTGTTCGGTGGCATCTTGCTGTGGCAGGCCAGGCAGTTGGCCTTGGCGAGCTCGGTGCCCTCCTTTGGGGCATAGAGCTGCTTGAGCAACGCCAGGTCCCGCGGTTTGGCTACCGCCCAGGTTGCGACGGCCGCGACGCAGAACACGGCCATGCCGAGTAGGATCGTCCATCTTAGGGCTCGCATGTGCACTCCTCCTC
>CAYLKW010000209.1:0-2240 GCA_964384245.1 uncultured bacterium
CTGTAGGGGACCTTCGCCACGAGTCCGTGTCCGCGCATCTTGGCGATGAGCCGAGACACGCGCGCGCAGCGTCGCTTTCGCTCCTCCGGCGTGCGGGCGGGTGTGCGGTAGAGCCGGGCGGCCAAGTCGTGGTTGCGGAAGCCATGGATCGCGTGTTCTCCGGCAAGTGCGGCGGCGAAGAGGGCGCAGTCCGCGGAGGCCACCGGGTTGAACCTGGCGTGGTGCTTGCCGTCGACGGTACGGCTCCGGCACAAGCCGTCCAGGTCACGGACGGCCTCGCCTTGTGGTTGCACCTGGGCCAAGGCTTCGAGGTAGCGATCGTTGGACGCTTCGGCGACCTGGAGGTAGCGCCACATGTTCGAGACCCCCTTGCCCATGGGGCACCACCGCCGCCGCAAGGGATCTCCGACCAGGCGGAGGACCTTGAACTCGCGCGGATTGTTGATGGTGGTCTCGATGCGCAACACGCTGTACTTGTCGTAGATCTTGATCGAGTTGCGCTTCATCCGATGCTTGATGCGACGGCCTTCCGGCCGACGCTTGCTGTCCGTGGTGACCTGGCCCAGGAAGTTGCCGTTGAGCTTGCGACCGAGGAAGCGCATCACGTCCTCGGCAGAGAAGCGCAGGGCGGCGTGTTCGAACAGCTCCGGCAGGAGCGCGTTCAGGCTGGCCCGATCGCGGAACATCACGTCGGTCGCCACTTCGCACTGGTCGGTGACCCAGTAGTAGGCGCCGAAGCCGAGGCGCAAGACCTTGGGCAACCACGGGTTGACGGCACGGGCGAAGGCGCTCAAGACCCGGTGCCACGGGCGGTGCCGGAACTGCTCGCAGAGGCGCAGCGCGGCCGGCAGGTCATCGATCGCCAGCAGCGCGTTGTCGTAGCGCTGGTAGCCGATGCCGAGCCGGTCGAGCTGCCGGGCCAGCCACTCCCGGCCGTTGACGTACACCTGGATGTCGAAGGGGAACCAGCTCTGCAGCCGGACGTGCATGAACCCGAACTCGGGGTCGATGTAGTAGAAGTAGAAGTGCAGGCAGTTGCGCGGGGCGCGCACGGCCTCCAGCCGGTACGTCTCCCGGTTGGGCCGCACCTTGAACGACATCGACGGCTCCAGGGCGCTCAGCACGCAGACCAACCCCTCCGTGATGCCGTCCTCTTCGGCGATGCGCCGGGCGAGATCCTCCTTGGAGTTGCCGTTCGCCGCGGTGTGGGCGCCCTCCAGGTAGAGGTATGGCCGGCCCCGCTTCTGCGCGAACGCCTGGGCGTGGGCCTTCAGTTCCTCCGTGGCGCGCGGCGCGAAGGCCTTGAAGTTCTTCAGCGGCACCCCCTGCTTCCACAGGAAGGCCTTGAACGCGCCCTTGCGGAACAGCTTGTTCAGGTAGCCCTTGAAGATGACCCGGTCCACCATGGTCAGCTTGCCGACGATCTTCTCCTGGTGCATGCTCTCGAACGTGGTCATGGCCCATCCTGTGGTGGAGGTGGTTCCGGTCGGAGGCTTGAGGCCTCCCTTCCCGAACCCCTCGTGGTCGGGATGATCAACGAACCCTCCGCCGTGGGGTGGGCCGACCACGTTCCCGCCCGCGAAGGCCTCCAACGTCGCCGGGCGCCGGCGGCGGTTCATCCCCCGGCCGACGACGGGGTCAGGCCAGGAGGTGAACGTGCAGCGTTTCACGGAATTGAAGGTCTGGCAACTCGGACATGCCCTGACGCTCGAGGTCTATCGGCTGACCGCCTCCTTCCCGGACGACGAGCGGTTCGGCCTCACCTCCCAGCTCCGCCGTTCGGCCTCCGGCGTGCCGGCGAACATCGCCGAGGGCTCCAAGCGCCGCAGCAACAAGGACTACGCGCACTTCCTCAACCTCGCCGAATCGTCCCTGGCCGAAACCGAGTACCACGTCATCCTCAGCCGCGACATCAAGTACCTCCCCGCGCCGACCGCCGAGGAACTGCTCGCCCGCATCGCCGAGCTCTCGCGCATGCTGCACGCCCTGCGCGTCAAGGTCGAACAGAACACCTGAGCCGGGGTCCGGGCCGGAACTCCTCGACCTTCGACCCTCGACCTTCGACGCGCGGCCAGGGGCCATCGTTTGGTTGCGGCCCCTGGCCGCGCTACGAGTCTACCGTCGTCGCGCAAATGCTGTAGTCACTTCTGTACACGCTCCATAGGTGGACAGGGTCCGCGAAGCACCGCTGGCAGAGATGGCAGCCGCAGGCCACCAGGCAGGCAGAACCGATAGCCACC
>CAYLKW010000210.1:0-2179 GCA_964384245.1 uncultured bacterium
GGGTCAATGTTGGCGTTCGCGCCGTCCACCCCGAAGAGCGTTCTCTGGCCGATCTCCATGCGCCCGGCCAGGTGAAGGACGACCTTCCCAGGTCCGGTGACGCGCACCCGGCTGTCCCGACCGACGATCAGTGTGTTCAGGTGCACCGTGAGGATCTCGCTGGCGCTGGTGGTGGCAAAGGCCAGGGTCGAGTTCGCCCCCATCGTTACGTTGCGCAGGACCGTGTTGGCGTTGGCGGCGCTGATGGTGAGGTTGCTCTGATTTAGGCGATCACCTGAGGCGTCGGTTGCCGGGCTGCAGGTGAATGCCGGCAGCACAGGGCAGACTTGTCCTCCCGGGTAGTTGCTGGTGGTTACCCCGGCTACCTGGTTGTACAGCGGTCCGCAGGAGCCCGAGCAGGTAACGGTGCCGCCGGCAGTGGCGTTGCCCGGCTGGCCGCCCCAGGCATAGGTGCGGGCCAGCGAGCCCGGCGTGGTCGGAGGCCCGTAGAGCGCGATGTTTTGGTTGCTGCCGGTGTTGCCGTACAGACTCGTGTCCCGGTCGAGGGTGACCCCGTCGCGGCCGCAGACCGCGAAGTCGAGCGAGGTCAACATCGCCTGGCGCACCACGATGACCACGGTGCGCCTACCCAGCGGCCGCGCCTGATCCGGGACGAACCCGGTGGCCGTGATGACGCGCTCGTTCGGCTGGGGGGCGACCGCGCAGGGATTGGGGTTCCCTGGAATCGTGCCGTTGGAGCACCGGACGGTCACGTCGAACACGCCCAGGACCCCCTGGGTGGGGTGCACCATCTGCCGGCTGCTCTCTCCCGAGTAGGCGCTTCCGCCGGTCTCATTGATCCTGGCGACCGCGTAGTGGATGCCTGCCTCGGCAACCGCCAGCGCCTTCACGCCGTGGCGGTAGGAGAACCCGCCCTGGATCTCTCCGAGTAGATTGCTGAGCAGGCCGACCGTGAGCACGCCGGCTGCGACGAGAAACAGCAGGATCATCAGCAGGACGTTGCCTTGCTCGCAGCCGCAGGCTGCGGCGCGCCGGCGCGCCGGCCGCGGTCCCTGCGACATGCACGGATTCACAGCGTGCGCGGGTCGGGATTCCTGAGGTTGACCAGAACCGTCCATGTCTGCTCCCTCGATCCCATGGCACCTGCCGCTGCCCGCTCGACCATCGTGACGCGCACCATGCGGATGGATCGGATGGCGGCAGGAGTTGTTGGGTTGCCAACAACGGCGCCGTTCGCATCGTAGTACTCAAACGTGAGAGAGGCGATCGCCACCGAGGTGGGGTCGGTGATGCTAGCCACGCGCTCTGTCGCGCCGCCCGTGCAATCGGTGACCGATTCCTGCACCACGTTCACGGCGGTTCCACCGACGATTTCCGTACCCATGCGGAACCCGATGGTTTGGGTAAGGTTGCCTACGCCGACTCCGTCCATGTCGGTGTTGAAGTACAGGCGTGCCGCCGTTGGCGTCAGCGTACCGTCCTCTACAACGATCGCGTCGCGGCACCTGGGAATCGTGCTGGCCGGGCTGACCGCGTAGCCGGCCTGCCTCAGGCGGTCGGCCACCCACTGGATGACCAGCCGCCCGTGCTGCTGGTTGTGGACCGTGCTCTCCACGAGCAGGCGGGCCCGTGTGGCTGTGCCCAGCGCCAGGTAGATCGTGGCCATCACCAGCGACCCGATCGCCAGCGCAGCCAGCACCTCGACCAGCGTCATCCCGCGCTCACCGCCGGCGGCACGCACTTCCTGACGCAACTCGGGCCGGCTCATCACGGGAACCTGATGTCGGTGAAGTAGGTGGACAGGGTGAGGAACGGCGTCACGGTGCCTCTCCGGTAGAGCGTGACGTTGACCTGCTTGAGGAGTGGTACGGCCGTGCCCGTCACCAGTATCTCCGCCCGGTCGAACACGCCGGGAAGGCAGGGTTCCGGCGATGCGCAGGTCGCCGCCGTCTCCGTCCAGGAGCCGCTGACCCCGGCATAGCCAACGTTGCGCAGGTGGTCCACCATGGCCTGCATCCATGCGGCCCCGGTCGAGTGGTCGCCGATCTCCCCGGCCCTGCTGATCGCGGCCATGTATCCCTGGCTGAGCATTATGACGATCGCCGAGAGGAGCAGCATGCCGACCATGACCTCGAGCAGTGTGAACCCCTGCTGGCCCTTTCGGCCGATGCGCGCCCGG
>CAYLKW010000211.1:0-2178 GCA_964384245.1 uncultured bacterium
CCGTAGGGGTCGTTGTGGACAGTCGGGCTGTCGCCTTCGACCAGCCCCCTGTGGTTGTGGCCGGGCGTGTGCTGATCCCGCTGCGCGGAGTCTTCGAACGTCTGGGCGCGCGGGTCGAGTGGCAGCCTTACCCCGGCCGCGTCATCGCGCGCCACGGCGCAACGGTAGTCGTTCTGCAGCCAGGCCTCCGTCGGGCCCTGGTGGATGGGCGAACGGTCCTGCTCGATGTGCCACCCATGGTGCTGGCAGGCCGAACACTGGTGCCCCTGCGGTTCGTGGGCGAGGCGCTGGGAGCCAGCGTGAACTGGGATCCGGCCGGGCGCATCGTGTACGTCGCATCGGCGCGTTCCACCGGCCCTCCACCGGCTGCCGCGCCCCTGCCTGGCCCGCCTGAGCCGGTCCGGCCGCTGCCGGTCATCCCGCCTCTGCCGCCCGAGCCTGTCCGCCCCACACCGATCGCCACGCCCACGCCGTATACCGCCTTCGTCGAGGGCACAGTCGCGCAGGTTGACCTCCACACGCTGCCGACGCGCCTGCTGGTGGCAGCGGATGGGATGATGTGGAGGTTCGCCGTGACCGCGCTCACCACGATCTTCCTCACCGAGGTGTCCTCGGGCCGCAGCGGCTCGGTCTCGCTCGACCAGATACGGCGGGGAGACTTCGTGCGCGTGACCGCTGACGCGGCCGGCGGGGCGCTGTCGGTGCGCGCCTACTACAGGGCGCTTGCCGGTCTCGTGGAGAGCATGGGGCCGCGGACCCTGGTGCTTGGCGACGGACAGATACTGCGCATCGCCGAGGACGCCGCCTTCTTCCTGGACGGCCGCCAGGTCACCTGGGACCTGCTGCGCCGGGGCATGGAAGTGGAGGTCAGGGCGAATCCGCAGACCGGCGACGTGTGGGAGGCGCGCGCGCGCACCCCGACCACGCCGCGGCCGGTTCCGCCTGTCCCGATGCCGCGCCCGATCCCGACGCCGATCTACCCCTACCAGCCAAGGATAGACGGCGCGCACATCAGCGACCACGGGCCGCTTGGCGTCGGAGCCTTGCTTGTCGTGACGCTGCGGGGCACGCCGCGCGGGAGCGCCTGGTTCGACATCGGCCGGATCGAACGTGGTGTGGCGATGGTCGAGGGGCCTCTGGGAACCTACACCGGGCGCTACGCCGTGCGCCATGGAGACGCCGCGGCGCGGGCTGGCGTGACGGTTCGCCTGCGCGTGGCAGGCCAGGAGGTCGAGATGTACGCGGGTACGGTCACGATTGACGGCCTGCCTCCCGAGTTCACGCGGCGCTCGCCCGAACCCGGCGCAGTGGTTAGCGAGCGTCAGCCCACGATCATGCTAGGGCTGGCCGAGCGTGGACCTGCCGGCCTGGACCCGGCAAGCTTCCGTCTCTGGGTCAACGGGCGCGAGGCGCGCCCGGTGGCGATCTTTGAGACCGGCGTCCAATACACGCCCCCTGATCCTCTCCCGCAGGGGCAAAACCGCGTGCAGGCCCGCATAGCCGACCTGGCGCGCAACGAAGCCACGACGAGCTGGACCTTCGCCGTCGAGGCGCCCCGACCGCCCACGCCGCCACCACCGCGGCCCACCCCTACGCTCGGACCCGAGCCCACGCCCAGGCCGATGCCCACTCCCACACCCTGGTCTCGTCCCACGCCCGAGCCCACCGCTACGCCCACGCCACCAGTGATCGCTCCGCCCGGCCCGTCCCCGCCGCTGCGGCCTGAGCCGCCGGCCCGTCCCACGCCCCCGGCTCAGCCAACAGCGCCGATCATCGTTGCGCCCAGGCCCGGGGACGCCATCGTCTCACCCCTGCTGATCAAGGGGACCGCGGTCGGGGCCACGCAGGTGAGGATCACCGTAGAGTATGCGCGCAGCAGGCCCGACGGTCACGTGGCGCTGATCGGTCCGTTCAACGTGCCCACATCCGGCCAGGGCGCCTGGGAGGCGCGCGTGCAACTGGCGCCGCCACCGCGTGCGGGTGACCGGCTGACCATCACGGCGGTGGCCGTAGGCGCTGGAGGCGTTGAGTCAAGGCCGACCCGGGTCGTGGTCATGGCGGCGCGGCCGGGGCGGGTGCTCCGGGAGGTGACGATCGACGAGCCGCACCCGCGCACCGAGGGCTTCCGTGTCACGCAGCGCTTCGCCGCCTACGCGAAGGAGCTCTCCGAGCTGCTCG
>CAYLKW010000212.1:0-2144 GCA_964384245.1 uncultured bacterium
CCGCCGTGGGCGACCACGGCGATCGCCTGGCCTGCGTGCCGCGCGGCCAGGGCCCCGATCGCGGTCACCGCGCGCGATTGCACCTCTGCCATGGTCTCGCTGCCTGGAAAGGTGGACTCAACGGGCGAGTCGCGCCTGGCCTGTATGGGCCGGCCGTCGTTGTCCCTGACCTCCGACATCAGGCGGCCCTCCCATTCTCCCTGGGCCATCTCGCGCAGCTCAGCAACTGTGTGCAGCGGCACCCCGTGCGCAGCGGCGATGGGCTCGGCCGTGGCATGGGCACGGCCGAGCGGACTGGAATACACCGCGGCAATCGGCGCCGCGCGAAGCGCCTCGATCAGCCGCCTCACCTGCACCTGCCCGCGAGCGCTCAGCGGCGCGTCTAGGGTCCCCTGCAGGCGCCCTTCGGCGTTCCAGGTGGTCTCGGCGTGCCGGATGAGATAAATCACCGTGGGAGACATCTGGCGCACGCCATCATAGCAGGTTTCGCCCCCTGGACCAATCGCGCGCCCGCGGCCCGCGCCGGACCCATTTGGCAGGTTCAGCCCGTACTGTGGCGTATATTGTGAGGATAATCAGCACTCCCCGCGCCGCGAAGGCGGCGCGCCACTGGAGGGATGTCGCCTGGCCTCATACTTGGCGCGACGGCTGTTGCTGGCCGTTCCAACGATGCTGGGCGTGCTGCTTGCCGTCTTCCTGCTCATCCGGCTGGTTCCCGGTGACGTCGTGACGCAGATGATCGGGCTCGAGGGGAGCCTGCGCGAGGGGCGGGTGGAAGAACTGCGGCGGCTGTTCGGCCTGGACAAGCCTCTCCACCACCAGTTCGCGGAGTACATCGCGAAGGTCGGACGGGGAGACATGGGCAAGTCGCTGCGGACCGGCCGGCCCGTCGGGGCCGACCTCGCCCGGCGTTTTCCGGTGACAGTGCAACTGGCGTCTATGGGCCTGCTGGTCGCGCTGGCGATAGGCCTGCCTGTCGGCGTGATGGCCGCGCTGCGGCGTGGCAGAGCCGGCGACTATATGGCCACGGGTTTCGTGATGCTGGGGCTCTCGGTCCCCTCGTTCTGGCTCGCGATCCTGCTCATCCTGCTGTTCGCCCTCCGCCTGGGGTGGCTGCCGCCCACCGGTTACATCTCTCCGGCCGAGAGCCTGGTGGCGAACCTGCGACACATGGTACTGCCGGCCCTTGCGCTGGGCATGGTGCTGGCCGCCGCCATTACCCGCATAATCCGGAGCAGCCTGCTGGAGGTCCTGGCGCGCCAGTACATCCGAACCGCGCGCGCCAAGGGCCTGACCGAGTCGGTGGTCATACTGAAGCACGGGTTGCGTACCGCGCTGATCCCGGTGGTGACCGTTATCGGCCTGCAGTTTGGCACACTGCTGGGCGGCACGGTAATCATAGAGCAGATCTTCAGTCTGCCGGGCATCGGCCGCTTCGCGCTGGAGGGGATCAACCTCCGCGACTACCCGGTGATACAGGGAGCCGTGCTGTCCATCTCCCTGTCCTTCGTGCTGGTCAATCTGTTCGTGGACCTCCTATATGGCTTCCTCGATCCCAGAATCCGTTACCAGTAGCTGGTTCCCGGCGCGAAGGGCCGGCGTCGGCCAGCGCCTCGCGCGGCACATGGGCGCGCGGGTGGGCGGCGTGCTGTTGGTCGCGGTGCTGCTAGGTGCGATCGCCGCTCCGTTGTTGACGAAGCACGACCCGCTGCAGATCGCCCCGGCGCTCAGGCTGCAGGGGCCCAGCGCTGCGCACCCGCTAGGCACCGACATGTACGGCCGCGACACTCTTTCCCGCGTGCTGCACGGCGGGCGCATCTCGCTTTCGGTCGGAGCGTTCTCGGTCGGGCTGGCGATTGCGGCCGGTGGCAGCATCGGCGTCGCGTCCGGGTTCCTGGGTGGATGGGTGGATACAGCGGTGATGCGTCTGTCGGACGTGCTGCTCGCCTTCCCGGCGATCCTGCTGGCCATAGCGCTGCTGGCCTTCCTCGGCGGCGGGTTCTGGAACGTGGTGATCGCCATCGCCATCGTCTACACCGCGCCGTTCTCGCGCGTGGCGCGGGCCGCCGTGCTCACGGTCCGGCACGAAGAGTACGTGGACGCGGCCCGCGCCATCGGGGCGGGGAGCACCCGGATCCTGCGGC
>CAYLKW010000213.1:0-2144 GCA_964384245.1 uncultured bacterium
CAAGCCTGCGGCCGAGGCACACCACGGTTCTCGAGTTGCATCAGCACGTCCTCGGTCCAGTAGATGATGTGATTGACTTCCTCCCAGATGGAATGCGCTTCGGGGAAGGGCCTCCAGGTGGCTTCCTCCACGGAGATGCCTTTAAGGATGGTACCCATCCCCGGATGGCCCCAGTTCCGCGTCCCGGCGGTCTGCTTTCCGAACTGCGCCAGTTCGGCCGCCAGACCGCCTGATCGCCCGCGACCTGCGGCGCCCGCGGCCTGTCGCCGGGTCACCCTGCCTCGCGCTCCGGTCTTCCGCTTCACTGCCATCGCCGCTTCACCTCACCTGTCACCTGCATAGCCTGCAGGAAGCCCTCCGTCCATGGAGTAGGATAAAGGTACCATGGTAATCACCCAGGCTCGTCCGGTCGCAACCACCGACACCGTGCCCGGGCTGTTCTTTGCCCAGGCAGGGCGCCGCGCGCACCACGTGGCGCTCCGGCGCAAACGGTTCGGCATCTGGCACCGTATCACCTGGGAGGAGTACGCCAGCCAGGTGCGGCTCGTCGGCCACGCGCTGCTGGCGCTGGGCGTCCAGCGCGGCGAGAATCGTCCGGAGTGGGTGATCGCCGACCTCGGCATCCAGGCCCTCGGCGCGGCCACCACGGGTATCTACACCACCAGCAGCCCCGAGCAGACTCACTATATCCTTGAGCACGCGGGCTGCCGGGTGTTCATCGTGGAGGGCGAGGAGCAGCTCGACAAGGCCCTGGAGATTCGCGATCGGCTGCCGGACCTCGAACACATCGTCGTCATGGACCCGGAGGGCCTGCGGACGTTCCAGGACCCCATGGTGATGATGTGGGACCAGTTTCTCGCGCTCGGGCAGGACCACGCGCGCCGCCACCCGTCTGCCCTGGACGAGCGCATGGCCGAGATCCGGCCCGAAGACATGGCGGTGCTGATCTATACGTCCGGGACGACCGGGCCTCCGAAAGGCGCGATTCTTACACACCACAACCTCGTCTGGACCACGGAGGTGCTTGACAAGGCGAACCCGGTCCTCCCCGATGACGAGCTTCTCTCATACCTGCCGCTGTCGCACATCGCAGAGCGGCAGTTCTCGGTGTTTCTGCCGATCCGGTGGGGCTATACGGTCAACTTCATCGAGAACGTTGACACGGTCATGCAGAACTTCGTCGAGGTGAGGCCCTCGCTCGTGTTCGGGGTGCCGCGGATCTGGGAGAAGATCTTCTCGGTGGTTACGTTGCGGATCAAGGAAAACGATATCTTCAAGCGGGCGGCATACTGGGCCGCGATCGGGCTCTCCTACCGGGCGGCGCGTCGGCGCTTCGCCCGCAGGCCCGTTCCCGCGTGGCTGAGCGCGGCCTCCCGACTGGGCGACCTGTTGGCACTGCGGCCGCTGCGGCACCGCCTGGGCCTGGACCGGGTCCGGGTCGCGTACTCGGCCGGGGCGCCGATCTCGCCGGACCTGCTGCTGTACTTCTGGGCGCTGGGAGTGCCCATGCGCGAGATCTACGGTCAAACCGAGGACTCGGGACCGACCTCGATGCACCAGGGTGACGCCGTAAAGCTCGGCACCGTCGGCCACCCAATCCCCGGCATCGAGGTCCGGATCGCCGAGGACGGCGAGATACTGGCGCGCGGGCCCAACGTCTTCCCCGGCTACTTTCGCGATTCCGAGGCCACCGCCGCGACCCTGAAGGACGGCTGGCTCTACTCGGGCGACATCGGCGAGTTCGACGAGGAAGGGTACCTGCGCATCACCGACCGCAAGAAGGACCTGTTCGTCACCTCGGCCGGGAAGAACATCGCCCCGCAGTACATCGAGAACAAGCTCAAGGCGAGCCCCTACGTCAACGACGCGGTCGCGATCGGCGACCGCCAGCGCTACATCGTGGCCCTGATAGTGATTGATGAGGAGAACGTCACCAAGTGGGCGCAGGATCGCCGCCTGCCGTTCACTACCTACAGTGACCTGGCCGCCAACCCCGACGTGCGCGCGCTCATCGAGGGCGAGGTTGCCGAGGTCAACAAGACGCTCTCCTCGCCCGAGCAGGTGCGGCGCTTCGCCATCCTCCCGAAGCGGATGTACGCCGAGGAAGGCGACGTGACGCCGACGCTCAAGGTGAAGCGCAAGAC
>CAYLKW010000214.1:0-2127 GCA_964384245.1 uncultured bacterium
CCCGAAGCCTCAACGATGTAGTGGTGCCCGACCGGTTCCATCTCCCACCTCCCCCGCGTGCAGATCTATCGCGCTTGCACCAATCCTGGCTAGAGGCGCATCCGTGGATCCAGCGCGTCCCGGATGGCATCGCCGAGCAGATTGAACCCGAGCACGGTCATCATGATGGCCAGCCCGGGAAACATCACGCTGTGCGGCGCCAAGCGTATGTACTGCCGGGCGTTGCTCAGCATCGAGCCCCATTCCGCGGCCGGCGGCTGGGCGCCGAGGCCCAGGAAGCCCAGGGCGGCCGCCGAGAGAATAGCCGAGGCGATCTGCAGCGTGGACTGCACCACGATCACGGCCAGCGTGTTGGGCAGCACGTGGCGCCAGATGATCCGGCCGCTTCTCGCCCCCACCGCCCGCGCGGCGTCCACGAACTCCTGCGAGCGCAGCGAGAGGACCTGCCCGCGCACCAGCCGCGCATAAACGGGGATTGAGACGATCCCCACCGCCACCATGACCTGAACGAGACCTACCCCCAGGATGGCGACAAGCACGATCGCCAATAGGACGCCCGGAAACGCCAGCATGATGTCAATCAGACGCTGCACCAGAAGATCCGGCAACCCGCCGAAGTAGCCGGAGATGGCGCCGACCGGAACACCGATCCCCACGCCGATGGTGACGGCGATGACGCCGATGACCAGCGAGAGGCGCGCACCGTAGATGATGCGACTCAGCATGTCGCGCCCCAGTTCGTCCTGGCCCAGCAAGTGCCCGGGGCCCGGCCTCTTCAGGCCGGATTCAAGCTCGATCTCGTAAGGGTCGTACGGCGCCAGCACTGGCGCGAATAGACCCGCGCTCAGGAACATGGTCAGGATCGCCAGGCCCACCAGGCCGGCCCGGTTGCGCCGGAACTGGACCCACACCATTCGGATGCGGGAGCGCGACAGGGGCCTAGTCATAGTGGATCCGCGGGTCCACGACCGCGTACAGCACATCAACCATTAGGTTCACCAGCACGAACGCCATCGCGACCACCAGCACCGAGGCCTGCACGATGGGATAGTCGCGGGACAGGATGCCTTCAACCAGCAACCGGCCGATGCCCGGCCACGCAAACACGGTCTCCGTCAGCACGGCCCCGGAGAGCAGCGTGCCCATCTGCAGGCCAACCACGGTGATAACAGGAATCAGGGCGTTGCGGAACGCGTGGCGGTTGACGACGGCGGCCTCCGCCAGGCCTTTGGCGCGCGCCGTGCGGATGTAGTCGGACCGCAGCACCTCCAGCATGCTGGAGCGGGACATGCGCGCGATGATGGCAGCCGTTGACATGCCCAGCGTGACCGCGGGCAGCACGAGGTGCGCCATGCCCCCGGTCCCCACGGCAGGCAGCCACCCAAGCCAGACCGCGAAGATCAGGATCAGCATCAGGCCGGACCAGAACACCGGCATCGAGAGCCCGGCCAGCGCTATGAGCATGACCACCGTGTCCATCCACGAGTAGGGACGGATGGCCGAGATGATGCCCGCCGAAACTCCGACAACAATGGCGACGCACAGACCGGCCGTTGCAAGCCTCACGGTGTTGGGCAGGCGCGCCGCGATCTCGCCGGCCACCGGCGCTTTGGACCGCACCGAGCGCCCGAAGTCGCCGCGCAGCACGTTCGCCGTGAACGTGGCGAACTGCTTCAGCAGGGGCCGGTCCAGGCCCATGTCCTTGCGGATCCCCTCGATGATCTCCTGAGTCGCCGCCTCCCCGGCGATGATCCGCGCAGGATCGCCGGGAACGAGCCGCACCATGGCAAACACCATGAACGCCACGCCGAAAATGACCGGGATGGCCAGCAGGAGCCGTTTGACGATGTACGCCCACATGTTCAGTAGCCGTGAGAAGGGGAGGGCACAGACCCCCTCCCCCTCGTCCTTCCTACTTGAGCCTGTCGGATCTCTTCGCTAGCGTCGTATCCAGGCCTTGAACAGCTCTATGCGCTCCGCGGGATGGACGACCACCCCCTGCGCGGTGTGCCTGATGCCGGTTACCTGCGACTCGCTGTGCAGGAAGAGCCAGGGCGCGTCGTCCATGATGATCTTCATCGCCTCGGCATAGATCTTGTTGCGCTCCGCCTGATCAACCGTGGTTCG
>CAYLKW010000215.1:0-2054 GCA_964384245.1 uncultured bacterium
GTCTCTTTAATGCCTCGAGGGTTGGATAGGTAAGAACCGTATCGCCTACCCAGTTTACCCCTCTCACCAAAATACGGCTGCACTGGCTAAGCTCATGGGGATCACATTTCAAAAAACAGGCTCCTTCTCAATACTGCAATATTAATGATAACCCTCTATTGAAGTCAACCCGGCGAACACTTCACCGTACGATGCCCTGAGTCTGGCTGGCGTAGATATATCCGTTATGGGGCCCCACGGTCACGTGAAACCCCAACTCTCTTAATCTCGCTGTAAGGTCTATGGAGTATTGCGGCGGAACCGGGTGCACCTCCATGGCGATATTGATGATTTTATTGGCCGTCTTTACTTCAATATTTTTCAGAATATCATGCTCAGCGCCTTCGCAGTCAAGCTTTAAGAAGTCAATTTGAGGCAAACGCTCTCTCTGAATGATATCTTCAAGTGAGATGCACGGAACAGACCCGATTTTGAATGCTTCTGCATCGCCCTTAAATAAGAAATAATTCGATGTCGAACCCTCCTGAAAGGTAAACAGGTCACGGTTTCCGCTCCCCCCTGAAACAGCCATTTGAAAGACAGACAGATTCTCGAAGTGATTCAGTTCTTTATTTTTCTTAAGCATTTGGTAATTATTGGGTTCCGGCTCAAAGGCGAGGACCTTTTGGGCGAATCTCGCAACCATGACAGAAAAAGCCCCGATATGGGCTCCCACATCAACAACGATGGAATCTTTTGTTATTGGAATAAAATCTCTTATATAATTTTTTTTAACAAAATTTGATTTCACGATCCTTAAGTCATCGGTATCAGGCCGTAATCGAACCCTTAGGCCGTTTCGATCGACCAGCTCAATCTCTTTGTGCAGCAGCCCATAACGCCCTGCATAAACCAGATACCAATTTCTAAATGCGGCGATATTCTTTATGAATGACATTCGAAGCCCCTTCCTTTGGAAGCAGCTGTCCCTGCCTCCCCCGTGAGATCCAGGCTTTCCCTCGCGGCTTTAAAAACATCATCCACCGTGACCGCTTTTAAACAGTCCATTTTCTCGCAGGAACGGCTTCGGCACGGATTGCAGTCAATCTGTTTTCTCACTTTTCGATGTTTCCCGAAGGGTTCATTCACCCTGGGATCTGTAGGCCCATAAATGACCACTACAGGAGTCCCCATGAGGGACGCAATATGCATCGGCCCTGTATCTCCTCCGATATAGAGATCGCAATGCCGGTAGACCTCTCCTAACTGTGTGAGGGAGAGAGTCTGCGGACCAAGCAAGGAGGATTCTTTCATCCTCTCCTGGATCCTCTTGACCCAATCCAGCTCGCCAGGTCCCCAGGTGAAAAGCACGGTTGCCTCCAGTTCACGAACCAAACGGTCTGCCAGTTGAGCGTATTGGTCGGGCATCCATCTTTTGTAAAGTGTTTTCGGGCTTGTCCCCGGATGGATCGCGATGGAAGGGCTCTGGGGTGGAGGGAAAAGCCGGTTAAAAAATGATTTCACATACTCCCTGTCCTCTGTTGGGATATAGAACGGATAGCCTTCAGGCTTAACCTCTAAACCCATTCCCTTCAGAAGGTTGAAATTCCTGTCGAACCGACTGATCTTCTCTTTCGGAAGTTTCACTTTGATATTCGAGAAGAGAAAATTTCCCTCTTTGCTCGTCCCCCGCTCATACCCGATCCGTTGAGGAGAACCGGAAAGAAAAGAGAGAAGGCCGCTTTTCAGGATCCCATGAAAATCGAGGACAACATCGAATTTCTTTCTTCGGAGAGCTTGAATGAATATCCGAACTTCTTTGATCGTCCTCCACCACCCTTTAAGAGACTTCAACCCTTCAGACCATCTCTGTCTTGGGAAGAGAATAACTTCATCAATTTCAGGTTGGCTTTCGATAAGGGCTTTCGAGGGTTCTTCGACCATCCAGGTGATGGAGGCAGAAGGAAAATGGGTCTTGATTGGTTTTACCGCAGGAAGCGTCCGGATCACATCTCCCACGGCGCTCAGCCTCAAAACTAATATTTTCCTACCATCCATTGATAAAAACATTATCC
>CAYLKW010000216.1:0-2048 GCA_964384245.1 uncultured bacterium
CCAAGAATCCCCAGGCAGACAGCCCGCTGCGGTGGAGTGACGGTATGCGTGAGATCGAAGCGGTCGTGCTGGCCGCGGGGAAGGGCAAGCGGATGGTCTCCGCCCTTCCCAAAGTGCTTCATTCAATCTGTGGACGGCCGATGCTGGCGTACGTGTTGGACACCCTGGCCGCCGTGGGCGTCTCCGCCCCCATCGTGGTCATCGGGCATGAAGGGGGACAGGTGCGCGCGGCGCTGGGCGACGGCCTGCGCTATGCTGTGCAGGAGGAGCAACTGGGCACAGGGCACGCCGTCATGCAGGCGCTGCCCCATCTGGAGGGGCACTCCGGCACCGTGCTGGTTGTCTACGGCGACGTGCCCTTTCTCCGCCCGGAGACGATCGAGACCCTGCTGGCGCACCACCGATCTCAGGGTGCTTCCGCGACGATTCTGACCGACCTGCGGGACGACCCTTCGGGCTACGGCAGGGTGCTGCGCGACGCGAACGGCAACGTGCGGCGCATCGTGGAGGAGCCCGACGCCTCGCCGCAGGAGCGCGAGGTGCGAGAGATCAACGCCGGGATGTACGCCATCGAGTGCGGCGCCCTGCGAGATTCCCTGCGTGCCCTACAGCCGGCCAACGCGCAGGGCGAGTACTACCTGACCGATGCGATCACCGCCCTACTGGATGGCGGCCACACCGTGGCCGCGGTCGTCGTGGCCTCCGGCCAGGAAGCCACGGGAATCAACAGCCGTGCCGATCTGGCGCGGGCCGAGGCCGCGATGCGCGCGGTTCTGCTCGACGCGCTGATGGCCGCCGGGGTGACGATCCTGGATCCCCAGGCGACCTACGTGCACGCCGCCGTGCGGGTGGGTCGCGACACCGTGCTCCACCCCGGGACGGTTCTGGAGGGACGCACGGTGATCGGCGAGGGCTGCACCATCGGCCCAGGGGCCCGCCTGACCGACGCGGAGGTCGGCAACGGCGCGACCATCGTCTACTCCACCGTTACAGCCAGCACGGTTGGCGAGGGCAGCCGCATCGGCCCTTACAGTCACCTGCGGCCAGGGGTGCGCCTGGGCCGGTTCGTCGAGGTAGGTAACTTCGCCGAGTTGAAGAACGCCACGATCGGCGACCGCACCAAGGTGCACCACATGAGCTACATAGGCGACGCCACCGTCGGCGCCGGGGTCAACATTGGGGCAGGGACGGTCACGTGCAACTACGACGGGCGCACCAAGCACCACACCATCATCGAGGACGGCGCGTTCATCGGGAGCGACACGATGCTGATCGCGCCCGTAAGGGTGGGGCGCGGCGCGGTGACGGGCGCGGGCTCGGTGGTCCGGCGTGAGGTGCCGCAGGGCGGGGTGGCGGTAGGGATGCCCGCCCGGGTCATCAGGCGGAGACCCGTGAATGATGCGTCTTAAAGTGTTCGGCGGTTCGGCCAACCCGGGACTTGCCGAGGAGATCGCCGAGCACCTCAGCCTCCCGCTTGGGGAGATGGAGACCTACCGGTTCGCCGACGGTGAGGTCAGCGTGCGCGTCGCCGAGAGCGTGCGGGGCGCCGACGTCTTCGTGATCCAGCCCATGAGCCCGCCGGTCAACGAGCACCTGGTCGAGTTGCTGGTGATCCTCGATGCCCTGCGGCGCGCCTCCGCCGGCAGGATCACCGCGGTGATTCCCTACCTCGGGTACGCGCGACAGGACCGCAAGACTAAACCGCGCGAGCCGATTACCTCGAAGCTGGTCGCCAACCTGCTGACCGCGTCGGGCGCGGATCGCATTCTGACGGTGGACCTTCACACCGGGCAGATTTGGGGGTTCTTCGACATCCCGCTCGACCATCTGCCGACCCGGATGCTGCTCTCCGCTTATTTCAGGGAGAAGAGGCTCAAGAACGTGGTCGTGGTCTCGCCCGACATCGGCGGCACCGGCCGCGCGCGCGAGTTCGCCGCCGAGATGGGAGCACCCATCGCGATAATTGACAAGCGGCGAGACCGCCCCAACCAGGTGAAGGAGATCACCCACATCATCGGCAAGGTCTACCGCCGGACCGCGATCCTGGT
>CAYLKW010000217.1:0-2034 GCA_964384245.1 uncultured bacterium
TGCGGCGCGACCTCTTCGTGACCGTGCGCGACCCGCGCGGGGACTGCCCCGATCCCAACTTCGACATCCTCGGCGGTGAGATCCGGCTCGTAACGCCATAGATAAAGAGGGCAGGAACCTGAGGGCTGTAGCGCTCTCAGGGGGTAGAAGTGCGCCCTTTGGGCATAACACGATGTGAGCGATTTGCTGCGATTCACCCCTGGAGGTGCTGGATTGATCCTTCGTCGAGTTAGTCTTCTTGTGGCCATTGCGCTTGTCACCGCCGCATGTGGCGGCGGTGTGACAGGGGTGACCCCGCCACCGCCGCCGGGGACCACGGGCACCGTGACCGGAACCGTGAGCGTGATGGCGCTGGGAACCGGCGCGGCCTATGCCGCGGTGCCTGTGCAGCCGATGGAGGCCAGGCTAGACCGGCCTGTGTATGTGCCCAACCAGCTCATGGTGAAGTTCAGGCCCGGCACCGCCGCTGCGGCCGCCACGAGTCTGCACGCGGCGGCGGGTGGGGCGGTCCTACGGACCATCGAGCGGCTGGACGTGCAGGTTGTACGCCTGGGTTCGGGAGTTGCGGCTGCTGCGGCCATGGCCGCCTACCGCGCCTCCGGTCTGATTGAGTACGTCGAGCAGGACGCCTATGCCTACACCACTGCCACGCCCAACGACACGCTGTACAGCTCCCAGTGGCACTATCCCGCGATCAACCTGCCGACCGCTTGGGACACAACAACCGGCGGTCCGGTGATCGTGGCGGTGCTCGACACCGGCATTCGGGCCGATCACCCGGACCTAGGCGGCGTAACCGTTGCCGGGTATGACTTCGTCAGCCACACCACGAACGGCGATGGGGATGGCCGGGATCCCGACCCCACGGATCCTGGGTGCCCGAACGTTGCCCCGACTGCCTATAGCCACGGGACGCATGTGTCGGGCACGGTGGCTGCGCGGACGAACAACGGGATCGGTGTGGCCGGCGTGAACTGGGGCGGGGCTGCCGGCACCAAGATCATGGCGCTGCGGGTGTTGGGCCAGATGATGCCGCCGGATGGCTCTAGCGCCTGCGGCTCGGGATACTTCTCTGACATCGCCGATGCCATCATCTACGCGGCCGACCGCGGTGCCAAGGTAGTCAACATGAGCCTGGGGGCTCCCATCCTCTCGGAAACGACCGTGGACAACGCCATCACCTACGCCCGGAACCTGGGCGTGACCTTGGTCGCGGCGGCCGGCAACAACAGTTGCAACGCGGTGATCTATCCCGCACGCAATCCGGGTGTTGTTGCGGTGGCCGCGACGACGATAACGAATGCGCGCGCGTCCTACTCGGCGTGCGGCGCTGAGATTGACGTGGCCGCGCCCGGTGGCTCCTCGGCTGGGTGGGTGATCAGCACGTCCTGGCGGCCGTCGGATGGGTTCACCAACCCCTATGTGGGCATGTCCGGCACCTCGATGGCCACGCCGCACGTGGCCGGGGTGGTCGCTTTGATGATCTCGCGCGGCATCACCGATCCGGCGACTATTCAGTCGGTGCTGCAGAACACTGCCACCGACCTGGGCGCCCCGGGCAAGGACAACGAGTTTGGCTGGGGCCTCGTCAACGCCGCGGGCGCGGTCGGCGGCGGCGCGGTGGGTACACGGATGCGCGCGTTCTCCGGCGTGATCAGCGGGGGGGCCATCACGCGGCAGAGCGATCTGGTGAACGTCGCGGACAGCGGGGCGTTCACGATCACGAACGCGCAGACAGGCACGAAATCCGTGTTCATCTGGCAGGACTTCAACGCCAATGGCCAGGTGGACGTAGGGGACTACTACGGTCAGAGGGACGGGGTGGTCATCAATGCCGGCGTTACGACCTCCATCGGGGTTGTGACGGTCCAGCGGTACACGGACACACCCATCACCGTGACCCGTATGTGACCAGGCCTGGCCCCTGGCGCTAGTTCGGCTTGCGCTCGGCGAACCTTCGAAGCTCGAGCTCGAGGTCAATCGCGGCGACCATCCTGGGATAGAAGTCCACCAGGGTGGTCGCCGTGCGTTCGT
>CAYLKW010000218.1:0-2026 GCA_964384245.1 uncultured bacterium
GATGGGCTTGGCGCTATAGGTGCGTCTTTTTAAACTGCATTTTTTGGGTTAAGGGGGAATTAAGAAGGGTTCCGGACGAGCCGGAATGACCATAGACTACCAGAAAAAGGGGTGTTCTTTATATTTTTACTCTTTTTAATACTTGAGGCTTTATTCAATATTTTTTTGGTGCGAAACTTGAGCGAATACTTTTGACTAACAAAGAAACTCTGTTGAGAGGAGTGCAAATATAAGCATTTCAAAATTGATATGGAGATTGCTCATAGCGCAACCTCATTCCTGACCTAAATAAATTCCTCGATGCGCCGCCATAGCCGGGATAATATTCCGGATACATGTAGGGCAATTTATTTAAACAAGCGTGCAGGTCGTTTCGGCAATAAATTTTGGAGTTGTTCTATACTCAAAAACCGTTCATTACGGAGGAATCTTCTTCATTTGTTCAATATATTTTTCTACGTCAAACTTTGACTTGCATCCTCCATAGCTCATATATCTTATTTTTCCGAAAATCTTACGTTCGTTCCAAGCCCTGTCATGCACACCCCCGATGCTCCATGCTATGCCGGTATAGCCATTAGGGTCCCTACCGTCAAGCCCATACCGGTCGTTAAGATAAATTGCGATTTCCATAGCCTTCTCAGGGGATTCCGACCATTCCAATATCTTTTTCGCCCAGTACATCCTCATGTAGCCGTGCAATTTGCCTTTTCTTACAATCTCCATCTGGGCTGCATTCCAGAGTTCATCATGGGTTAGCGCCCTCTCAAATTCAATCGCCGAATAAAGATATTCCCTTTTATCATTTTTATGTTTTTGTAAAGTCTTCTTAGCCCATTCAGGAAAACCTTTGAAGTTATCGTAATCTTCATTATAAAAACAGAAATTGTCGGAAAGCTCGCGCCTTATTATCAATTCCTCCAGAAACGCCCTTTTAGCCTCATCGTTTGCATTGCATTTCATTATTTTCAAAGCCGTTGTTTGAGATGATATTTGACCAAAGTGCAGATAAGGGGATAACCCCGATTGGCCGTAAAGCACGGGATTATTCCTGTCTTTATCATACTGCTCAAGTTTTTTATTAATGAAAAAAGAGAGCCTCCGGGAAGCTGCTTTTTTACCGGCCTTTATACCCTTTACCGGCAAAACGGTTTTGTCTGCACCAAGACTGCTGAATATTGCCTGCCAGTCTGTTTTTTTAAAACCGGTGTCCATATGGTAAGGATGCTTTTTAAGTCGTGGTATGCCGGTAAGAAATTCGGGCAAAAGGCGCTTGATTTTAGGCCTGAAGGTGTATGCGGCATAGTCCTGCTTAGGAGATGGAATCCAGCAGGGAACAATATTATGCGTATCCACTTCATGAAAAGGGATATTAATCCTATCGGCGACTTCCTGTTTCCATGCCTTTTTAATCTTAAGCGGATCAAAGTCGGTAATGAGCATGCCTGCCTTGAAATCCTTGATGAATCCAGGTATTTTATCCGCCGGTTTCCCCCTGAGCAGATAAAAATTTATATTCTTTTCCGGCAATTCTGCTTCAACCTCTTTCAAGCCGTTCAGCATGAAATCGTATTGCCTGATGGCGGCGTTTATAAAGTCCGGCGCAAGGCAGAAAACAACACCTAACGGCATACCCGTTTTCAAGGCAAGCTCCTGAGCATAAACCAACGCCCAGTTGTCCGTTATCCTCTGATCCCTGCTCATCCAGTATATCACAGGCCCTTTTATAGTCCCTGCCTCTTTGAGAATCCTGATCCTTCTTTTATCCATATCCGAGAATAAAGGGGACGAGAATAAAGGGGACGGTTCTATTTATCTTCATTTTCTTTCTTCTTTGGTCGCCCTTTTGGCTTTATCGCTGCTTCAACTTTATATTCTCTTGCAACTTCCTTTATAAAATTATCGCTTCCATATACCGCTCTTCTGTTCATCTCTCCCTTCATTGAACCCTTCTTTTTAATCATCCCTTTTACAAATTCCCTATATTTCTTTCTCCTCTGTCCTTCGTCTTCTGAGAGGTTTTTGT
>CAYLKW010000219.1:0-1999 GCA_964384245.1 uncultured bacterium
CCCGCAATGATTGCCTGGCGCTGGCCGCCTAGCCGAAGAAATGTGTCCCGCGCACCTGGCGCGGGGCCAGAGGCGGCGAGGGCCACCGCGTGCCTGTGGCCGGCGGCGGAGCCAGACCCGGGTCGTGCGGAGGAGCCGGGGCGGGCCTTTGGAGGGAACGGAGCGAGACGTCTGGGGGGGAAACGAAGGCGGCGCGCGGGGCGCCCAGCGAGCGTCGGGCGCACCGAACCTCTCCCCACAACGGCCAGGGTGGAGCTGAGCAGGCGACGGAGGTGGGAAAGGCGCGCGGATTCATGAACTGTCCCAAGCCGACGGGGCTCTGGGTCGAGGGATGACTTGGATCAGGACCCGCGTGGCGTGACCACAATAGGGACACACCAGCGGAGGAGGGTCGACGTGCGGGACGTTGAGTTGGACGGGGAGCGCTGGTTGCGGCCCTCCAGGAACCTGGCCCAGGAGGGCGCGGGCGTGGGCGATACGGGCGGGGCGGTCCCGGTTGGCCAGCAGGCCGTAATGCCGGATCTTCACAAAGCGCGGCGGCAGGATGTGGAGACAAAAGCGGCGCACGAACTCCGGCAGGGACAGCGTCATCGAGCGGAAGGTGCCGCCGTGGGCATAGTCCTTGTAACCGAAGGTGACGGTGCCGTGCGTTCGGTCCAACACCTCGAGGCGCCGGTTGCTGATGGCCACGCGGTGGGTGTAGCGGCAGAGGTAGCCCAGCACGGCCTGGGGACCGGCGAACGGGCGTTTGGTATAGACGACCCAGTTGCGACGAGCGGCGCGCCGCAGCCAGCGCCGCCACGCCACCGGCTCGCTCAGGTGGGGTGGCTCCTTGGGGAAGTGGAGTTGGTGCGCGTCGAAGAGTTGCTGCAGTCCGTCACGGAACTTGGCGCGAAAGACGACGGACAACGCCCGGACGGGGAAGAGCCAGGTAGGGCGGCGGGCGACCCAGTGGGTCCCGTCCAAGGAGACGCCGCCGCCGGTGACGAGGCAGTGGAGGTGATAATGGTCGCCGAGGTTCTGTCCCCAGGTATGAAGCACGGCCGTGAGACCCAAGGTGGCCTGGAGGTTGTTGCGTCCGAACTCCAGCAAGGTGGCCGTGGCACTGGCAAACAAGAGGCTGTAAAGGAGGGCCTGGTTGTGTTGGACCAGCGGATTGAGTTCGTGGGGGAGGGTGAAGACGACGTGGAAGTAGGGGATCGGCAGCAGGTGGTCGGTTTGGGCCTCGAGCCACTGGGCGCCGTTGAGCCGCTGGCAGGCGGGACAATGCCGGTTGCCGCAGGAGTGGGGCACGAAGTGCTCGCGCCCACAATGGGTGCACGTGTACTGATGGCCGCCGAGCGCTGCAGTGTGACAGGCGGCCAGGGCGTGGAGCACTTTCCAGTGATGAGCCGGCAGACGATGAGTTGGCGCGAAGTCCGGCAAGGCGGCGCGAAGGACCTCGCCCAGAGAGAGGGACTCGGTCGGGCCGGCGGTCGGGCAGCCGGGCATGGGATCGGACCGTGGGGTTAGGCGGCCTGCCGAGCCCGGCTAAAATCGATCAGGTCCAGCGCACTGCTGACGTGGTCCAGCCGTTCTTGGCGCACATGGAGGTAGGTGGTCGTGGTCGTGAGTCGGCTGTGGCCCAGCAACCGCTGGAGGGTGAGCAGGTCCACACCCGCCTCTAGGAGGTGGGTGGCAAACGAATGACGCAAGCTGTGAATGCCGCCGCGGTCGGGCAATCCCGCCCGGGTCACGGCGGCCGTGAAGGCCCGTTCGACGCTTGCACAGCTCAGGGGACGATCGGGGAGGAGCGGACTGGGAAAAAGCCAGTCCTTGGGGCGATAGAGCCGCCAGTAGCCGCGCAATTCCTCCAGCAACCGCGGCGACAGGAGGGTATAGCGATCCTTCTTGCCTTTGGCCTGGACGACGTGGATCTGGTGCCGATCACTGAGCAGGTCGGCGATCCGCAGTTGGCAGACCTCGCTGACCCGCAGGCCGGCGGCGTACGTGGTCAGGA
>CAYLKW010000220.1:0-1991 GCA_964384245.1 uncultured bacterium
TCGGCTCCGCTGTTGGCAAGCATCGTCTTCTTGGGAAAGTTCCCTGGTGTGATTTGATTTAGTCTTTTTGCCAGTTCCACATAAGGTTCATACATCACCACATGGAAGCAGGTGTGAATATATTTCTGAATCTGATCCTGAACAGCCTTGAGGACTTCTTCGTCACAGTGGCCGATATTGTTAACACCAATCCCTCCCGCAAAATCGATATATTCCTTCCCCTCCACATCGGTGATGATCGCCCCCTTTGCCTTTTCGACAAAGATGGGGTGGACGTTGAATGGACCTTGAGGAATATGTTGATGTCTTTCAAGCAGCAGCAATTCATTTCTGCTCATATGGCCAATCTCCCCTTCCTTTACCTTCTCAAACCCCTACGTTTAAATAGTTTTAATAGACGATTCTGATCTACCCCCCCACCACATACGGGAATATTGCAACAACGTCACTGTCATTCAGCAGCTTTTCCTCAGGGGGCTCACGGAATGGCCTCCCATGGATAAGAATATTTTTGGGCTGATCTCTGGGAAGACCCAATTTTGTCACCAGGTCCAGTATGGTACTTCCGTTTTCAAGAGCCAACTCGACGGTATCAGCCTTAGCATTTTTGGGAAGATACTGACTAAAGCCTCCAAGTAGTTTCACGGTAATCTTCACCCGTATCGACCCTCCGCGCTCCTACCATCTTCCCCAAGATATCCCTCTTTCACCTTATTGAAAAAAGCATCTTTCCTGAGTCTAAAGGGGCCCTTGCAATCCTTTCTTTCCATTTAGAGATGTCAATCCGATTCCGAATAGCGTTTGAAATCACCCCTGAGTCCTCCCATTTGCCCAAGAGAACGGCTCCAATGATTCTGTTTTCCACCAACAAAAATTTCCGATATATCTCCCGTGAAGGATCACAATAGGTCAATTCCTCGATATTTTCGTTTTTGTGTTTCGTCAAGCCGACCAGGGCGACGGTCATCCCAAATATATCGATAATGTTTTCACCGAATTCTCCTCCATGTCTGACGGGATAACCTGCCATATTTAGCCCTGCGATTCTTCCCTGAGCACAAGCGCTGGGCCAGGTTGCCATGACCTGGCTTCGGCCAGATATTAAATTTTTTCCTTCAGTGACGTCGCCTGCGGCAAAAATGTTTTCCATATTTGTTTTCATAAAATCGTTTACTAAAATTCCCTCTTTCACCTCGATGCCGCTGCCATTTAGGGCAAATTCAATATTGGGTTTAACTCCCATTCCAACCACAATCAGATCGGCCTTTAACTCTTCCCCCTCTTGCGTGAGGGCAGAGATTCTTGTCCCTCTCTTTCTGAATCCTTTGATCGCTTTTCCGAAGAGCAGGGATATGCCTTGAATTTCTAATCTCCTTTGAAGAAGGGAGGAACAATCGGCGTCAATTCTTTCCGGAAGAATATGGTTTGCATACTCTCCAATGGTTAACTTAACCCCCGGTCTGAATAAGGCGTTAGCGACTTGTAACCCAAGCAGACCGGCTCCAACAATAAGTATTTCCTTAGCCTTTTTCCCATTTGTGATTATTTTTTCGGCATCCTGAATGGTTCTTAATCCTGCAACATATTGATGGATATCAGTCCTGATAGGGCCTGGTATTATTGGGGATGCGCCAGTCGCAATGAGAAGATGATCGTACTCCACTCGAGCATTATCCTCCAGGTAGATCACTTGCCTGGAAGGATCTATCGCCACCGCTTTGTTCCCTAATATCTTTTTCACCCGGAGGTCTTGATAAAATTTGTGATTAACGAAAAACAGGCCTTTTTTTGGAATCTTGCGAGAAATATAATAAGGCGTAAGAACGGGAGAATAAGCATTGCATCTCTCCGTTGATATTAAAATGATAGGACAAGAGCGGTCTTTTTCCCTGATGGCCTTGATTGCACTTATGCCGGCAGCGCTATTCCCTATAATGACCTGTCGCTTTCTCCCATTCAATTTCACGGGATCCTTCCTGCGCAAACTACGC
>CAYLKW010000221.1:0-1977 GCA_964384245.1 uncultured bacterium
CTCATCCTTCCCCCACGGCGGCCACCCCATCCTGGCGCATAGGCGGCCCATAAAACCATTCTATGCCGAGTGGCTTTGCATGACAAGCCACGAAACCCGCCCGCATCTGCAGAGCGCGTTGGGCACTCTGGTATAATCAGGCGTCCAGCGGCAAGCCGCAGGATGCGATCTACAAAGCCTGCGATTTTCGTCTCTGGGAGTTGCGCGAGGGATTAGCCAATGGTATGCTTCCCTGGACGCTCAAGACCAGGCCGAAAAGGAGGACAACCATGACCACTCCCGTTCGCTGGGGCGTGCTCGGTTGCGCCCAGATCGCCATCAACCACTTGATCCCGGCCATTCAGCAGGCTAGAGGGACAGCGCTCGAGGCCATCGCCAGCCGCACTCTGGACAAAGCCCAAAAGGTAGCCAAGCAATTCGGCATCCCGCGCGCCTACGGTTCCTACGAGGAACTTCTTGCCGATCCCGAGGTCGAGGCCGTCTACATTCCCCTTCCCAACCACCTGCACAAGCCCTGGGCCATTGCCGCCCTTCGCGCCGGCAAGCATGTGCTCTGCGAGAAGCCCATTGCCCTGGATGCGGCCGAGGCGCGCGAGATGCAGGCCGTCGCCCGGGAAACAGGGCACATCCTGGTGGAGGCGTTCGCCTACCGCTTCGGCCCTGTGGTGCAAAAGGCAATGGAGATCACCCGTTCGGGGAGCCTGGGCGAGTTGCGCATGATGCACAGCTCAATGACGTTCGTCCTTGCCCAGAACCCCAGCGATGTGCGCCTGCAGCCGAATATGGGAGGCGGCGCCCTATATGATGTGGGCTGTTACGCCATCAACGTCCAGCGCATGCTCGCCGGGCGCGAGCCACTCTCCGCCTGGGCCAAGCTGCTCTGGTCAGACAAGTTCTCTGTGGACATGGCCGGCGCAGGAATGCTAGATTTCGGCGAGCAGCTTCTGGGAACCTTCGACACCAGCTTCTGTGCCCCCGGCGGAAGCTACTTCCGCGTCGTGGGCAGCAAAGGCAAGTTGGAATCGCCCGAGGGATTCGGCAGCCGAGAGGGGAAGCCTGCCTTGACCCTCACCGTGGAGGGCAAAACGGAGCAGGTCGCCGTGCCCTCCGCGAACGGCTACCTGCTCGAAGTGCAGGACCTGAGCGAGGCGATCCGAGGCATTCACCCACCTCGCTTCGGCTGGGAGCCGCTCGATGCTACGATGCGCGTCATTGATGCCTGCTTCGCCTCAGACAAGGCCGGACACGCCGTAGCAGTCTGAGCCTTATAGGTAGGCCCTGGCCAGCAAGTGCGGCAGGATGTTGATCAGCACCGCGCCGAGGATCACTGTCACTGAGATGAGCGAGGCGGCGAATTCTGCGTCCAGCCCCTCATTCCCGGCGTAGATCAGCGCCGTGGTGCCGCAGGGCAAGGCCGATGCTGCGCAAGAGGTCACTATGTCCAGCCCACGCATCCCTAGCGCGAGGGCAACAAGCCAGCCCAGCAGCGCGCTGAGCACCATGCGCAAGAGTACAAACCGCGCCATCAAGCCCATGTAGACCGCCTTAGGCCGGATGAACACGCCCACGGCGATCATCGCCACGGGGGTGTTCGCTGCGGTGAGGCGATCCAGAAAGCTGCCCACCGGCTCTTTGACAGGCACCCTCAACACGGAGGCAAGGACGCCCAGCACGGCGGCCCAGAGCACCGGCGAGGTTACGACCTTTCGCCAGGCCAGGCGGCCGTTTCCCTCAGCCTTGGCGTTGGTCCCAAAGTGCTGCGCCAGCCAGAGCGCGAGCGTGCCCGCGTACAAGGAATTGCCCACGTCATACATAGCCATGCGCGCCAGCCCCGCCTCGCCGAAAAAGAGCTGGAAGAAGGGATACCCAAAGACCCCCAGGACTACCATAGCCACCATCATCACCCCACGCAGCTCCGGGCGATCCGCAATGCGCCGGGTGAAGAGGTAAGCCAGTCCGGCCAGGAAGGTGGGCAAG
>CAYLKW010000222.1:0-1936 GCA_964384245.1 uncultured bacterium
AGATTTTCGTGGTTTGGGAAAGGCAATCAAGATATCAAATGAAACTTTAGAGATCATCGTCACGCTTGACATCGGACCAAGGATTATGCATTTTTCTGTTCCGGCTGGAAAAAACATATTGGAAGATGATGTATCCGTTAGTGAAAAACTACCTGATGGGAAAGAGTGGAAGATCTATGGAGGCCATAGAGTATGGCACAGCCCTGAAGCTTTTCCAAGAAGTTATATGTGCGATGGCGAAACTCTTGAAACATATGAATGTACAGAAAACGGTATTTCCATGTTCCAGAAGGAGGAGCCTTGGGTTCAGATCCAGAAATCCATACATGTCCGACTGAATAAAAAAAAGGTCCATATTGTAAACAGGCTGGAAAATAAGGGAGCCTGGCCTATTGAGATGGCTGTGTGGTCCCTGACTGTCGGTTCAAGGGGCGGAATGGAAGTCTGTCCAGTCGTCCAGCGCAATACTGGTCTACTGCCCAATACATTGTATGCAAGTTGGCCGTATTCTCGATTAAATGACGAGAGAGTATACTGGGGTCAGAGATATATCACAGTAGGCAATGATCCTGAGAATAAAACGGCTTTTAAATTCGGCTATCCCAATGAGTATGGTTGGGTTGCTTTCTTTAATCATGATATGTGCTTTATAAAAAAATTTACTCATGAGATAGAAGGAAAATATCCTGACAATGGCTGCAGTTGGGAGACCTATTCTTCTTTCTGGGGTGTTGAGCTGGAATCTTTATCTCCTCTGCAAATTGTCCAACCAGGTGCTTATATTGAACATGAGAACGAATGGCATATCTTTAATGATATCAAAAGGCCTGCCCAGAACGAGGATGATATTGAAAGGGTACTCAAAACAATCGCAGGAAAAGCTTCCATAGAATTACCAGTCATTTTCAATGAAGGCTGGAATCCAAACCCATGATTAAAAAAAATTTTTTCTTAAATCATCATCTTGGAGCCTTGTGATGAAAGATAGAGATGAAAAAGCGCTCATAAAAAAGTGAGAAACACCTCCCAGTTCGGTATGTTCCGAAGAATGGTTTCTTGTAATACACCGCGCTTTAAGGACCAAAAAAATAGGACCCTTGCTAAAACGGGGATATAAAAAAATTGAGAACGAGATGATTCTCTGAATCCTTGAAAGACATTCAGAAATAGAAACTTTTGAACAAATAGTAGCTGACATATCCTAATTCCCTGTTTAAGAAACACCAATAGTTCCTTATAGCGAGAGCCTTTTACGATACTATATGACGGCGGACGTCTCACTGATATTGATCAGGGCGTCTGGGGCATTGACATGCGCGATTGCCAGGGTTATTGCTGTGACTAGAAGAGCCTGTTCAATGATCGAATTATTTGTATGCTTCAATATCTGCGGATCGCTATAGGTTGTCAGGAGTACAATATCAGAAAACTTACAGACCGGGCTATTGACAAAGGCGGTGACGGCAATCGTCCAAGCTTTATTTTTTTTCGCCAGTTCAAGCGATTTGACGATACTACTCGATTCACCCGAGGTCGAGAAACCCACCGCTAGGTCTTTTTCATGCAGGATAGTTGCAGACATCATTTGATAATGCGGATCTCTTAGGACTACAGTGTTCATTCCCAGTCTTCGCAGGTTCATACCAAGAAAGTCAGCGGCAAAATAAGAATACCCGATTCCATAGATCTCGATCCTTTTGGCCTTTATAAACATTTTAATCGCTTGCTCTAATGCTGAAGCATTAATTATCTTTGTGGTGTCCTTGAGGCTTTTCATTTTCTTCTGGGCTGTCTTGCACAGGATCGAGAAAGAATCATCTTCCAATGTGATCCCTTCAAAAAGCGTCGTGGTGGATGGGTCGGAATCTCGAGCAAGAGATATTTTAAAGTCCTTATAGCCGTTATATCCAATGGCTTTGAGACAACTGATGACAGA
>CAYLKW010000223.1:0-1887 GCA_964384245.1 uncultured bacterium
AAACTTGCCTGTCCCAAATTATCGCTTTTAGGGCCGCTCCCGGTATCGCCTACAAGGGGGGCGGAGAGGCCAAAAAGCCTTTTAGAGCGATTACCTTAAATAGGTTAAATGAACCATGAGGCCTCTTCAAGCATCACCTGTTTGGTGAACCCTTAAGGTCAATGACCCTATCTTTCAATATATCGCATTCTAAAAGGGTTTGGGGCATCTCGGCCTCCCTTGTGAGAAAGGGTGAATCGCTCAATTTAGGTCTTAATCAAGCCCTCCAGAGGATTGTCCTCCTGGTATGCGGTCTACTTCGGAGGGAGCGCCTCGGATATTCCGTTGCCATATAATCAAGGGGATCAAGGTTTAAGGCGCTTCTGTGATGGAGGGGATGAAATCTTTTTCATCCCCTCTTCTTTTCTTGCCCTTCTGGGTTTTTTGTGGACCTTTTCCCTCCCCTTTCTCCCCTTTAGAGATTGTGTCTTAATGAGCCATTCACCCTTAGACAGGCTTCCACCTTCGTCAGGACTTCAGCGGGTAAGCAGAACGAACGGCTAAGTGATTAATTTTGCCATACTGGATTCCGTTCGTGGTGAGGCCCTCTATCCAAGAACAAAATTGCAAAACACCAGAACTTACATCTTCGTCTTTTGACATTTTATCAAAAAAGAACCCATTTTTATTTTCTTTACTTAAATTTAAAAAACAATTCAAGAAGTTATGCATGAATGACAAAATGTCACTCGCCTTTATTTTTATATTTTCAAATAATCTTAATAAAATCAGATAATTAAGAAACATTCCCGCTTTTACAGAAATTTTAATACATTATTTACTTCAAAATTTAAATGGGTAAACATCGAGAAATAAATCCCTCATTTTAATTTATCTTTTCCTCTTTTTATCGCATTTGCTTCCAATATGAAAAAGACTTCCAATGGCATTCTAATTGCAAATTACCTTATCATCATTTCGATTTCAGTTTTCTTTTAAAACAAATGGAGGGATTGTGATGAAGGTGAAATGGATATTAATCGTTTTACTGTTATCTGTTTTTATTTGCGGATCTGCATTTGGAGCGACTCTCAATCTAAGGGCAACATGGACCGCCAATACGGAAGCAGACATGAGAGAGTATAGGCTTTATCGTACGGATGGAACAAGAACATTGATTGGAACCATTCTCCATCCCAACACGTCGCATAATTTTTCAGTCACGGTTCCGGATCAATCATCCGGAACATTGAGATTTGTTTTGACTGCTGTCGATACGAATAATAATGAGAGCGCAGACAGCTCTCCTGCAACTTATAGCTACAATCTCGACACAATTCCACCGGCAGCGCCGAGGAATCTCTCGGTTCAAATACAGTAATGAGTTGGAAAAAATTTAGCTTGACTTTTTAATAAAAATAATGGAAATAAATTACTCACAATTGGTAAAACTTTTCCATCTTATTCGATTTTTAAAAATAGATTGCCATATGTTATCCGAAAAATGGATTAAATCGAACCAAATCACGAAAATCTTTTTGCTTATCCCATTATTGACGATCTCATTATTTATTCAGTCTGCATGGGCCGCTAATATTAGACTGGCATGGGATCCAAATAGTGAGCCCGACCTGGCAGGATACAAAATCTATTTTGGAACAGCTTCAAGAACATACGGTCCTCCGATCAATGTGGGAAAAGTAACGACTTATACTTTGACCAATCTCGATCCACGATACACCTATTATATAGCAATAACCGCTTACAACACCTCAAACAGAGAGAGTGGTTTCTCCAACGAGATAAGATGGCCCAACCTCGATATAGTTGACTTCGACGGCGATACAAAGACCGACATCCTCTTTCGACATTCCCCTTCAGGAACATTGGCCATTTGGTTCATGAACG
>CAYLKW010000224.1:0-1883 GCA_964384245.1 uncultured bacterium
CCGATCGCACAGGAGACCTGTCGACGCGAGTTCCCGCCCCTGGTGGACGCAGGGAGAGGGCAGACCGCGCTGTGCCACTTCGCTGAAGCGCGGCTGTAGATCAGCCGCGTACCGCGTCGCGGAACCTCCGCGCTGTCTCGATGTGATCGTCGGGCGTTCCCAGGCCCGCGCCCATCGTGGAGAAACTGAGGTGTGTGGCGCCTAGCGCCAACCACTCCTCGGTCAAGCGGCGCCAGTCCTCAGGGTTGTCCTTGCCCGCGGCGACCCGCGCTTCGATGCCGAACGACGATGGATCGCGTCTTGCTTCATGGAGGTGCAGGCGAAGGCGTTCGATGAGATCGGCTGGCTTCCTAGAAGGACCGCGGGTGTATGGGTTCGGCAGGCCGCCACCGAAGAACCAGCCGTCGGCGAGCCGGGAGGCACGCCTTAGCACCGCGTCCGCCGCGCCACCCATCCAGATGGGGATGGGCCGCTGCACTGGCATGGGATTGAGCCCTGCCTCGACGATCGTGTGCCACCGGCCGCGGAAGGTCACGATTTCTTGAGTCCACAGCGCCCGCAGCACCTTGACCTGCTCGGTGATCCTGCCCCCGCGGTTGTGGAAGTCCACTCCGAGCGCCTCGTACTCAACGGAGTTCCATCCAAGGCCTACCCCAAGGCGCAGGCGGCCCCCTGAGAGCACGTCCACCTCTGCCGCCTGCTTGGCAACGAGCGCGGTCTGGCGCTGGGGCAGGATGATGATCCCGGTCGCGAGCTCGATCTGCTTCGTGCAGCCGGCGAGATAGCCGAAGAGGACGAACGGTTCGTGGAACAGGTCGTCCAAGTCGTATCCCAGCCATCCGGGTCGGTTCGCGGTGCTGGCGCTCAGCACGTGATCGTAGGCCACGATGTGGTGGAAACCGAGCGTTTCCGCGGCCTGCGCAAAGTCACGGATCACGACGGGGTCGGTGCCTATTTCGGTTTGGGGAAACACGACGCCGAGGCGCATTTGGCGATTCCTCCCAAAGGACCGTGTGGCTGAATCCCTTTCAGTATAGCAACAGAGGGCGGTGCTACGCCGCGGGGAAAAGCCAGGACCCTGTCGAACAAAGCAGGAACGTTTCAGGCCACCAGGAGGCAGCGCCATGCCATTTCTCGCACGCGTTTTCCACGGGGACGCCATCGAAGAAGCGAAGGTCAAGGACTCGGTGGTCACGACAAAGTCGGGTCACCGCATCGCCGCGGCCGGCGCCCGGCTTGCCACGCCCACCACACCGAGCAAGATCATCTGCGTTGGGTTCAACTATCGCGACCATGCCAGGGAGTTGGGCCGAGAGCTGCCCAGGGAGCCGCTGTTCTTCTTGAAGCCCTCAAGCGCGCTGCTGGCGCACGGCGAGACCATCATCTATCCACGGGAAACCAGCCGGCTCGAGTTCGAGGGCGAGCTGGCCGTGGTGATCGGACGGCGGTGCCGCAACGTCCGGTTCGAGGACGTACGGTCCGTGATCCTGGGCTACTCCGTCTTCAACGACGTTACCGCCCGGGACATCCAGAACGTGGAGGGCCAGTGGTTCCGGGCCAAGGGTTTTGATACGTTTGCGCCCTACGGGCCGGTCGTCGCCACGCACGTTGACCCCTCGGACCTGCGCTTGGTGACGCGCGTCAACGGGAGCGTGAAGCAGGACTCCTCGACCCGGCACCTGGCCTTTGATGCCTTCGCGCTCGTGGCGATGGCCTCACGCATCATGACGCTCGAGCCGGGGGACATCATTGCCACCGGGACCCCGGCCGGTGTCGGGCCGCTGCAGCCGGGTGACGAGGTCTCGATTGAGATCGAGGGCATCGGGACGCTTACTAACAGGGTCGCGGCGGAAGGGTAGGGCATGCGAAGGCACAGACCAGGG
>CAYLKW010000225.1:0-1874 GCA_964384245.1 uncultured bacterium
CATGGGGAGGCCTGTAAAATGGGGCTGGGATAGCTTTCCGGACTGTATGACCTAACCTGACTTCCCTTCTTCTTCGGTCTAAGTCGTTGTGTTGCAGGGCTACCACTGCAAACTACTTGCTACGCGGGCGCCCAGGAGGGCGCCGAGGCGAAGAGCGGCAGCAGACCCAGCTTGTCCAAGACCTCATTCAATTCGCTGGGCACGTCGGTCACCAGCGTCTTGAGCGGCTTGCCCTCCACGGCCAAATGCCCCAGCCGAATCGCCTGCAATTGCCGCAGCAGGTTATGCCCTTCGATCGTCTGGTCCTTCGCCCGCCACTGCACCCCCAGCTTGGCCGTGAGCCAATACGCCAGAAAGCAGATCCGCACGTGGTTGCGCACCCGGTCCGGCCGCCAGTGAAACACCGGCCGCACGTTCATATAGGACTTCAAGTGACAGAAGGCGTCCTCCACCTCCAGCAGGTTCTTGTAGTGCCCCAAGACCCCGGCACTGGGAATCTGTTCGGCGGTGGCGTTGGTCCCCAACACATAGAGCCCGTCCAGCCGACCCTCTTGGTCCACCACCTCCGCCCGCCGACTCCACTGGATGCGTCCCTGGGAGTCCACGGCGTACGCGAAATACTTGTGGGCTTTGAGGCGCTGTAGCGCCCGCCCGATTTGGCTGGCCAACTTCTGCGCGTTGGGCTTCTTGCGCCGCACCGCCGCCAGGCGCGTCAACTCCCCCTCCGCCTTGGCCAAACGGCTTTGCCGTCGTTCCCGGTCCCGTTGTTGACGCCAGGTCCCTCCCGCAATCACATAGCGCTTTCCCGCGTGCACGACTTCCATCAGATCGGTCCGGTCCCAGAGCTCGGGCGTCGCCGCCTCCGGGGCTTGGGCGACCAATTGCCGGAGCACTTCGCTGGACAGGCGCGTCACGTACTGGAGCCCCAGTTCCTCCAGCGCCGCCAGATTCACCTTGCTGCTCATCCCCCCATCGAACACGAACACCGCTTCCCGAATGCCAAAGCGGCGGCGCAAGGTGGCCAGCAATCCCTGCAGCGTGGTCGTGTCCGCCCGGTTGCCGCGCAGCACCTCGATGTGGAGGGGCACGCCTTCGGGATCGGCCGCCACCGCCAAGAGCACTTGGGGCCGGTCCTCCCGATGGTCCCGGCTGTGGCCATAGCGGCTGATCCCGGCCGGCCCCCCGCCCTCGAAGTACACGCTGGTCAGGTCGTAGAGCACCAGGGAGACGCCGTGCGGAAAGGCTTCCCCGAAGAGCGTGCGCTCGATCGGCACCCAGCGGCCGTTGAGTTCATCCATCGCGGCATACAGAGCGTCCTCGTCGAAATCTTCGGTGGCCTGGTCCAGTCCGCAGGCCGCCGCCAGGAGCGTGCCCCGCGCCTGGTCGACCAAGGCGAGCTTGGCGCTGGGGAAGAGCATGCGGGCAAAGATCATCGCCTGGAGCAAGCCCGCCGCGCGGCGCGAGGAGACCGCGGCCAGGAGCCGATCCAGACCGAACTGGTCCCAGGCTTGGCGAAGCACCGCCAAGCCCCCGTAGCTGCGGGCACTGGGTAAGGAGAGTTGGTCGGCGTCGACGAAGCGGTGGCCCTTGAGGGACTGGGCAATGAGCTGGCGGGTGGGTTCGGGCAACGCGGTGATGTTGCAGAGGGTGCGGGAGCGGGGGCCTTGGGGAGTGCGGAAGGACTCGCGGATCAGGTAGGTGAGGTAGGTGTGGCCGGCGCGGTGGCAGGTGGTGGTCTGGACGAACATTACGGGCTACACAATGCGCCTTTGATAGCTACGAGACAAGCATAATCTCACAAAAGTACTTGCTACACATCCTGGCAGAATATGCGCTTTTGTTGGCTTTTCCGCGATCCCCACGGGAAGTCAGGC
>CAYLKW010000226.1:0-1868 GCA_964384245.1 uncultured bacterium
CTCTCCCCGCCTCTGCTTTCTTCGGCTGCCGCTTGATTGTGTAGCACACAGTCTCAAGCGTTGTCAATGCAGAAATGAGCGTGTGTTATCTAAAATTGAAAAGTGAACTGGTGATGATGCATTCCTCTCCTTCGAGGAGGGATGCATGGATCAGATACACAAGCGGTTCACTGGTGAACAAGTCAAGGTCTTGCTGAAGGGCTTCTGCCAGGGAACACTGGACAGGTCGGCAGTGGAGGATGCCCTGGGGATCGGCAAGACTAGGAGCCTGTCCGAGTAAGGCAGAACTTGCCTGACCCAAGGTAACGAAGACTTGGTACCTGGTATTGATCAACAACAAAGGGAGTCCTGGGCCCCGGGTTGCCTGTCATGCAGGTCTCGGTGGCCAGTGTGACCTCCCCCGCGCCTTGAGCTGCGGCAAAGCCTTGCTGCCAGAGTCTGAATAGCTTGAGCAGGTTGTGGCCGGTGCAGATGAGTTGCCATTCACCCTTGGTCTTCTCCAAACCTCTCATCAGGAACTGTCGAAACCCTCTGGCTTGCTTGATTTGGCCAAAGACGGGCTCCGATAGCACCTTCCTCAGGGCATAGCATCTCCGCCCTTTCTTGGTTCTCAGCTTGCGCCGCATCCTGTCGGCTACGGAGATACCCTCTGGTATCCGACCACGAGGGGCGGGCGGGGTAACGGATCCATGGCGCATCTTGTCCGGCGGCATATAGACGTCGATCCCCTGATCAGCAAGATTCTCCACGGCAGTCTTGGAGAAATACCCAGCATCGGCTGACATCTGGCGCGGCATCTGGCCGGTATTGGCTCTCACCATATCCATCATGGGCTCAGCCTGCCCCCTGTCTGCTGGCTCGTTGGTCACCTCCGCCGCCACTATCACCTGATCCGCACTGTCCACGGCAGCTTGAGCATTGTAGGCTTGAATGAAGTGCTGGCCCCCAGAGGATGGCATGATGTGGGACTGGGGATCAGTGAAGTTGCGCTGGGCTTTGTCATCAGGCACCCCCGGCTGCTCCTTACCGGCAGAAGGGGCTTTCTCTGCCTTCTGTCGCGCTTCCGCCTCCAGGGCTTCTTTGGCCTCTCGGATCCTCTTCAACCGGCTCTCCCTGAAGGCCAGCTCCCGGGGTAGCTCATCCCCTCTCTTGTCCCGGCCATACTGGCTGTCTTCCTCCTCATCCACCTGCTGGGCCTGCTTCAAGAGATCCCTTACTTCGGCTTGAAGACGCTCCTCCTCTTTCTTCATCCTCCCATAGCTCATGGCCTTGTGCTTGGAAGCATTGGCCTTTACCTTGGTCCCGTCCAGAGAGACATGGCCCAGCCTGACCAGCCCCGCCTTCTGACACAGCACCAGCACCTGCACAAACAGCCCAGAAAGGGCCTGAAGGTGATCCTGGCGGAAGTCCGAGATGGTGCGGAAGTCGGGAGTGTTATTGGCCGCCAGTACCCGGAAGGCAATGTCTTCCTCCAACCTCTTGGCCATCTTTCGAGAGGAGGGCACTCCAATGCAGTAGGCATACAGCAGCACCTTGACCATCATCCGGGGATGGTAGGGAGGGAACCCCCGCTCCTCATGAGCATAGCGGTCCATTATCTGTGACAGATCGAGATGCTCTACCACATCCGATAAGAAGTAGGCCAGATGGCTGCTGGGCAGCCAGTCCCGCATTGACGCCGGCATCAGGAACGCCTGGTCGGGATCATAGGGGCGAAAGGTCTTGCTCACAGAAGCCTCCTTACCCAGAAATCGCCCCCATTATATGTTCATTGTCATCGCCCTGCTATTACTCGGACAGGCTCCTAGTGTACTGTCTCCAACACTTCGTTAGGTTGCCAGCACCCCGAAAGGATGGCATGACCCGAA
>CAYLKW010000227.1:0-1864 GCA_964384245.1 uncultured bacterium
CCTGACGGTTGGTGACGAAGCGGAGGCGTTCTACGGCTACTACACGATCCACACCCTGCGCAACGGGGAGATCGCGGGCATGCTCTCCGTGCATGCGTCCACCGGCGAGGTCTGGGTCCACACCTGGCACGGGACGTTCCTTGGGATGTCCGACCCCGACGCTGGCGTGAGTGTACCTATCGGTTGAGCAGCCTCCGGCTCCGGCTTAGAGTAGCGGCCATGCTTTCCCCCGACGACCCCCGTTACCGTTACCTCCTCGAGTCGCTGGCGAGCGAGGGCTACGAGGGGATGCCTCTGGTGACAGCACTGGACGGGTTGCCGTTCTACGCTCTGCTCGTGGACAGCCGACATCACATCCTCTACGCCAACGCAACCTTATTGCAGGTGCTTGGCGTCCGCCCTGAGACCATCCTTGGCCAGTACTGCCCGCAGGTCGTCCACGGTCTTGACAGTCCGTTCCCGGGTTGCCCGTTGGAGGAAGCGGCGGCCGAGGGAAGGGCGGTAGTCCGTGACTTCTTGGACCAGAAATCCGGTCGGTGGTTTCGGTCTTCGGTGTTCCCCACGGATCTCCGCACCACAGCCGGCGAGGTTGTGTTCCTTCACACCGCCGTCGATGTCACCTCCGAACTGGAGGCTCAGGAGCGGCTGGCCCATCGCTACGAGGTGGAACATGCCCTCCGGGAAGTTCTGGCCACTTCGCTCCTTCCGATTTCGCTCGCCGATCAGCTCGGGCTGGCCCTGGAGGAGATCCTCTCCCTGCCCGGCATTCGCGTGGAGCGCAAGGGGAGCGTGTTTCTGAATGAGGGGGATAAACTTGTCATGGCTGCTTACCGCGGCCTGTCCGAGGCAGTGTGCGGGGCGTGCCGGGAGGTTCCGCACGGCCGGTGCCTATGCGGGCGGGCCGCGGTGACGGGAGAAACGCAGATCGCGACCGATCTCGATGAGCGCCACGAGGTTCGCTATCCGGGCATTACTCCCCATGGCCATTGCTGCCTCCCCATGAAGGGCGGCGACAAGGTGCTGGGCGTGCTCAACCTCTACTTGCCTGTCGGTCTGGTGCTGAAGGACGACGAGGTACAGCTCCTGGAAATGCTGGCCGCGGTGGTGGGCAAGGTGATCGCCCACGGCCAAGCCGAACAAGCGGTGGTTCGGGGTCACCAGAGACTCGAGGACGTGCTCACCCAGACCGTGGCCGCGCTCGCCGCAGCCGCCGAGCGGCGTGATCCCTACACCGCTGGGCACCAACGGCGAGTCGCCGAGCTCGCCGACGCGATCGCCCGCGAGCTCGGCTTGCCTGAAGATCGAATCCACGGGCTTCACCTCGCCGGGTTGGTCCACGATGTAGGGAAGCTATCCATCCCCTCCGAGATCCTGAGTAAGCCCGGCCTCCTTACCCCACTTGAGCTGACGCTTGTCCGAGGCCACGTCACACACTCCTACGAGATCGTGCGAGGCATCGAGTTCCCGTGGCCCGTAGCAGAGATCGTCCACCAGCACCACGAACGATGGGACGGCTCGGGCTACCCTCGCAACCTCAAGGGAGAAAAGGTCCTCCTCGAGGCTCGAATCCTCGCCGTGGCCGACGTGGTCGAGGCAATGGGGTCGCACCGTCCGTATCGGGAAGCTCTCGGGCTGGGGCAGGCCCTGGCCGAGATCGAGGGCAAGCGAGGCCAGTCCTACGACCCTGGAGTCGTGGACGCCTGCCTGCGCCTGTTCCGGGAGCATGGTTACACGATCTCCAGTTGAGATCCCGCGCCCAGCAGGCTCGAAAAGGGTCCCGGCGGCCGGTGCGGAATCGCCTGGACCCATCCCCGGTGGGGTCGGTAGACTAGTGGAACGATGACCAAGCGCGTGCAGATCCCGG
>CAYLKW010000228.1:0-1856 GCA_964384245.1 uncultured bacterium
CGGCAGGACAACCAGGGACATCTTTGCCAACGAGGTTATCTGGGATTTCTTCAGGAAGCACGCCAGCAGGTAAAGACCCGGGGTTGCTTTCGTGCCACATTCGTGCCACACTCGTGGTGCGAGGTGATGCGCCACCATGCCCGAACTCCAGCAAACCCCCGAGCAGGCATTCTCCGCAGCCCTATCGCGGCGGCGCCAGGCAGGCCGCCGTCGGCCGCCGTCGGCCGCAATCGCCGCGTTCGTCCAGAGTGTCTCCAAAGCCATAGACGAGCTGAACACCTACGCCGGTCTCGATCAGGCCACCGCGCAGATCGTGCGAGGCGCAGTGCTCAACGACGCGTTCGTCCCGCTGCTCTGTGTCCGTGAAGGCGCCACCCCCCTCGCCGCTAAGCTGCTCGCCGATCGGTGGACTGCCCTCGCCGGCCAGAGACGAACGCGCCGGCCCCTACGAGCCTCTGTAGAGCCAATCACGCTGCACCCCGACGACACCCTCCTCCTGGAGACATTCAGCTCCAGGGTCATGGAGGAACTGATCGCCACGTCCCGCGCCGATCGCGGGCGCCGAACGATTCGATGGCTGATGGACGCACTACGGATGAGCCTGAGCGACGTCGGCCGGATGGTCGGCGTAAGCGATGAGACAGTACGGCGCTGGGCGCGGGGAGCGACCGGGATACCCGAAGCCAAGCTTGCACTCCTCGATGTAGGCGGAGCTGGCCTCGCCCGCCTGCTGCGACTGATACGCCCTGACCGGCTTCCCGAAGTCGTTAGGCGACCGGCCGACGCGTTCGGCGGTCAGCGGGCATTCGACTGGATACTACAGGGGCGCATCCGCGAGGTTGCCGACCAGTACGAACGGGAGCTGGCCTACCAGGCGTGATCGCCACCGTCCCCCACCACCACCGCCCACTGTACCGGGTCGTCCGCCGCGACTGGCCGGACCCGCTCGATGCCGCCTTCAGCCAGAGCGTCGCCGACAACCGCTGGAACACGCCGGCATTCCCCGCGCTCTATTGCTGCTGCAGCGAACCCGTCGCCCGTGCAGTGGCCACCGAACGCCTCCAGCGCCTCAACCTCAGCCTGGAGGATTTGGTCCCCGACGCTTACCCTCAACTGGTGGAGCTGGATTGGGGCGGCACCCTGGTGGATGCTGCCTCGTCCGCCGGCCTCGTCACCAACGGATTCCCGCCCACCTACCCGCGGGACACCCCTGTGGACCAGTGCCGGCGGGCTGCCGTTGAGTGGCACGCCCAGGGGCACCAAGGCATCCTTTGCCGCAGCGCCAGCCTCTGCCGGTTGGGATGGGAGGCGCGGTGGGAAGGTGAACACCGCGCGTGGGGTGAGACGATTGTCTTCCCCGGCAAAGGAACCCGTAAGCCCCGGTTGATCAGGCGACGGGACGATCTGGCGTGGCTGCAGACCCCACCACCTGGTGCATGACCTCCAACGCGCAACCGGCAGGGCCATCATCCTCTACGAGAGGAGTCCATGGCCCGGAAACCGCGTCTCATTGGGACAAGATCTGGGGAGCAGTTCGCGTTTCCGCCCCGAAAGGTTCATCCCCACGCGTGTGGGGACGGTGTCCGCGCCGCGCCCATGATGGCATCGCGAGCCGGTTCATCCCCACGCGTGTGGGGACGGTGCGTCCACGTCTAGGGTGACCAAACCACTAACCGGTTCATCCCCACGCGTGTGGGGACGGTGTACTTTCTTGCCACAGGCCGAAGGCTTCGACGGTTCATCCCCACGCGTGTGGGGACGGTTGTGCGTGCATCGCCGTTCCTCCCTCCCGGCTCGGTTCATCCCCACGCGTGTGGGGACGGTGACGACCGTTCCTTCGTCGGGGTGAAACTTCT
>CAYLKW010000229.1:0-1844 GCA_964384245.1 uncultured bacterium
GTAAACCACATGATGGAGGTCTTTCAGGCTTTGAATGTAGTCCACCTTCGTCACTATTCTTTCCATCTTTTTCTCCTCTAAAATCATTTCATTTGATTAACGTTGAGATTCCCCGTGAACAGGTTACTTCTTTTTCTAAATTTTCATACAGCTGATCGGGCCATTAAAAACATATTCCGTATAATTATTATATCATCAGAAATTCCTAAATGCCACTGTCGAAAGCCGCAAGCGGCCCAACCGACGACGGTAATGTTGACAAATCTCTTAAATTAGGATAATGTACAGTTGCTTAATATTTAGGAAGTCAGTCTAAATAGTGAAACAAAAATCTTACCCCTTTGCCACAACCGTTCAGAAGGCTTTCAGGCTCTTAGAGGCCCTTGGCGAGCGACAGCCTGCCCGCCCTTCTGAAATTGCAAAACAGCTGGGGCTGTGCCGGAGTAATGTCTATCGTCTTTTTTCAACTTTAGAAGAGATGGGGTATGTTGAAAAGGATGACGAGTTAAAATACAGTTTCACTTTCAAGATCTTTATGCTTGGAAACACCGTCCTCAGAAGAAATCATCTGTCCGAAGTCGCCCGTCCCTACATGGTCCGTTTGGCAGAAAGATGCAAGGAGAATATCAATCTCGGTGTGATGCATGAACAAAAAGTGCTCTACGTCGAGAAAATCGAGAGCCCACATTATCTAAAGCTTGACCAGCCCGTCGGGAGAACAGACCCATTACATTGCACTGCATTAGGGAAAGCACTCCTTTCGGGGCTGGCCGACCAAGAGTTGAAAGCTTACCTGAGATCTGCAAGATTAACTTCCTATACTCAGAATACGATTACAGATTCCGGATTATTGGAAAAGGCGATACGGAAGGCGAACAGGGAGGGTTATTCCCTTGATATCGAGGAACTCAGCGAAGGTATTCATTGCATTGGCGCTCCAGTCAGGGATGTCACAAAAAAGGTCATCGCCGCAATCAGTATTTCTGCCCCGTCCATTCGGCTGACGAGACGGAAGATAAAGGAATTTAAAGACACTGTAATTGAAACCTCTTTAAAGATTTCAGAGAAAATGGGATTTAGGGGATAAAGTAGATCAAGGGATATCAGAATGAGAATTCATGGATACAGGGAGACAGGGGGATGAAAAAGAGTGTATTCGATTTTCTCAAAATGAAACAGGCAGGCGAAAATGTTGCATGGTTGACGAGTTATGACTTCCCAACAGCCCAGTTTGCGGAAAGGGCGGGAGTGGATATGATTTTAGTTGGAGACTCCATGGGTATGTGCGTCTATGGTTATTCGGGCGGAACGATTCCAGTGACCATGGATCAATGCATTGTCCATTCAGAAGCTGTCCGTCGGGGTGCTCCCAATACTTTTGTCATCGGGGATATGCCATTTTTATCCTATCAGACCACTTCAGCGGAGGCCGTGAGAAATGCAGGTCGGTTTTATAAAGAGGCGGGTGTGGATGCTGTGAAACTTGAAGGAGGCCGTCGAGTTGCAACCATGATAAAAGCTATTGTCGATGCCGGCATGGTGATCTGCGGTCACATCGGATTGACCCCCCAGAGCTCCGGTCAGATTGGAGGATTTAAGGCTCAAGGGCGTACTGCTGAAAGTGCTTATGAATTAATTCAGGATGCCAGGTCGATTCAAGAAGCAGGGGCCTCCCTTCTATTATTAGAAGCTGTCCCCCCCGAAGTGGGAAAATATATTTCCAAATTTCTTCGAATACCGGTGTATGGCATTGGTGCAGGGCCCTATGTAGATGGACAACTCCTGATTGTTATATATAACGTCTTAAATAATGCAGCATAATCTATGCAGTGTCTCATTGGGAA
>CAYLKW010000230.1:0-1836 GCA_964384245.1 uncultured bacterium
GACGACGGCACGTCCTGACGTCCTGCTGCGTAGGGTGTCGGCATGCAGACTCGGCGTGTCGACCTCGGCGGTCTGGGACAGAGCCTCCTCGAGGCGGGGACGGGCGGCGAACCCCTCCTCCTCGAAGGGTGTCAGGAAGCCCGTAACCCCGTGCTGGACGGTCTCGCGAGGGCCGTTCACCCCCACGGCGACACAGGGCAGGCCTGCTGCCATCGCCTCCAGCACCACCAGACCGAGGGTGTCGCTGGTGGATGGGAAGACGAACACGTCACCGGCAGCGTAGTAGTCGCTCATTTCCGCATGGGGACCTATGCCGGTGAAGACCGTCCGCTCTGCCAGGCCCAGCCGATCTGCCTGGAGACGCAGCGCCTCCTCACTCGGGCCGCTGCCGATGAGGAGCAGGCGGTACTCAGGGCATGCCGGCAGGCGTGCTGCTGCTCGCAGCAGCAAGTCCACCTTCTTCTCCGGCGCCAGGCGGCCCGCGTAGAGCAGCACCGGCACGTCAGGGGGCAGCCCCAGGCGGGTGCGGACCCGCTGCCGGGCACCGGGCGCCGGTGGGGCAATCGTATGGCCGGGGGAGACCACGCTGATGGGTGTGGCCACGCCGTGCTCCTGCAGCCAGGCCTGCATCAGGTGGGTGGTCACGGTCACCCGATCTGCGCGGGCACAGTGCCGGCGGATGATGTAACGCAGCACCGGGCGGGTGATGGCAGGCGGCAGGGGGACATAGCTGCTGTAGTCGGGCAACAGCGTGTGGAAAGTGTACACCAGCGGGAGATGATGGCGCCGCGCCAGCCGCTCTGCGAGGAGACCGCTGGTGAATGGGTGGTGGCTGTGGATCAGATCGAAGGAGCGCCGCGCAAACTCGCGCTCTACGCCGGGGAACGGGCGCAGACAGGGGTACCCAATGCGTGACCAGACGATGCTGGGCAGGCGGATGACCTGCGCGTCATCGTCGCGGTGGTCCGGGTAGGCCGGAGCGAAGATGGTCACCTCGTGCCCCTGTTCCTCGAGCTGACGCCGGAACGCCTTGATCAGCACCACCACGCCGTTCACGAACGGATCATATGCCTCGGTTAGAAAAGCGATCCGCACCCTGGTACCCCTCTCGCCTCTATCTTCTCTCTCCGCCGCATACTACCCTTTGCTGACGTGTGCGCCACGCCGTGGGTTCGCCCTGCGGACAGGCATCACGCCGGCTGCAGCGGCGGCTGGCCCCGCTCATGCCACCCATCCTGCCACAGCATCCCCTGCCGTACCGCCGCGGCAAGTGCAAACCGAAGTGGCTCCGGCGGCCATGGGATCGTCCTCCGGTTGACGAAGAACGCCTCCGTGCGCTCGCTCTTCCGCTCCAGCAACAGCTCCGCCAACGTCCAACCGTTATACTGAGTCATGCTCACGCCATGGCCGATACACCCGAGGCTGTAGACGGCTGTGGGATCCCGGCCCAGGTAGCCGAGGGCCGGCGCCATGTCTACCGTGACGGAGACCGGTCCTCCCCAGCAGTGGGTGATCTCTACCCCTGCCAGCGGCGGGAAGAGATGCGAGACGAAGCGCTCCAGGTGCCGGAACGTGGGCGCATGCCGGTCCCGGTCGAGCCGCCCGTCGTAGACAATAGCCACATCCCCCCCGCCTACCAGCAAGCGGTTGTCAGCCGTCAGACGGAAGTAGTGGATGAGAGTCCGGGCGTCCTCCATGCCTTCACGCCCCTGCCAGCCCAACTCGCCAAGGCGGTCTGCCTGCGGCTCAGTAAGCACGATATACGTGTAGATGGGCACCTACCTGGAGCGCAACCCCGGAAAGCGCACGCTGAAAGCGTTGGTGGCAAATGCGATC
>CAYLKW010000231.1:0-1813 GCA_964384245.1 uncultured bacterium
CAGCCCCAAAATATGTTTGACAAAACTAACTGCCAAGTATAGGATTTTAGGAAATTACAACCCATAGCTCAATAATTGTTGGAACAAATGAAATAAAGTTAACATGAAGACAAGGACGATCCCTCATCCTATACCGTATCAAGGAAGTAAGAGAAATCTTGCAGCGGATATTTTACGGTACTTCCCGCAGAAATTTGAGACACTGTACGAACCATTTGCTGGCTCGGCTGCTATCACCATAGCCGCTGCAGTGAACAAGCTCGGCCAGCGCTACCACATCAATGATCTTAACAAACCCTTAATGGACTTATGGCGTGCCATCATCGGAACACCTGAAAGGATTGCCTCGCAGTACGAAGTCCTGTGGAAGAGGCAACTGGATGACCCTCGATCTTTCTATGATAAAGCACGGGATGAGTTCAATCGTACGGGCCGTCCCGACCTTTTCCTATACCTGCTGGCTCGTTGTGTTAAGGGTTCTGTTCGCTATAACTCGCAAGGTGAGTTTAACCAGAGCCCTGATAACAGAAGAAAGGGAATGCGACCGGAAATAATGCGCATCCAGATTCTCGGTGCCTCATATTATCTTAAAGGGAAGGCAACTGTCACTTCGGTGAACTACCGTGATGTTTTGGAGAAAGTCATTCCAGCGGACCTTGTCTACATGGATCCTCCATACCAAGGGGTTTGTGGTAACAGGGATACACGATACCTGCAAAGCGTTCAGTTTTGTGAATTCGTGGAGGTACTTTCTGATTTGAACCATAGAGGCATTCGTTATCTAGTTAGTTATGACGGTCGCACCGGAGGAAAAACCTTTGGGAAGCTCCTTCCTGAGGAACTTAATTTATCACTGATTGAGCTTTATGCAGGCCGGTCTACCCAAGCAACACTTTTAGGCAGAGCCGATGTTACCATTGAATCACTGTACCTGTCCCCAACCCTTGCAGATGAATTGGCGCATATCCCAACTGTGTATCGGTACACACGGGGAGAGCAACTTTGCCTTATGGAGGGCCGCAAATGAGAGCGAAGGGTCTACCCCGCGAATTCGTGAAGAAGTGCAAGGCAGTCTGGGCTAAGCGGCCACGCACAGTAATTGAACATATCCTGAAGCATGGACACATCACAACTGAGGAACTGAAGGAGAAGTACGGATACAACCATCCTCCGAGGGCAGCTCGGGATGTCAAGGAACAAGGCATTCCATTGGAGATGTTCCGCGTTACTGGCAGTGATGGCCGTAAGATTGGGGCTTATCGCTTTGGCGCCCCCGAGAAGGCAAGGTTCTCAAAACTTAGAGGCAGGACAGCCTTCGCCAAACGTCTGAAGGCGAAATTGATCGAGCTTTATGGATGTCGTTGCGCAATCTATTTGGAAGAATTCGAAGATCGGCTTCTTCAGATTGACCATCGAATCCCGTTTGAAGTTACCGGTGATGATGAAACGAAAATGGAGGATCCGAACTCGTATATGCTTCTCTCTGGGTCTGCCAACCGGGCAAAGTCTTGGTCATGCGAGCATTGTGTCAACTGGCAAGAGATGAAGAAGCCGGAGATATGCAGGAGATGTTACTGGGCTTATCCGGAAGACTACGACCATATCGCCATGCGACAAGCACGCCGGGTGGACATCATGTGGTCTGGTGAGGAAGTCTCAGTTTACGATCGGCTAAAAAAAAGAACGATGGAACTTCAGAAAGACATTCCAAAGTACATCAAAGAGATTATCCAAAGGAATCTATAAAACCCAACAAATCAATTGGAAAAAGAAGATTGCTGTGGCACTTAACAAGAGCTTCTTCACCACCTTA
>CAYLKW010000232.1:0-1791 GCA_964384245.1 uncultured bacterium
ACCTCTATCTCATACTTGCCGCACTCTTCGAGAAAGAAGAACACCTGCCAAAGGCTCTCGAAACCCTCCAGAGAGGGTTATCCCAAAACAGGGATAATACCGATCTCCATTATCAGTTGGGCGCGCTCTACGATAAAATGGGCGTCTTTGAAAAGATGGTCTTTCAGATGAAGGAGGTTCTGCGGCTCGATCCCAATCACGCAGACGCTCTGAATTACCTGGGATATTCCTACGCGGAGAAAGATCTTCATCTCGAAGAAGCGCTCCGGTTGATTCAGAAGGCCATGGCCTTAAAACCCAATATGGGATATATCACCGACAGTCTGGGCTGGGTCTACTTCAAGCTTGGGGACTACGAGCGGGCGGTAACCGAGCTTGAGAAGGCCAACCAGTTGACCCCGAATGATCCCATCATCACGGAACATCTGGCCGATGGCTATGACAAATTGAATCGGAAAGGGAAAGCAAGAGATCTGTATGAGAAGGCGCTTACCCTGAACCCGAAACCCGACCAGGCAGACCGTCTAAAGAAGAAAATTGAGGAACTGAAAGGAAAGAAATAAATAATCAATTTTCAATGATCAATCTTCAATAGCCAATCATCGACGGACATAAAATTGAAACTAACCTTTGATCATTGTCCATTGAGAATTGACCATTTATTTTTATCAGCCTCCTGCCACTGGAGGAAAGATCGAAAGCACATCTCCTTCCTTCAAAACCTGTTCTTTTTTCCCGTGGATTCCGTTGATGAGGATAATTTTGGGTATCTCCTCGGGGATATTCAGTTTGGCCAGGATCTCCTGAACCCTCATCTGTCCGTCGATCTCCATCTTGCATGAAAAACGTCCGCTTCCCTTCGGAAGATAGTCCCTCAACGTAGCAAAGAGTTTAACTTCGATTTCCATTAAGTTTTTTTCAAACCTCCTGGTTTTAAAAATTCTAATTCAGGACTTCAATCTCTTTGGCCGAATCGAACACAACGAAGATTCTAAGATTATTACTCTCCTTCTCCAGTGGGGTGATAAAAAACCCCTGTTTTTCCCTCGAATATCCATGGGTCAATCCGATCAAGGTCTCTCTGTCATAGAATACAACCCTGACTTTGATGGCGCTTGCCTGTTCCTCCTCCTCTTCGAGGAGTGCTTCGAGGGTTCGGGGCCCCTTCTTCCCTTCGAGGGACTTTACAAAAAAGACGGCCTTTAATTCGGAGGTAATGACCTCCACTCCTTTTTTGATCCCCTCTCCCTTCTCCTCCGTTAAAGGAACGACATGGAAGAACCTCTTCTCCGGGCCAAAATTATACGTAACTCCTTTGATCATCTTTCCATCCCGATACTTTGCTACCACCAGGTTCTGGGTGGAGCTGGTCAGTTGTGTCTCTTTTCCCATGCGATGGTTCTATTCAATCTCCTCAAGGTTTGGGATTCAGAGTTATTATATTTGAATATCGATTTTTTTACAAGAACAGTTAAACCTTCCCAATAATTGTCAAGGATGCTCCTAAAGCCCTCAACATCTCTTTCCCCTTGATAAAACTTAAATCATCCATGCTGAATATCTTTTCATTGACTATCTGTGCTTTAAAGACGATAATGTCGTCAACGTGCGGTTTCCATTTGAACGTTGAAGGGAGCTCGACCGATGATAAAGGGAAAGTTCGGTAAGGTGCTTAAAATAGCATTCATCGCCCTGATCGCCGCGGTTGTCCTGATCGTGGGTGGGGGAGTTGGATTTTATCAATGGATCATCAGCCGTCCACAGCCGAAGGTGGACGGCGAGCTGAAGGCA
>CAYLKW010000233.1:0-1783 GCA_964384245.1 uncultured bacterium
TATGTCAGCCAACGGAATAACCTCAGAAATGAATAATCCAGTATTTATTTTTTTTCCATCTTTCGTATTTAAGTTGAAAGTCTTGGGTTGAGTAGCCCGCAATGCTGATGGATCTTGAGTAAGAAGTATTTGACGTCTTTAAAGCCGTAGGCCATGCGGGATAGCCGTTTTATCTTGTTGTTGATGCCTTGGGAAACAGCCGTTGTAATTCTGCAGATGAAGTAATTGAGGATATAGTGCCTCTTGCGGAAAAACTTGTAACCAAGCTCCACAAGGGAGGGAATCTTTGATTTGATCGCTGCGACGATCCAGTCTTTGAGATTTCTCTGGGCAGTCTTTCGATCTCCTGCCGTGTAGATAGAGATAAACTGTTCTTTCAAAAGCATGGTCTCGTAGACCCGCTGGTTGAGGCTGGCAAGTTTATCAAGAACATTCTGTTTCTTGCTGGTGAGTTTGTTTTGCATGAGGATGAAGCGCTTGTTGCAATGGAGGATCTCCGAGAGTTCATCGTTTTGTTGCTGACGGGCTTTTTTAAGTTCCTCCTTGCGCACAGTATCCACGGCATCGTTGAGGTACTTCTTCACATGGAAGTGGTCGAGAACGATGAGGGCATTCTCCGCATACGCTTTGGTGGATGCCAGAAACCCTCTGGCCCCGTCACTGGCAATGGCCTTGATCGCCTGACAGTTCTCGGCGCCTATGGCGCGGTAAAACTCGTCCAACACCCCCTTGCCGCGGCCGTTGTGGTTCCAGATCACTTTGCGCGTCTCTATATCAACGACATTGGTGACGTACTTGTGCCACTTCTGCCATGCCACCTCGTCGACGCTCATATAGGCCGGAGGGGGAATGGGATCGAGCCTCTCCAGGGCACGGTCTTCCAGCATCTTCCTGTCAATCCGGTAGACGGTTTCATCATCGAGGCCCAGGTACCAGCCGGCCTCCTGATTCGTTGTGATCGCTGTGAGCCGATAAACCTCCTCTGCAAAACGCTTGGTAAAGCGGCCCCTGAGCCAGTCGATCTCCTCCACCCGGATGGCGCCGTCTTCTATGCAGGAGGTCTTTCGTTTGGGAACATAAAGGAACACCCTTTTGCCGCTAATCCTCAGGTCTTCAACAACGATGAACCCCCTACTGTGAACGGAATGATGGTGAATATTCCCACGGCCTGAGCAGACCGCAGGTGTTGCCTTTATCTGATCGAGCATCACGTGAAGGCTATCGTTCGTGTTCTTTATCATGTGGGTCACTTTATAGTTTGGTATATTGAGTAACTCTGTGATAGTATTTAACTGCATCGGGTTTTGCCTCCGGTAAAAGTTTTGTTTCGCAGCTAAACTATACCAGATACGGCTAAAATCCGATGTACTTTTTTATCTGACTGTTATCAAAGAACTTTTTGAGGTCAGAGCAACCATTTCAACTTTTTTACGAAAGAAGTATATTTTTCTAAAACTTTAACCGGACAGTACTGAAATTTACATTTTTAAAAAGTTGTAAAGTTTCTTGACGATTTTTCTGATTTTATTGATTTCGAATTGAAGTCTTCTATCGGGCAGCGTAATTGAGAAAAGTTCGATTACAGAAGTATGGACAAAAAAGGCAGAGTCGTCTCAAACAACACTGCCACATCCCAAGGATAGCGACTTAATCCGCGCTCCCTTTCCTTATTTCACTGGTTTGCCTTTCCTATCTAATTGAGATCAGGAGTCCTCTGGATGGGTTGTGATTTAACCTCCTAAAAGTTGAATCGGACACAGGGATGGGTTAATGAATTCACATG
>CAYLKW010000234.1:0-337 GCA_964384245.1 uncultured bacterium
CATCTGCTCTAAGTCGCGCCGCAGCCGACGGTTTTCCTCTAATCCGGGACACTTCCCATATTTCTGAGCGATGTCAAGGCACGGGCAATCAGGGACAACCACCGTCACTCTATCTCCTTGTCTCTTGATCTCTTCATCTCCCCATCTCTCCCTTCACTTGACCACTCCGCTTCCTCGCCTTTTCTCCCATGACGGTGTCTTTGTCCTGACCGGCAGAACCGGTCAGCACCGTCGGGCGTTGCTGTCGCCGGGACCAGCGGCCGACCGCGCGCAACTGACGTCCTGTCCGGCTCTCCGCTGTCCCAATGTGGCGGGGCCTCCTCCGGCCTGACCGGTG
>CAYLKW010000234.1:347-1772 GCA_964384245.1 uncultured bacterium
ATCTCGTTCAGGACTATCTCGGCGACCGCTTCCTTTATCGCGGCCGCGACGCGTTCCTCCCGGTGGTGCATAGGTCTCAATTGTAGCAGGAAGAGCGGTCATGTAAAGCCCCGTGGACTGGCCCCGGTTTGCTGGACACTTCTTTAGGCGGCCTGTAGCCGCTTTTCATACTCGGCCGGGCTGAGATAGCCCAGGCTCGAGTGCAGTCGCTGCCCATTATAGAACACCTCGATGAACTCGGCAATCGCTGCCCGCGCCTCCAGTCGCGTCCGGAATCGCCGCCGGTAGATCAGCTCCGCCTTCAGCGTCTTGAAGTAGCTCTCCGCTACTGCATTATCGTAAGGGTCGCCCTTCCGACTCATGCTCGGCGTCATCTTGTACTTCCTAAGGAGCCGCTGAAAGTCACCGCAGGCATACTGCACCCCGCGGTCCGAGTGGTGTATCAACCCAGGCCCCGGCCGCCGTCGTCCAACCGCCATCTTGACTGCATCCATTACCAGGTCGCGGCTGATTCGATTCGACAATGACCAGCCGACGATCCGGCGCGAACAGAGATCCATCTCGGTCGCCAGATACAGCCAGCCTTCGTCCGTCGGTATGTAGCTTATGTCCGCAACATAGACCCGGTCCTGCTGCGCCACCTGGAAATCGCGCACCAGCAGATTCGGCGCCACCGGGTAGTCGTGCTTCGAGTTGGTCGTGTGCCGGTACGACCGGCGTTGGACCGCAACCATGTCGTCCATCCGCATCAGCCGGGCCACACGGTGCCGCCCGCAACGGATACCGCGATTCTTCAGTGCCCGCCAGACGCGGCGGCTACCGTAGGTCTGTCGGTTAAGCACAAACTGCTCCTTGATCTGCACCAGCATGCACCGGTCGCGTCGAGCGCGCCGACTCTCCTGGTGATGGCGGAAGGCGTAGGAGGTGCTGCGCGGCAGCTCGGCCAACTCGCATTTCCGTCTGACTGACAGCCGACCCGGGTAGTCCATGATAAACCGGGCCTTCAATGCGCCTCCCGTGCCGGCCAGACGGCGGCTTTTTTTAGGAAATCACGCTCCTCCCGCATCTGCTCTAAGTCGCGCCGCAGCCGACGGTTTTCCTCGGTGATGGTCAGTTCCGCCTTGCCTGCGTTCGGCGGTGCGCCCCACTGGCGAAACTGCCGCCGCCAGTAACGCAACGTACTCGTGTTGATGTCCAGTTCCCGGGCGGCTTGGGCAACAGAAATGCCGCCTTCAGTCGTCATACGGACCGCTTCGATCTTGTACTCAGGCGTGTAGGTCTTACGTGGCTTCTTCGTCGACTCCATTAGGTACCTCCGGTTTCATACTACACCCATCAATCCATGTGTCCAATGAACCGGGGGCACTCCAGTGCGGGACTACGCTCCGGGCTGCAGTCACGGAGCCTTTGACCGCATCTGCCGGG
>CAYLKW010000235.1:0-1771 GCA_964384245.1 uncultured bacterium
GCCTCTGCCGAACTGCGGGGATGCGAGCTGTGGACCGCGGACGTGCGGTTGGTCAACGCCGCCGGCAGGAGGTTACCCTGGATACGCCCCTGCTCCTGAGGGATGACCCAGGTCAGGACTGGCCGGACTTCGCCTCGTCGCGCCGGGCCTTGAGTCTCCGGCCCAGCCGCTTGGGCAGCGCCCATGTGATGTGATCGGCCGAGGAGACCTCGATGCCGTACGCCTCCATGTCGCGCAGGTTGGCCTTGTGCGCCTCGGCGTCGCCGGAGGCGGTCGCATCGGAGGCCACCACGACCTCGAAGTCACAGGCCAGCGCATCGAACGCGGTGCACCGGATGCTGCCGAGGGTCTCTACCCCGGCCAGCACCACGATCTCGACCTCCTGGGCCTGCAGCACGGCTTCCAGGTCGGTCTTATGGAAGGCGCTCCAGCGCTGCCTGGGCACCACGGCCTCGCCGGAAGTCGGCTCGAGTCCCTCGACGGGCGCGTGCCCGCGCGTGCCGGGCACGAACGCGCCGCCTGAGCGGAGGAACCGGTCACGCCGCGTGATCTCGACGTCCGTCCCGTCTGCCCGGTACTCCCGCGTCACGTGGACAACCGGCAGGCCGTGCTTCCGGAAGGCGTCCAGCAGCTTTCGGACATTGGGGAGCACGCTCTGAGAGCCGCGCACCTCGAATGCCGCTCCGGGCAGGCAGGAGTCGTTCTGCATGTCAACGATGAGCAGCGCCGGCTTTCCCATGGTTGCTCCTCCTAAACGGTCAGCGCCGGTCCTCGGTAGGCCCAGCCCGTGAGCCGGTGCTCGATGACCGCGAAGAACGCGAACAGCGCCACGCCCATGGCCGCGACCACAATCAGCCCGGCAAACACGAGCGGCACCTCGAAGCGCGAGCTGGCCGCGATCATCAGGTAGCCGATGCCCTTGTTCGCTGCCACGGTCTCCGAGATCACGGCGCCCACGAACGCCAGCGTGACCGACACCTTGAGCGACGCGAAGAAGTAGGGCAGCGATCGGGGAATGCCGACCTTCATGAAGATCTCGCGCTTGGAGGCCCCCAGCGACCGCAGCACGTCCTGCAGCTCGGGTTCCATCGTGGCCAACCCGGTGGCCACGTTCACTACGATCGGGAAGAACGATATGAGGAACGCGGTGAGGATCGCCGGCACCGTGCCGATTCCAAACCAGATGACGAGCACGGGCACGATCGCGGCCTTGGGCACGCTATTGAACGCCACCAGCAGGGGGTAGAGCGCCCGGTACACCAGCGTGGAATAGCCGATTGCCAGCCCCAGCCCCATTCCTCCGGCCAGCGCCATGGCGAAGCCCACCAGGGTTGTGTACAGCGTCTGCGAGGCGTTGAACCAGATGGCCTCGCGCCACTTCACCAGCGCTACCCACACCGCGCTGGGTCCGGGCAGGATGAACTCGGGCACGCGCAGCAAGACGACCCCTGCTTCCCAGATGGCGAAGGCGGAGACGATCACCACCAGCGGGGGCAGCCATTCGGTCAACAGGCTCGTACGCTTCATCGGCGGCCCAACCTGCTTGGGCTTTCTGCCTTCATCGCCCCAGCACCTCTCCGATCTGGCGCCTGATCTCGTGGTACGTCTCCGTGAATTGCGCGCTGAAAGTGTCTTCCAGCGTGCGCGGGCGTGGAACGTCCACGGCGGTCCGGGAGACGATCCGCCCAGGGCGCGTGCTCATGACGTACACGGTGTCCGCCAGGAACACTGCCTCGCGCAGGTCATGGGTCACCAGCAGCACCGTGAACCG
>CAYLKW010000236.1:0-1763 GCA_964384245.1 uncultured bacterium
AGGGTGATGGCCATCTTGATGACATACTGGCCCTTGATCAAGGGCCAGACCGGCATAACGCCATAGAAGGCAAGCGTAATAAAGATCACACTATCGACCCAGGTTGAGATGGCATTGCTGACCAGAACCCTCAACCATTTCGGGCCATGGATGCGGTTTCTCCAGAAAGCGAAGATCTCCGCATCGATGAGCGAACTGATCAGATAGGCTGTAAGGCTTGCAAAGACGATCCTTGGGGTGCTCCCAAGGACGCTTGCAAAGGCTTCCTGTCCGGAATAGAAAGATGCAGGAGGAAGGAGAACGGCGAATTGAGCATAGGCGGCAAGCAGGAGGTTCGCGATGAAAGCGGCCAGGATGACCCGTCGGGCGCCCTGTTTGCCCATCGATTCGTTGATCAGGTCGATAAGGGTGAAGGTCAGGGTATAGATGAAGATGGCCGCAGGCACGACCAGACCTCCGATCTGAACGGGTTTGGAGGCGGTCACATTGGCAATCAACTCGCAGGCGATGTAGAGTCCGATGAGGAGGATATTCATTCTGAATGAATTATTCCTTTGATCGTATTAGGAGGATGGGGGTTTCCGCCCGCGTTAAGACCTTCAGGGCGATGCTTCCCAGAACCCAACGGGTAATTCCGGAGCGGCCATGGGTGCACATGACGATCAGATCCGCTCCGCTTTCCTTTGCAAAGTCGATGATCTCCACCGCCACCTGCTGGCCCGTTTTCACCGTGGTCGAAACCTTTAGGCCTTTTTGTTTCAACTCCTCTGCCAGACTCAGGAGATATCGATCTGCCGCTTCCTTCTGCTTTTCATCGATGATCAAGGGTGTGACCAGTTCGGGCGATCCATAGATAGGCATAAAGGGAACGACCTGGAAGAGAATGATTTCAGAGCCAAAAAAGTTGGCTAACTTTTCGGCTTGCCCCAGAGCCTTTTTGGCCAACTCTGATCCATCAAGAGGAATCAAAATCTTCTTATACATACCCCACCTCCTCGTATAATATATTTAGCATTCTCATCTATATCAATTTTGTTTTTATAAAGCAATAGAAAAGAAATATTGGAACCTCTGTCATAACCGAAGGGCGGGTATCGAAAAAACTAATTTGACATCTGCTGTTAGGACATTAAAATAGTCGTAAAGGGATTGGAGACACTGGAGATCATCACCATCCGGTTGATAGCGAGAGATGTTTAGGGTTGGAAGTTGACATTCTCAAACAGGAGGAGAGCCATGAGCGAGGTTCGCCTGACGGCAACGGTTAAGAAAGCGGGTTGAGCGGCGAAGATTGGTCCGGAGGATCTGGATCAGATTATAAGAGGATTGGAGATTCCAAAAGACCCGAGGGTTTTAGTGGGGCTGGATACCTCAGATGATGCCGGAGTCTATCAACTCAGTGATGAGATTGCCCTGGTTCAGACCGTCGATTTCTTCACTCCTATTGTGGATGATCCCTTTACCTTCGGCCAGATTGCCGTGGCTAATGCATTAAGCGATGTTTACGCTATGGGCGGGACGCCTCTTACGGGCATGAATTTAGTGGCCTTTCCGATCAAAACCATGCCCTCTTCCATTTTGAAGGAGATTCTTCTCGGGGGCCTCTCAAAAATGAAAGAGGCGGGTGTGGCTCTGGTTGGAGGACATTCGATCGAAGATCCGGAGATTAAATACGGTCTGGCGGTAACCGGCCTGATTCATCCCAAAAGAATCCTGACCAACGCCAAGGCAAGGGTCGGGGACAAACTGGTATTGACGAAAGC
>CAYLKW010000237.1:0-1752 GCA_964384245.1 uncultured bacterium
CATGGTGAAGTCTGAGCGGGGCCAGTACACGAAGCTGTCCGACTGGTACACCTATGCCAGGAAGTTCTAGGTAGGGCAGGGGCCGGGGTAGCGGACCCGGCCCCTTCCTCCACCAGGATGGTCATCTCTCCATGAGCGCGCAGCCGTTGCTGGAAGTCACGGGCCTCTCGATCGCGTTCGGCGGCGTCGTCGCCCTCGACCGCGTGGATTTGACCGTGGGAGCGCGCGAGCTGGTCTCGGTGATCGGCCCCAACGGCGCCGGCAAGACAACGCTCTTCAACTGCATCTGCGGCCTCTACAAGCCGGACTCCGGTGAGACCCGGTTTCAGGCCGTGCCGCTGCCCCGGCGTCCCGACGCCGTGGCCCGGCGTGGCGTCGCCCGCACGTTTCAGAACCTCGAGCTGTTCCGGATGAGCTCGGTGCTGGACAACGTCATGCTCGGCCGGCACCTGCACATCAAAACCTCTCTCGCGAATGCCGCGCTGGGTACGCCGCGGTGGAAGCGGGACGAGGTGCGGCACCGCCGCAAGGTTGAAGAGATCCTCGACTTCCTCGATCTCCAGGCGACCCGCCGCCGCCGCGTGGGCGATCTCCCCATGGGCCAGCAGCGTCTGGTCGAGATCGCCCGTGCGCTGGCCACGGAACCGATCCTCCTGCTGCTCGACGAACCCTCGTCGGGCATGACCGCGGAGGAGAAGGCCGACCTGGTCTTCCGGATCAAGGACATCCGGGAGGAATGGGGCATCACGGTCGTGCTGGTGGAGCACGATCTGAAGATCGTCATGGGGATCTCGGACTGGATCGCGGTGCTCGATCACGGGGTGAAGATAGCGCAGGGCCCACCAGAGGCGATCCAGCGCGACCCAGCGGTGATAACCGCCTACCTGGGGGAGACGGCGTAGTGGACGCGCCGGAAGCCGCCCGCGCTATGGACAAGCCGCTGCTGAGGGTAGGCAACGTCGAGACTGCCTACTACGGCCGGCTGACCGTGCTGCGCGGCGTTTCCTTGGAGGTCCTGCCCGGTCAGGTCGTCACCATCCTGGGGTCCAACGGCGCGGGCAAGAGCACGCTGCTGAAGACGATCATGGGGTACATCCCTGACCAGCCGGAAAAGGGCACGATCGAGGTCCTGGGCCGGCGCGTCAACGGATGGGACCCCGAGGACATCGCCCGGCTGGGGGTGGCGTACATCCCTGAGGGCCGCGGCATCTTCCCGGAACTGACCGTGCACGAGAACCTGCGCCTGGGCGCCTACGCGCGCGGAGACGGCGGCGTGGCCGGCGACATCGAGGCAATGGAGACCCGCTTCCCGATCCTGCGCGAGCGCCGCCGGCAGCTCGCGGGCACGCTCTCCGGCGGTGAGCAGCAGATGCTCGTTCTGGCGCGCGCGTTGATGAGCCGTCCCAAGCTGATGCTTCTGGACGAGCCCTCTCTGGGCCTCGCTCCACGCTTTGTGGGAGAGGTGTTCCGGATCATCCGCGCGATCCACGCCGCGGGGACCGCCATGCTCCTGATTGAGCAGAACGCCCGGCAGGCGCTTGGGGTCGCTGACTACGGCTACGTGCTGGAGAGCGGCCGGATTGTGCTGGAGGGCACCAGCACGCGACTGGAGGCCGACCCGAACGTTCAAGAACTCTACCTCGGCATGGTTCGGGAGGAGTCGGCCAAGGGCTTCCGGCGGTTCAAGGTCCGGCGGCGCTGGGCATAGCGGGCCACGAGACGCATAGATCACTGGCTCCCAGTGGTGCGCAA
>CAYLKW010000238.1:0-1712 GCA_964384245.1 uncultured bacterium
GGAGACGATCTACCTGGTGGCGCGGTTGATCGAACGGTTCGCCGGGCTGCCCTAGCAGGGCGATGGGGTCCGCATGTTGATGCGCGCAACCCTTGCCGGGCCATGCGCTACCGCGTTGTCTCCAGCCACGAGTTCCACCAGATGTGCGTGGGCCGGCTGATGTAGCCCCGAAGCTCCCTGCGATACAGGTGCAGGGGGAAGAAATCCCCGAACTTGATCGAGGCGGCATCCTCGTAGAAGAGCCGCTGCATCCGCATCCAGAGGTCCTGCCGCACCTTGGGGTCCGAGTGCCGTCGCATCAGGCCAATCATGGCGCGCATGTCCCGGTGGTCGTACCACCCCGACCAGGTTGGGTCCAACGGTAGCAACTGCGTGGGGTCCGGGCGCAGGCCGTGGGCCGTGACGAACACGTCCCAGAGATCGGGCCTTCCGCGCCGGGAGATCAAGGTAGCCCAGTCCATCAGTTGGAGATCGACGGAGAATCCGGCCCGCTCGAGCATCGGCTTGGAGACCTGTGCAGCGATGCCGAAGTGAGGGTACTCCATCGTTGTGAGCCAGCGGAGCGGCTCTCCCTTGTAGCCGGCCTCGGTTAGGAGCTGTCGGGAGCGCTCCGGGTTCTTCCGGTTGTAGAGCTCCCGACCGGCGTCGGTCCACATGAAATGCTCCTTGGACATGATGCCCGGATCCAGCCGCCAGAACTGGCTCGGACCGAAAGCAGCCCGCATCACGGCTTCGTGATCGAGCGCCGCCTGGAACGCTTGGCGGATCTTCTGATTGGACATGAGCGGCGACCGGTGGTTGAAGACTGCATGCAGCCAGCGGGGATTCTCGTCGACGAAAGGTACCATGTCGCGATCGGCCCGCAGCCTGGCGAACTCGTCAGATGGAATGGAGTCGGCGAAATGGTAGTCGCCGCTCTTCACGCCGGATATCCGGACCGCGGCGTCGGGCACCGGAAGGAATAGGATCGAATCGAAGTGAGCGCTCTTGCGGCCCGTGGTGCCATCCGGCTCCTCGGTGCGCGAGGCGTATCCCTCAAAGCGGTCGAGCCGGATGTGCCGGTCGGGGAGGTGTTCGACGAAGCGGTAGGGCCCCGTGCCTATGAACCGCCGCAGCCGTCCGGTTCCGGCCTCCTCTATGACCTCCTTGGGAAAGATCACTGCGGCCTGGGCGAAGAAGGCCAGTTCCTGAACCAGGGTGGCAAACGGTTCGCGCAGCCTTAGCGTGATCGTCAGCGGGTCAGGTGTTTCGACGGAAAGAACGTTGGCAAACAGCGCCCGGCCCGCTCCCGCGATGCGGCCCCATCGGTCCAGCGACGCCCGCACGTCATCGCTGTTCAGTTCCCTGCCGTGATGGAACCTTACCCCGCGCCGCAGCACGAATGTGAAGGTGCGCCGGTCGGGGCTCATGGTCCACCTGTCCACGAGCATCGGCCGAGGTTCCATTTTGGCGTTGAGGGCAAACAGGCCCTCGTTGACGTTGTTCATTATGTCGCGGGTGATGGTCACGGTGGTCCAGTGCTGGTCCAGGGTGGGGGGTTCGCCGATGTGGGCGATGCGCAGCACCCCGCCGCGCCGAGGCTGCTGTGCCGTTGTGGGCACCAACGACGTGAGAACCAGAACCGCGACAACCGGCAGAACGACGATACGGTTCCAGGGGAACCTTACCATTGTCAGCCCTCCCTATGATGACTGCATACGCGCGCGCAGCGC
>CAYLKW010000239.1:0-1685 GCA_964384245.1 uncultured bacterium
TCGAGGTGGACTTCAAGCGCACCGCCCCGGCGCACATGGCCACGCTGTTCCCGGGAGTGGAGCGCCGCGGCCCGCGGACGATAGCCATCACCGATCCCGACTACGTGCGCGCGTTCAAGTTGTTCTGGGGATGCCTGATCGTAGGGATGGCGGCCTCGGAGGGGCTGTTCTAGGGAGGCACATGAACCGCTACCGGATTGCCGTAATCCCCGGCGATGGCATCGGGACCGAGGTGGTCCCGGAAGGACTCAAGGTGCTTGAGGCGGCGGCCGGCCGCTTCGGTTTCCAGATCGAGCCCGTGGCATTCCCGTGGGGCTGCGAGCACTACTTGCGGCAAGGCGCAATGATGCCCGACGACGCCCTGGAGACGCTGCGGGGATTCGACGCGATCCTGCTGGGCGCCATCGGCGACCCGCGCGTGCCTGACCACGTCTCGCTGTGGGGGCTGCTGCTGCGGATCCGAAAGGCGTTTGACCTCTACGCCAACGTCCGGCCGATCCGGCTGCTCGAGGGCGTCGCCTCCCCGCTGGCAGGGCGGCGGCCCGAGGAAGTGGACATCCTGTTCGTGCGCGAGAACACCGAGGGCGAGTACTCCGGGATAGGAGGCCGCGTCTCCGCTGGCACGCCCGACGAGTTGGCCGTGCAGACCACGGTCTTCACGCACCGGGCTACCGACCGGATCCTCCGCTACGCATTTGACCTGGCTCGGCGGCGGCGCAGGAAGCTAGCGCACGTCACCAAGTCCAACGCGATGCAGTACACCGCGGTCATGTGGGATGAGGTGGCCGAGCGAGTGGCGCGCGACTATCCCGACGTCCAGGTGTGGAAGCTCCACGTGGACGCCGCCGCCTACCAGATGGTGCTGCACCCCGCCCGGTTCGACGTAATGGTCGGCTCGAATCTGTTCGCCGACATCCTCACCGACCTGGGCGCCGCGCTGCAGGGCAGCCTGGGACTGGCCGCCAGCGCCAACCTGGACCCCAGCCGCCGTTCCCCATCCATGTTCGAACCGGTCCACGGCTCGGCCCCCGACATCGCCGGGAGGGGAATCGCCAACCCGATGGCCACGATCTGGACCACCTCGCTGCTGCTCGATCACCTCGGCGAGGCCGATGCTGCGCGCGCGGTGTTCGAGGCGCTGTGCGAAGTGGTGCGCGGGGGCGAGGTGCGCACGCCCGACCTGGGCGGCGGTAGCCGCACCGCGGAGGTGGGCGACGCCGTGGCCGCGGCGATCCGCTAGCCGTGGTGCCAGAACGCGTTCCAGGCCTGCCAGAAGTTCTCGCCGGTGGCGCGCACCGTGCGCGGGCCGATCACCTCTACGCCGGCGCGACCACGATACGCCTCCACGCGGTCAGGGGTGGTCAGCTCTACCTGAAATGTCACGGGCGCGGTGAACCTGAGCGGAGATGGCCATCCGGACCGGCGGGACATGGCTTCCCGGGCCAGGGCTTCCCGGGCCCCTGATTCTATCAGCGCGCGCGCCTCGGAAGGCGCCAGGTGCCGCGCGGAGTACCGGCCCAACCCCTGCTTCACCGGCGCGGTCACGAGCTCAGGGCCCAGCAGGGCACGGGCCTCGCGGCATACGGCTTCGTCCCCTGAGACAAAGACAACCGGCGTACCCCAGCAGCCTGCGATCGCGGCCATGATCCCTGACTCGCCGACCGTGGTCCCGTTGATCGTGGCCG
>CAYLKW010000240.1:0-1679 GCA_964384245.1 uncultured bacterium
ACGGGAGGGGTTGGGGGAGGGTGAATAATCGTAATTTATAAACAGACTCTAATTAGTCATCAGAAATTAAAATACTTTTGCAAGAGTCTCTAATGAAAAAATTTTTCAGCAAATTGTTTATGAAGGAAAAAAATAATGTTTTTCGTTCCATGTGGGATTCTATGCAACGTGCTGGTTATTTTCGGTTTCATCCCCTTTATGGCGATTGGACCACCGACCAGAAGATCCCTCCCCCCGTCACCCCGGCTACCAAGGCCGACCCCTTAGAATCATTAGTATTGCCTGATATCATAAAAAATATTGACTTCAACTCCAATGAGATTGTACTGGAGCTTCCCGGAGAGCCCATGGCTACATTTAACCATGAAGTAGTGCCGATTCTTATGGCCACCGAAGAGGTTTGGTTTCAGGCTTTTGTAAAACTCAACCCCGCTATGGTTGCCCTTGATATAGGATGCGGCTACGGCCGCACAGAGCAATGGATGCACACTCGTGTCCGTACAATCCACGGTGTCGATATCTCAAAACACATCATCAAGATCTGTAGACAGCGCTTCTCCAGAATCAAGAATGTTCGATTCCATCACAACGACGGCGACAACCTTTCCATGTTCAGGCCGAATATGTTCGACCTGGTATACAGTTTCACCGTGTTCCAGCACATCCCCCGCTCCTATTTCATCCAGTACCTGCGGGAAATGGAACGCGTGCTCAAGCCCGGCGGCTTTTCCCTCTTCAATCTGCTCTCAGGTGTGAATTATGATGTCCAGGAAGGCCACTATGGGACCGAGTGGGTTATCGGCTACCGGCGGGATGACGCAAAGCAACTCATCAAGAATGTGGGTCTCCGTGTTCTGCGTATCGCCGAATGGAAGATCAGTGGCTTGGAACCTTTCTGGTGTTGGTTCGTAGTAAGTAAAGGATGAACGCGAATGAATAGAGTAGTCCTATGCCGATAAGTGACTATCATCAGATCAGTCCCATAATACATCAGATCGTCTCCCTGAAGCCCTCTTCTATTCTTGATGTCGGCTGCGGCATTGGAATTTACGGGGCTTTATGCAGGGTGTATTTAGAGGGTGAGAATCTATATGACAGAGCGAATGTTACATGGAATAAAAAAGAAAACTGGAAAACAAAAATTGACTGCATAGAGGGTTTTCAGAAATATATAACGGATTTACACAAACTTGTATATAATGAAATCTTTATTTCAGATGCAGTAAAGGCCGTTGAAAATTTTCCAGACAATATCTATGATCTTGTTCTAGCTATTGACATTATTGAACATTTAAAAAAGGAAGACGGCGTCTCTTTCATAAAAACCCTCAAGAGAATTGGCAAAAACGTTATCATAGCGACTCCATCAAAGTTTGTCGAACAGGTGGTGATTGAAAATCCCCTTGAAAATCATCTGTCTTTCTGGCAAAAAGAAGATCTTCAATCGCTCAGCTTCAATATCCTCACAGATGATTCATCGCTTATAGGACTATACCGTGATTTGGAAGTTAAAACTCCTCCCGCCCTGTCACGGGATTTCATGATTCGTCTATACAGGAACGGGGACGAGCAAGGCATAATCAAGCTCTTTAAAGAAACCTTCGGCAGGGAAATGGACTTAGATGAATGGAGATGGAAATACACTGGCAAGGACTTTTTAAAGGTTTATTGCTCACTGG
>CAYLKW010000241.1:0-1665 GCA_964384245.1 uncultured bacterium
CTAGCCTCGATCTTTCACGAAGGTCTCCGGATCGGTCTTGCGGCACCGGTTCGGGTCTCTTGCCACGGTATCGCATCCCTCTGACCCGTGCTGCGATCGCGATGGCGGCCCGGCGGGCGTCCGGAAACCCGTCGCGGGCCGTTCCCACCCGCTTGAGGGCGTCACATGACAAGGTCCCGGTGCGTCTGGACGATCACGGCGGCGTGCCGGGACGTGCTTCAGCCGAAAGGCAGCGCCCGCAGGCGCGCGAACGCGGCCGCGAGCGCATCGGCCCAAGGCCATCGCCGCGGCAGGCGCAGTCTCACGCCGCGCGCGTGGCGCACGATCCGTCCGGCGACGTGCAGCAGGCGGTAGCGCAGACGCTTGGGCTCGCAGTGCGCCAGATCGGTGCCGGCGAGCAGCAGCGCCTTCGTCCAGGACACGAGGTCGGCTCCGATGAGCACGAGTTCGAGCCACGCCTCGTTCATGGAGAAGCTCCTGAACGGCGCCTTGCGCAGGCCAGAGGCCTTGGCGCAGCGGATGGAGTCCTCGATCGCCGCCCTCTGGCGGCGCACCTGCTCCAGGCGCGCGATGCGCGACCCTTTCTGGTTCGTGAGGAACACCTGGAAGCGGTGACCGCAGATGTCGGTGAAGGTGAGCTGCGCTCCGGGGTGGGGACGTTCGCGGCGGCAGATCGCCCGGGTGCCTTTCGGCCATGCGGACAGGTCCAGATCCAGCTCGGCCACCCAGGCCCCTTCACGATCCTCTCCATCCGCGCCGAGCGCGGGAACCCACGCGCGTTCGGGCACCGCCAGGCACGCCTCGCGCACGCTGCCGGTCAGATCGAACCCCACCGAGAAGGACAGACCCCGTGCCGCAACGGCGGAAAGGAAGGCATGGGTGGCTCCCCCCGAGTCGCAGCGCAGAAGCGTGCCCGGCCCGGCGCAGCCCTCGGGCAGCTGGGCGAGCGCGCGATCGAGCACCTCGATGTGGTCTGCGGCGGTGTTGGACCCGGTGTTGCCGGGGCGTAGCATCCCCGCGAGCGCTTCGCCTCTTCCGGCCTCGAAGCACAGCAGCGGGTGGAAGCCGAAGCCTCCCTTGTAGGTGCCCGCCGCCCTCTCCTTGTCGGAGTGCGCGGTGATGAGCGTGGCGTCGATGTCGAGCACGACGCGTGACGGGGCGCCGGCAAGCGCCCAGGCCCGAGCGCGGGCGGCGGCGCGCGCGTCGCGGACACGGGAGAGCATCGTCTCATCGAGACGCTCGATGCACCGCCAGGCCGTCGGGTCCGAGGCCACCCCACCGAACAGGGCGGGCTGGTCGCGCAGGGCACCCAGGTCCGTGAGCGCGTCGCCGCCGTCCGCGAGCATCACGGCGAGATCCCGCACGATGTGTCCGGGTTCGTGGGCGACCCTGCGGGAGTGGACACGCAGCCCTGCGACCAGCCCGCCGGTCAGGCCGGTCGCGTCGGCCAGGCCGGTGAGCAGCGCGGTGCCGGCACGCGACGTCAGACCGGATATGTCGGCAGTGACTTCAATCCCTGACAGAGGCGTGGTAGCGTTCACCAAGACGGTGTTCCTCTCGCGCGGGGTCTCGGGCGTCTCGCAACTCCCATTATCCCAGCTCAAGGGGTCACCGTCGCCTCTTCTAGGCAACGGTTTGAGGTCACTCGTGAAAGATCGAGGCTAG
>CAYLKW010000242.1:0-1661 GCA_964384245.1 uncultured bacterium
CCGCTCAGGCCGGTGAACCACAGGCACACGCCCTGTTTGTGGCGCGGAGGGTACATCTGCTGCAAGATTTCGGCGGTCTCTTTGCGGGTGAACCACTCCGGCAGGGTGACGCCCTTGGCCAGGTAATCGTCGCGCACCTGCGTGCCGGAGATGGACAGGATGTTGGCGCCTTCAGGAACCTTGTTGGCTTCTTCGTAGCGGTCTTCATCGGGCAGGTAGAGCAGCTCTTTGAATTCCACCGGCTTGACGCCCAGTTCTTCCGAGTACTGCGCCATCATCTCCTGGGCTTCGTAGGGGCCGTAGAAGGGCTTGCCCTGGCTGTCTTTGCCGGGGCCGGCATGATCGCGACCGATGATGAAGTGGTTGGCGCCGTGGTTGCGGCGGATGATGGCGTGCAGCAGGGCTTCACGCGGGCCGGCCATGCGCATCGCCAGCGGCAGCAGGCTGAGCTGGGTGCTGCTGGGATCATAGTAGTTATCGACCAGGGCGCGATAGGTGCGCACACGCGTGTAGTGATCGACATCGCCGGGCTTGGTCATACCCACCACGGGGTGAATGAGCAGCGAGCCGTTGACTTCAGCAGCGGCGCGCTTGGTCAGTTCTTCGTGGATGCGGTGCAGCGGGTTGCGCGTCTGGAAAGCGACCACATTGTCGTGGCCCATCGCTTCCAACAGGGCGCGCACCTGGGCCGGCGTGCGACGCAGTTCGACGAAATCGTGGTAAACGGGCAGGTTGATCACTTGCAGCTTGCCGGAGACATACACCTTGCCCCAGCGTACCATCTCGGAAACCAGCGGGTGCTTGGGATCGGTGGTGCCCAGCGCCAGGCGGGCTTCACGCTGCGGATCGAAGTGATAGACTTCTTCGATCTGCATCACCGCCAGGGTGTTATTGCGGGCGTCGCGCAGGGTGATCTGCTCGCCCCAGCTTGGCAGGGCGTCTTCGGCGACCGGCAGCGTTACCGGCAGGGGGAAGAGCGTGCCGTCTTTCAGGCGCATTTCGGTCAGCACGCGCTCGTAATCGGCCTTGCTCATGAAGCGATCCAGGGGCGAGAAAGCGCCCGTGGCGAGCAGTTCCAGATCGCACAGGGCGCGGGCGGAAATTTGCACGGGAGGCAGGTGGTTCGAGTGGGCGATCAACGCTTCGCGTTCTTCGCCGGTAACCATCAGGTCAACCAGCTTGCCGCCGTAAGGGCTGATCAATTTACCAGTTTGTTGCTTTTTAGACATGCTTTGATACTCCTTGAAGGGTTTGTGGATAGTTATGGGAAATGAGAAAAGAGAAATGAGTTATGAGTGAATATGCTGCCAGCAGGCACGAGGGGCAATTATAGCACCAAAATTCAGTGACTGAACATTAGAAGGTGATGATTTTGCGCTGCTGTTGGGATTGGTGGACGGCCAGGGCCAGTTCCAGGGCCTTGACGCCGTCCTGCATAGCGGTGCGCTTTTACCGTTACAAACGGCGATAAAATGGCGCATTTGTTCCAGGAACAGGTGATTGCTCGAAACCCTCCGGCGGGATGAATCGCCGGTTCCGTAGGGACACGGCAGCTTCATCGCCGTGACCAGGTGCGCCAGCATTGCAGCCGCGTTCCGCGGCAGTGAATAGTTGCGCTGCGCCGCCGGCATTATCCCATTGGATCACGCCCTGCGCGCCGA
>CAYLKW010000243.1:0-1660 GCA_964384245.1 uncultured bacterium
TGCAGGGTTAAGCCCTTTGGCAGTGCTCCGCTGGCTACAGACCAGGTATACGGCGGGCTGTGCCGCCGTTGACCAGCTGCATGGTATAGGGAAATCCCTCCGTGGCATCCGCCAGCAACGAGGTGGCGAAGGTGATGGGGACAACAGTGACCGCAATGAGGAAGCCCTGTTGCATCTCAGCCCCGGCGCTGCCCTTCACCTGGACGATGAAGGTGAAATTGCCCGAGACGTCCGGCTTGCCGGAGATAAGGCCGGTGGCCGAATCCAGGAATAGCCCCGGCGGCAGCGTCCCTGAGACCACCGACCAGGCATAGCTGGCCGAGCCCGGCATGCCCACGGTCAGCAGTTGCACCGAGTACGCGGCGCCCACCGTGGCCGGGGGCAGGCTGGCTGGAGCAATGCTCTGGCTTTGTGCCCGTACCGAGCCGCTGAAAACTGGCAGCACGCTCAGCGAAATAACCAGCACTGCCAGCAGCCAGCGCACCCCGAAGCCACTGGCGCATTTATCACCACGCCGTTTTTGCTGGCAGAAAAATTTCATTCTTCTCCCCCTCGCGAGGGCGGGGCTGAGAAGTTCCCCGCCCCTCTCGATTACAAGCTACGCCCTCAAGTGCTGCAATGCCTCTGCAACCATCTGACCTTGAGTAGCACTATCACTAGTTTAATAGTGGCCATATTCGGTTAAAGGTTTTTTACAGTTATGGGCAGGGAACTTCTTTTTTCACGTCCACGTGCACACCATAAGAGGTACCGAGCCTGACCAAGGACTGGCCGTGGCAGTCCATTTCCAAGCAAATTGTCCTGGTGCAGGATTCCCTGATGGGGCAGTAGCATAGTCCTGGATTTTGACATTATTATCTGCTACGTTTCGGAAGTACCAGCCTGCCTTCAATGTAATTGTGATGGTTATATTACCATCAGTAGCAGCTGAGAAGGCCACCGTGCCTGCTTCCATAGTCTGGCCGGCGTAAAGTGTGACGGTGCTGGTGGCAACGTATGGCGTGTACGTTGCCCAGTTGCCACCGCCCGAATCTGGATTATAACGCATGCCATCAGCCCAGGCGGTTTCATCTTTGTAGCAGGCTGTTCCTGTAACAGTAAGCATGAATGTGGTGGTTGCTTTGACAGTAGCACCCACTAGCACCTGTATGGTTATGGGGTATACTCCAGGTGCAACCGCTGCCCCCACGGTAATGGTCATTGTTGAAGTGAAGTCTGGCGTACCACTCGCGGGTGAGAAACCGACAGTCACACCGGATGGCTGTCCAGTAGCGTTTAGTGTAGCCGTGGGAACATTGACAGTCACCGTTGGCACAGTGCCTTCCAATGCCCAATCAACAGCTCCAGTCCAGCCGGTAGAGCTGTAAGCGTTTATAGTCCATGTCGTGGTTATCGCCCCATCTGGTGTCACATCAACTGACACAGTCGCCGTTGTTGAACCACCTTGGGCTACGGTCGCAGCAGTAGGAGCAACGGATACACCCCAAGTTCTGTCTGCCACAGTAGCCGTGAAACTTACTTCAACCCACTCAAGATAGCTGAGTTTCTTAGTCCCCCCTGCAGCTCCTGGGGTTTGAAGCTTTATTACTCCGCTGACAAGGCTTGCCGTCCAACCATCAGCAGTATCGGAATTACTCACGCTAAGTCCCGAAGTAATTGA
>CAYLKW010000244.1:0-1659 GCA_964384245.1 uncultured bacterium
CCGTGATCCACGTATATATGCGGATTCGGGCCGGCCATCTCATAGTGACTGGGCGGGCGATGGCAAGGATCTGTTTGGGTTCTGGTAGGACCGAGCCGCTACAGTCCTGGGGTATGGAAGACGCCACACTCAACAGGGACGGGAGGACCGGATGAGAGCACACCCGCCAAAGCTCATGCTACTGGGGGCTGCAACCGTTGCGCTGCTGCTGGCAGTGCCAGGAACGGCATTCGCCTACTACTACACCGGCGTCAAGTGGGCCAGCGCTACCGTTCCGTACTACACGATCGAGACGCTGACGTCGACGGAACGATCATACGCGGTCGCATCATGCAACGTATGGAACGGTCTGACCAACAGCACCTGGAAGCTTCAGAACTCAGGCGCGCCGGTGGCATGGTGGGGCAAGAAGAGCTTCAGCGCTGCCGGCTGGCCCAGCAACATCCCGGGACGAACTTTGCTGTACTGGAACAGCAGCAATAGGCTGTACGACGCCGAATCCTACATCAACAGCAACTTCACCTGGAACAACACCGGAGTGATGGACCAGGCCGCCAAGAAGGCTGACTACAAGACGGTCATGATTCACGAGACCGGTCATTGGGCCGTTCTCGACCATCCGAGCGCGATTGGCCAGAGCCATCCTGAGGCCGTGATGGAGCCGACGTGGACCAAGAAGTGGGCTCTCGCGGCTGACGACAAGAACGGTATCGCCTACATCTACTAGGGAGGTGGCGCCATGCGTGGCAGCAGAAGGCAACATGCGAGAGAATCACTCCTTGCGGTTCTCGTGATCGGAGTCCTGCTCCTGGCAGGATGTTCGTCCAGGCTACCCGGCTTGTCGTCGGACCCGGCTGGGGATTCTGGAGGGGGCGCTCCCCGAGGCGATCGCGGTGGCGTTTCAGGCTCGATATCCGGCTACCCTGCATCCCTCACGCCCGAGCAGGCCACTATGCAATCGGAGGCAGTCGTGCTGGGTACGGTGGTAGAGGTGTTGCCAGCGTCGTGGAGCACTGCCGATCGGAAGTCGCCCGCTCTCTCCCGGGGCGAAGGACCAATAGGAGAGCTCATCTACACGCCCGTTCGCGTTCGCGTCGACAAACGGTACAAGGGACGGGTGGGGGAGTTCCTAGTGGTCAAGTACTTCGGTGGAGCCATAGACGAGGAAACCGTGATGGTCGCCGATTCGTTCGGCGAGATTCCCGCGCCCGGCGACAGAGTCGCCGTGTTCGTTGATTACACCTTCAGGGAGAAGAACGGGGATATCTTGGCCGTGCCTGCTGACATCTACGACATCGCTAATGGCAAAGCGAGGAGACAATCCGGTCAGAAGGTCGAATTCCCCCTAGCTGACTTCGAGAAGAAGGTCGAAGCATCCGCACAATGACGGCGGTGCCAGCGGCAGGGCTGCGACCGAGGAGTTCTTCACGCGCACGAAGGACAATGTGTCCCTCTTGACTGGAAGGCTCGCCAGAACCTGCCTGTTCGTTGCCGAACGCAGGAAGGCGCCGCCCAACAAGCGGATCAACACAGACAGCGCGCCCCGTGAGGTATTCTCGGCTTGAAGCCGCTCACGGGCGCGCTGCTGGTTATCCGCAACCCGTTGACGGGCGATCCTCCGGTCGCGCTTGACCTCCTCGCGCACGCGTATGAGGTCGC
>CAYLKW010000245.1:0-1622 GCA_964384245.1 uncultured bacterium
CCGCGCTGCTCGTGAGCATCCTCATACTGGCCGACTTCGGGAACCCGATGCTGCTGGGCGGCGACTTCTACGTGCTGGCGACCGAGGCCTACCTCCAGGTGATCGGGCGCTACAACATGGAGATGGCCGCCGTGCTGTGCACAGTCCTCCTGGTTCCGGCTCTGGGCTTCTTCCTCGCCCAACGCTACTGGATCGGCGGGCGGGCGTACACGACGGTCACGGGAAGGCCCACTGGCCTGACGCCGCTCCGAGTCTCCGGGTTGCTTCGGTGGGTGCTGTTCGCGGCGTGCCTGCTCGTGGCTATGGTTGTTCTTTCGGTCTACTCGGTCATCGCCGCGGGGGCGTTTGTGAAGGTCTGGGGCGTTGACTGGACCTTCACGCTGAAGAACTTCCAGTACACCCTGTTCAGACAGCGTGATCTATACAACAGCGTCCGCTTCGGCGCCATGGCAGGAGTGATCACCGCCATCGCGGCCACCGTCACGGCCTACCTGACGCAACGGAAGTCGTTCCCGGGTCGGGGGGCGCTCGACTTCATGACGTTGCTGCCCGTGGCGCTGCCGGGCACGCTAGTGGGCATAGGCTTCGTGCTGGCGTTCAACCAGCCCCCGCTGGAGCTTGCCGGTACCGCGGCGATAATCGTCGCGGCGATGGCCATCCGGACGCTCCCGGTGGGGTACAGGCTGTCGGTAGCATCGCTGCACCAGATAGACACATCGATCGAGTGGGCATCGCGCAACCTCGGTGCCTCCAGTCTGAAGACGTTCCTGAGGATCCTGCTCCCACTGCTCAGGTATGCTTTTGCCGGGAGCTTCATCTACTCGTTCGTTAAGTCCATCAACACGCTCAGCGCGGTCGTGTTCCTGATGACGCCCGGGAAGGTGGTGGCATCGGCATCGATCCTCGGCCTGGCGGACCACGGGTACTGGTCACAGGCCACCGCGCTCGCGTTCTCGTTGATTGCCATCGCCTTGCTGGCCCTGGGTGCGCTCCGCCTGGTCGCCGGCCGGCGCGTCCAGCTATTCGATCTCTAGAGGCAGGGATCAGATGACGAGCATCCATGTGGAACTGCGCGGGCTGAAGAAGCGGTTCGGCGACGTCGCTGCGGTGGGCGGCGTCGATCTGACCGTGCCTGAAGGGTCGTTTGTCACGCTGCTGGGTCCTTCCGGGTGTGGGAAGACCACGACGCTGCGCCTGATCGCTGGGTTCTACGATCCGGATGAGGGCGAGATCAAGATCGGCGGCAGACGGATCAACGATCTTCCTCCGGACCAGCGCAACACGGCCATGGTCTTCCAGGACTTCGCGCTCTTCCCCCACCTGACCGTGTTCGAGAACATTGCCTACGGCCTACGCATGCGTGGCTGTTCGCAGGCCGAGATCTCGCGGCGGGTGGAGGAAACGGCACGGCAGCTCGGACTTTGGGGCCTGGAGAGCAAGTGGCCGCTCCACCTCTCAGGCGGCCAACAGCAGCGCGTGGCGCTGGCCCGCGCCCTGATCGTGGAACCTGAGGTACTGCTCCTCGACGAGCCCCTCAGCAACCTGGACGCCAAGCTCCGCATACGAGTGCGCACCGAGATCAGGCAGATCCAGCAGCAACTGGGCAAGACCACGATCTACGT
>CAYLKW010000246.1:0-1606 GCA_964384245.1 uncultured bacterium
GTCTGTTTATAAATTGTATGAAAATCTTTCTGTCATTTCGAACGGAGTGAGAAATCTTTGAGTTTTAAATTCCTCCCTTCGGTCGGAATGACAAAATAGCGGGTTTATCGACTTTATAACAGACACTATATAAGGTTTCCTTATTGTCAGTTTGCGCATTTTTGCACTATGTTTTTATGCTTTTACTTCTTTTTTACAGTGAGTTATGAGCAATAATTTCTAATGGCGGTCATTAGAAATTATCATCTAATGACAATTCTGGGTTTATACTATACTCTCAATTTTTTAGAGTTATCTTTAAAATTTAATTTCTATTGACTCAAATTCAGCTGTAAGAGTGTGTCATTGCAAGTGCAAAAGGGCGAACTCGTCTTTCCCAGTGAGATTGCTGCAGTTCCCCCTTGCAATGACAGTATTCTACCTCTATTTTTTGGATTACTATAGCTATTTAGATAAATCTGATCGGAATAGATGATGAGAGTGCTTCTAGTAGGCGATATTGTCGGCAAGATAGGAAGAATGACGCTTAAGTTTTTCCTGCCAAATATCATTAACAGATATAAAATTGATGCTGTCATTGCCAATGGCGAAAATTCAGCAGGCGGTTTTGGGATAACCGAGAAGACAGCTTTGGAACTTTTTAGTTATGGGGTTAATGTCATTACCACCGGCAATCATGTTTGGGACAAAAAGGAGGCGTTGTCTTATATAGCCAAAGAAAGCAGGATTCTGAGACCCTTGAATTATCCATCTGGTGCGCCTGGTTCTGGAAGCATCCTCTTTAAACTGAACGACAAAAGGCAGATTGCTGTTATGTGCATCTCGGGCAGGGTATTTATGAATACTCTTGAGTGTCCGTTCAGGGCTGCTGAAAAAGAAACCGATAGACTAAGAGAGTTAACTGATATAATTATTATAGATTTTCACGCAGAAGCCACCTCTGAAAAGATAGCCTTCGGGTACTATATGGATGGAAAGGTTAGCGCTGTGATAGGCACTCACACCCATGTTCAGACAGCTGACGAGACGGTACTGCCAGGCGGAACCGCTTATATCACGGATGTAGGCATGACAGGTCCTTTGAATTCAGTTATAGGTATTGAAAAAGAGCAAATTATTGAGCGATTTCTCACTCATTTGCCACGCAAATATGATGTTGCAGGCGGCTCAGGGATTTTATCTGCGGTAGTCTTTGAGGTTGATGATAAGAACGGGAAGTCAGTTTTTATTCAGCGGCTTCAGCTAAAAACATAATCCGTGGAGGGATATTCATGAATGCCAAAATTAAATGGGTTGAAGGACTTCAGTTTTTAGGCGAGTCAGCTACAGGACATGCCATTGTAATGGACGGTGATATAGAGGCAGGCGGTAAAAACACAGGCATGAGGCCCACCGAACTGCTCCTTATCGGGCTCGGAGGGTGTTCCGGGATGGATATCCGAACCATTTTGCAAAAAAAGAAACAGCAAGTAACCAGCATCGTTATTAATGTCAAAGGAACAAAGGCAGAATCATACCCAAAAAAATTTACTGAAATAGAAATAGAGTTTGTTGTAAGCGGGAAGGATATTTCAGAAGATGCAGTTAAAAGGGCTGTTGAGCTGTC
>CAYLKW010000247.1:0-1593 GCA_964384245.1 uncultured bacterium
CAGTAGAGAATCCACCGGCTTGTAGCTGGTGGTAGTTCAATTCCACAGTGGGGGTTAAAGACCAAAGGATAGGGAATCCATCACATCTGTTTTGAGGTGGAGGATGTGGAATCAGAGGTGAAGGCCTTTCTTGAAAAAGGAGCCGCTCTGATCGATCAAAAACCCAGGCCAGGGGCTCACGACACAAAGGTCGCTTTCATCCACCCTAAATCTTCAGGCGGCGTGCTCATTGAACTCTGCGAACTTCCAAAAGGCCACTGAAACATGAATGAGCATTAAATAATTGGCTGTGTCGTATTTTGTCGGTAGGCTTTTGGAGTGCATTTTTCAATTTTCTTAAAAACCTTTGTAAAATAACTCTGATCCGGGAATCCGACTTCCTGAGCAACCTGTGAGAGGGGCATATCTTTTTCCCTCAGCAGCCACTTCGCCTTGTCAATTCTAACCCTTGAGATGTAATCCCCTAAGGTCATTCCTAATTCACCCCTGATAATATGGCTCAGGCGGGAAGCACTGAGATAGACTTCCCGGGCGACCTGCTCAACTGTTAACGGTTCATCGTAGTGAGTATCGATAAAATCTATAGCCTTTTTTAATCTCTGGTAATTTTTGGCGTTTCTGGTTTGATAGATTTGATCAGTCATCTTTTCGAAGAGCTTTACAATCCATAAGCAAAGCTCTTCTTGGTCTCGAATCCTTGATAGCTCTGTGACGAAGCCGTAACGCATACCCAACATTTCTTCGATTTTAGCCCCTTCCTCTACCGCCGTTCGAGAGAGTATAATAAGAAGTTCCAGGATCGAGACTTTTAAAAGTTCGAAATTTTCAAGGTACTGTACCAGGATAATGGCAAGAAGCTGACAAAGAATCTCTTTTGCTCCGCTTTTGTCCCCTAATCTGATTCTGGTTACGATCTCCCTCTCCTGCCCATAGAATAGTTTGCTCAAAGAACCCGGGGTGAATTCTTTATCAAGATCTTTAAGATCACGAATTTGGTCTGCAATTTTTCCCTGAAGGATTTGGGCTTCTCTGACTTTTAGAAGATGGCTCAGATCGGGATCGGATAGGTCATCAGCCAGTTGGAAGAGGAGCTGGGCGGCTTGCCTCGCATCTTCGTCCCTGACGATTGAAATGGAAGAAAGAACATTCTCAATGGCCTTGGCCTTTCCCGGTATAGCTCGATGAAGAAGGACAAGTTCTTCAGGTTGCAATTCGGATGGGTTGATGAGGAGGAAAGGTGAGGCCACCAATTTTCCAACCAACCGTTCTTTTTCTATGATTGGGGCTACGATCTGCATAATAAAATAACAGCATTTTGAAAGAATCGCTTCTCCCCAGCGTAACGATTCCCGAACCGCTTCTTTGTGGGCTTTCAAACATGTTCTGTTTGAAACACCATTGAATTGAACCGCTTTGCAAAAATGCGATTTGGCCTTGAAAAAATCCGACTCCCAGAATATCTCTCCTTTTGAATCTAATAAGCGTAATGGGATGTTTGTTTTTCGAACAAATCTCTTAAGACGAGGGATCACTTCGGGATGCTCTCCCACCCTGTTAAGCAATGAGGTTTCTTTCATCTCCTTCGATTCCTAG
>CAYLKW010000248.1:0-1509 GCA_964384245.1 uncultured bacterium
GCACGGCCCCGCTCCAGATCGACCTCACGCTACAGCCGCGCACTCGCTGCGACGCCATAGACGTCACCGAGAGGGTGCGTGAGGTGCACGGCGATGCGCTGGCGCCCTACCGCCGGGCCCTCTACTGCTCCTATCACACCACCGCGGGCTACCTGGAGCAGGGCATCTCTAGGCGACTGCGGCACCGCCGCGAGCAGCCCGACCAGTTCATCGCGGCGTTTCGAGACCTGTTCCCTCCCGACGCCGACTACCTCCACGACCGGCTCGACCTGCGCACGGAGCTCTCCCTGGAGCAGCGCCGCCTGGAGCCCAGGAACGCCGACTCCCACCTCGCCTTCATCGGCTCCGGGCTGCTCAACTGCGCGACCTACATCAACTGCCCCGGCGAGCCCGTCTACTTCATGGATCTGGACGGGGTCAACGGCGAGGTCGCGCGCACCCGGCAGACCACGGTCCTGGCCTACAACAGCGAGGAGACCGTCGCAGGGGCCCGCTTCGCGGTGCCGGTCTCCCGCCATCCCATAGATTCGGTCAACCTCGCCGACCCCCGGGTCGGGCTGGTCCCGTTCATCGAGGATCTCGTCGCCCGCCATGGGGTCGCCAAGGGGCGCGTTGACATCACCCTCGACCCCGAGGAGCGCGACGCGGCGCTCGTGGTCAACGAGCACGAGACGCTCCTGATGCGCCACGACCTGGCCGAGGTCATGCGCGATCCGCTCAAGTTCGCGGTGCGCGCCGGCAGGCGCGCCCTCGCCGACCCCCGCGCGGTCCCGGCCAAGGGCCTCGGGTACGCCATGTACGACGCGGTCCACCTCTCCAACCGGCTCATGGATGCGCTCGGCATCAGCGGGTCAGCGGTCGCGCGCCTCCTCGCCAGGATCATGGCGGTGCCCGCGGCGCGCTTCCTCAGCCTGAAGCGCAAAGCGGCCTTCATGATCTCCGATCATGGCGCCCCCGGTCGCGGGGCCCTCGTCCGGGGGCGCTACCAGAGCCCGATCCTCCTCCAGTGGTCCGTGAGCGACGAGGGGCGCCGCCTCCTGCGCCTCGCCCTGCGCAGGTTCGGATAGCCCCGGATCTGGGGCTCGTGGGCCAGATCTCGGCCGTGGTGTCGGGGGCCGGCAGCGAGCTGACCGTGGTGCAGCGGATCCCGGGGGGCCTGACCTTCGGATACCTGGGCACGATGTCGGACGAGATATAGGGATGTTGGGGTCTCAGGCCTCGACGGCGTGACCGCCTACTCGAACGCGCGCGGATCCGTGCGCCGGACCTCCACCGCGGCGTCAAAGCCCACGTCGGCCGTGATGATCTCCTCGATCCCGTGGCGGATCATCACGGCCAGATGAATCAGGTCGCGGGGACCCAGCGCCGGGTACTTCTCCGCCAGCTCCCTTGCGTGCCTGACGTCGTGGTCCGCGATCGGCAGAATCCGACCCATCATCACCCGGAAGAAGTGGTCGAAGATCGCGAACCCCTTCTCCTGCGCTCGGATGTGCCCGTAGCGATATAGGA
>CAYLKW010000249.1:0-1509 GCA_964384245.1 uncultured bacterium
ACACCGGTTCCTGCCGCAGGACCGGTGAGACGACTTTTTACGAGATCATCATAATTAAGTATAATTAAAAAATGCCGAAGAAATTAACGTTTGTCGTTGTCGAAGCTTGTATCGATGCTCGATTCTCGAAACTGGAGGCTCGACTCTATTCTTAACGAAATTCGAGCTTCGGGTTCCCTGCTTCGATACCAGCATCGTCACCGTTAAACGATATTAATCTTTTACGAAACGGGTCTCGTAACCGTAACCTTCACCTAAGACCGGAATCCATTTTCATATCCCCGGTCCTTCCCGTTACAAATGAATGGGTTGTCCTGTCTCACCCGACCTCTGAATGGCCAGAGTCACCTCCAGCGTTCTTCTCCCGTCTTCCCCTGAGGTTCTCGGCTCTTCTTTCCCTGAAACGACTCTGCAGAAATGGCTGAACTCCTTAATGTAAGGGTCTTCCCGAATCATTTTATATCCCTGTTCCGTGATGGGATAATTCCATCCGATCTTTTCGGGGTCGGCATAGTAGCGTTTCTTCATTTGAGGAAAGAGCAATGAACCCTCTGTGCCGAAAAACTGGTAGCAGTTACCGAAATCATGGTATAGAAGAGGGTTTTCTCCGGTCGTCCCTTCCCATGACGTCAGAGAAGGCGTGCAATCAGATAGAAAAATTGTCCCAAGAGCACCGTTTTTAAACCTCAGGGTGATGCTCGCGGTATCTTCCACCGGGAAATTTCTGACTTTATTGCTGACCAGGGCAAAGACTTCATCGATCTCGCCGCAGATATATCTGAGGTTATCGATCTCATGGATCAGATTGATCAGGATCGGCCCTCCCCCCTTCTCTTTTCTCCATGACAGGGGCCCCTCAAAATACGGTCCTGGCTTCAGAAGCGCCCATGTGATCGTTACACCCACAAGCTTTCCCAGCTCGCCCCCAGTGACGATTTCTCTGGCCTTTTCAACAAGGCTGCTGAACCTTCTTTGATGGCCTACCAAGATGCGAATCTTGTTCTGTTTTGCCGACTCAATAAGCCGATTCGCCTCAGAGACACTCTGAGCAATGGGCTTCTCGATGAAAAGATGGAGTCCCTTCTGGGCGCAGTTAATGCCGATGGGCGTATGGAGATGATTGGGAACGGCAAGGATGACACCCCCCAGATTCTCCTTTTCAATCATCTCCTCATAACGCCGGTAGAATTTGATTCCAAGTTCCTCTGTGACCGCTTTCTGTGTTTCATCCACGTCAGAGGCGGCCACCAGGTCGCACTCCGGAACCTTGGTTAAGGTTCTGGCATGGGGAGTTCCCATGAGCCCTAAGCCGATCAGGCCAAGTCTTACTTTTTCCATTCCTCCTTCCTGATCACTACCCGAAGTATTAACCGTTTCAAAACAATAACGACATCAATTTGTAAAATCCCTCACGGCCTCCCTTTTTCTAAGGGAGGGTTTACCCCTCTTTGGCAACAGACTGTGTCGTAATTAGCCATTCGCCCTTCGACAAGCTCAGGACAAACGGCT